>JAIQGE010000006.1 GCA_020072815.1 Terriglobia bacterium | reverse complement strand
GCCGGCGGGGGTTATCAGAGTGTTGATCTCTGGTTAGAAGGTGACTTTGCCGCCAATAAACAGTACGCGGCCGCCAGCGGCCGTGACGGAAGGATTGGCGAAATCGCCGCCAAAGAGGCCGCGACCAGCGAATTCCACGTTAGGAACGACGCTGCCGAAGTTGAAGTGGTTGAACGCGTTGTTGACAGTCGCGTGCATCTCAAACGCCGAGTGCTCAGCGAACTTGATGCTCTTGAACACGGAGAAGTTGGCAATGTTGGAAATGGCATCGCGCTGGGGGTTGCGCGGTGAATTGCCGAACGGCGTGCCGAACACCTGTTGAGCAGTGCGGGCGTTGATGATGAAGCGAATGTCATTGTTAGTGACTGTGGTGATGGTGTTGTGGTTCAGATCGTTCACGCTGACCAACGCGGTCGGGGTGGCGGTCGCCAGGGTGCACAGAGCGGTCTTCTGGGCGGCTGAAGTGAAGCCACCAAAGAAACCAGCGTTTCCGTACGCGCAACCATCGGCCGCGAATACGCCAATGGTGTTCGCCGGGGCGTTCTTGTTCCCGTAGAACAGGCGAGCGCTGTCGCCGACGAAGGCGCTGACAAAGGCCGAGTCATACGGGTTGCCGAACGGGTTGGGCGCCGCGGCGATGCCGAGCGATTCGCCACCTTGGATTGGCGTGTATCCCTGGCCGGAAGCCAGCAGATAATCAGCCGACATGGCCCATCCACCCAGAACGTGTCCCATCCAACCGTGCTGTTCCTTGAAGAATGGGAGTTGCTCGGTGAACTGGACGGTCCAAACGTTGGGGATATCCAAGCCGGAGATGGAGCGCTCCGCGCCGCCAGTCTGGAACGGGTTCTGGGCGGCGAACAAGGTGTTGCCGGCAGTGCCCGTGGCAAAGATTTCGCTCACGTTGTCCAGGTTCTTGCTGAAGGTATAGCCCGAACGGATGAACAACTGTTTGAACAGGTTGGCGGCCCGGAACTCTACCTGGACGCCGTGGTAGTCAGAGAATCCGCCGTTGTTGCGGGTACGGACAACGCCGAAACCGCAGCTCAGGCGACCCACGTCAGTTCCCACAGTGCTGGGCGGGCCCTGCTGCGTAGTCGCCGCACAGGAAGGCGTGCCGGCAGGCAGCAATCCAAATTGCAACTGGCCCGGATTAGCAGCGGTACCCACGTAGGGGTTGCCGTCCACCGTCTGGAACAGGTTGGTGCCCTTGTTGCCGACGTAGCGGGCTTCAATGACCGAGTTCTTGGTGATCTCGCGCTCAAAACCGAAGCTCCAGGTGTGCACCTTATCCGGACCAAAATTCGGGGTGATCTGGGTTTCGTTCTGAGTGCGTGGATCAAACGTGTTGGGCAGCAGGTTGGCCGCCAGCGCGGAACGCACGTTGGGACCCGTAGGAATCGCCGGCAACATGTTGGCGTTGAACCCAGAGGTAATCGTCTGGAGGAACGTCATGGGTGACGAAGACGACATGTTGACGAAGATGTTGTAGAACGGCGGATCATACAGCAGGCGATAGCCGCCGCGGATTACGGTTTTGCCGTGGCCGGTGATGAAGCCGCCCCACTGCGGGGAATAAGCAAAGCCGGCGCTGGGACCAAAGCTGTTCATCACGCTGGGAATCTTCGGCGTGGTGCGCTGATCCAGAGGCAGCGACGTCAGCCAGAAGGCCGTCGCCGGATTGGACTCACGCGGCGTGGTCAGATCGTTGAACAGGTTGGAAGGCGTTCCGTAGTAAGTCCAGGTGACGCCCAGGTTCAGGGTCAGGTGCTGGCCCAGTTTCCAGTCGTCGCCGGCATACAGGAACGTATCGTACTCACGGAAATCCAGATTCGGATTGCCGTTGGCGATCTGCACGCGGTTGGGCGTGTAGGTGGTCAGGAAGCTGTTCAAGTTAGCAAAACGATAGGCCCCGTTGACGATCGGCAGGAAGACGTTAGGAGAGCGCTGGTAGCTGAAGTTCGCGCCGGCCTTCAACGAGTGCTTGCCCATCACGTAGTTCCAGTTGTCCTGCCCCTGCCATGTGTTTACCAGGCGGGATTGCGGCAGGTTGGTAGCCGGCCCGATGCTCAGCGCCCCGCCAGCCTGAAAGGTGATGTTGGTTAACGCTTCCAGGATGTTGCCCGGGCCAGGCTCGAACGGATTGAAGCCACCGCCGAACTGCACGTTGAGTCGCCCGAAGCTCACGCGCGACTCATTGACCATGTGCGCGCCGAAGTTGCGGGTCCAGCTAATCAAAGCAGCCTGGCTCAAAGCCGGAACGTTGATCAGCCAGCCGGCAGCGCCGTTGTCATTGCTGTTGAAGGTGTTGTTGCGGTTGAACAGGTAGCGCCCCATGATGTTGTTGGCGCCGGACTGCCAATCGGAACGCATAATGAAGTCATAACCGTGGAACGGAGTAGGCAGAACGCGAGTCACGCCGCCCACCTGAACACCATTGGGATCGGCCGGGTTCGCAGCAACACAGCTTCCGATAGTTGCAAAAGATGTATTTCTGGGCGTGGGGTTGCCGCCAAAGGCATACGGCCCGAACTTTTGCAGGATGCCGAGCGCCCGGGGATCAACGCCGCAGGACCCCAACTTGGCCAGACCGGCCGGCGTGGGCGACAAGGATGTAGTCGTGAAAACGCTCTGCGCGCCGATCAACTGGTCGTCAAAGCCGCCGAAGAAGAACATCTTGTTCTTCATAATCGGGCCGCCGACCGTACCGCCGGAGAATTCATTGTTGCTGCGCGGCGGGCCGGTGAACGGTGAGGTGGTTCCCGGCTTGTTGGTGTTCTTCTGGGTGTTGCTCAACGCGTTCAGGAAGTTGCTGTTCTCAACGCCGAAAATGCTGCCGTGCCAGGCGTTGCTGCCCGATTTGGTGATGATGTTCACCACCGAACCGGCGTTGCGGCCGTATTCCGGACCAAAGTTGTTGGTCACGATCACGTACTGGCCGACAAATTCCGTGTTGGACAGGAACAGCCCGGGACCGCCCACGCTGTTGTCATTGTTGTTCTGGCCGTCAATTTCCTGGTCGTTGTTGCGGCCGCGCAGTCCGTTGCTGGAGAAGCCGGTGCCGTTGGTGTTGGAAAAGTTGTCACTGCGAGTGGCGGTGACGCCGGGCACGAAAAGCGCCAGGCGATCCAGGCCTTCATTCTCCTGAATGCCGGCAAAGGTGTTCAGCGTGGTGCCGGACCAGGAACTGGTGATCTGCGATTCTGTGGGGGTAATGAGCGGAGCTTCCGCGGTCACTTCCACAGCTTCAGTCTTCTGGCCGATGACCATCTTGATGGAGCCCAGACCGGCGTCGCGGCCGGCTTCAACGATTACGCCCGGCAGAGAGGCAGTCTTGAATCCCTGAGCTGCAATCTCTACGGTGTAGGTCCCGACCGGTATGAGGTTCAGCCGGAAAAGACCTGAGCTGTCAGTGGTTGTGGGGAACACGATCCCGGTGGCCATGTTCTTCGCTTTTACCTGGGCGTTGGGTACCACCGCGCCTTGGGGGTCAGTCACTTGGGCCGAAATTGAGCCCTTGATGACCTGTCCCATGGCCGGCAGTGCACACGCCAGCACCAGGAAAGCTGCGACTAATACTGCAAAGCAGCGCAGTTTTGAATTCATCCTCTTGTCTCCATTGGTTGATGAGAATGGCAGCCGGAGGGATAACCCCTATAACTCATGACGAAGATACGCAAAAGCCCCCTGGTCCCCCACAGCAGTGCCTGCATTTATGTCCGCAATCGAGATACCAAGATTAACCGTTTTATTAATCAGTTACTTAAGGGAACTGGGCTAAGGTCATATACTCAATATTGAAGATCGCCCGACACCTATATACCAAATTTGGTAGATAGCAATGCAAGTCCCTTTAAAATCAAAGACATTCAAATTCCCCAGCGGCGACAACACTGGGCTTTACCAGCTTAAGGTGATTCGGCCACTTTGTTGTGAATACCCACCGGTTCCAGTCGTTTCAGCACAGGAAAGCGTGGATCGAAAGGCGCCTTCGCGATTTCATGCGGACCTTGACTGACAAGGCAGCAGCCTCGCAGAAACACTTGACAACCTACAGGACGGGCTTAAAATACCGGGAAATTCGCCCAACCGGCGCTATCAAGCGCGCCTTGGTACGAATATGGACCCGAATCAGAATTCACCCATTACGAACCGACCTCCCCAAAAAAAAGTTATGGAGAAGCTCTGCAGGCATCCGCGCGTGCGGGTTGTGGCCCGCGAAGAAGACGCTGAGTTCGTTGAATGCCAGGAATGTGGCGACGTTTTTGAAGCTAGCGAGTTCAGAGACATGGCCATTGAGGAAGACATCAAGCCGGAAGAAGCTTGAGTTTCCCTGTCCAGCCGCCTGGCGGCACAATGACTTTGGTACCGCCACAGGGTGATTTCCGGCTTGCCGCCGTGGGGCCGTATTGGTAATTTCTTATATAACGCTCCGCTCAGGGAAACAATCTAAATGGCTCTATCTGCCTTAGTCGTGGACGACTCCATGCTCATCCGCCACACGGTTTGCCGTGTGCTGGAAGGGCGCGGATTTCTTGTGGAATCTGCCACGAACGGCGTAGAGGCCCTGGAGCTTCTTGTCAACTTGCAGCCGGACCTGATCGTAACCGATCTGCAAATGCCCAAAATGGACGGTTACCAGTTCATGGCCGCGTTGAAAAAAGATCCGAAAACCGCCACCATCCCGGTGGTGGTGCTGGCGCAACGGCAGTCTACCGAGCAATCCACCGATGATCGCGCGCGCTGGGTGATTTTCAAAGACATTGATATCGCCGACCAGCTTCGCCGCGCCGTGGAAACTATTTTGCCGGCCAGCACAATCCGCTAGTTCCCTGCTCTCCGCCAGCAGCTCTTTACAATGCCAATGACGCGTCCGCGGAAAATTCCGCGTCCGCGAACTCGTGTGCCAGAAACTTGGGATAGGCCCCCGCGGCGATCATGGCGGCGTTGTCGGTGGACAGCCGTCGCGACGGGAAATAGACGGCCAGGCCGGCCTGCGCGCCTTCGCGAATAAAGTGCGAGCGCAGTTCGCTGTTGGCGGCCACGCCGCCGGTGACAAACAGCGTCCGCACGCCGCGCTCCTCGGCCGCCTCCAAGGTCTTGGACACCAGGTCTTCCACCACAGCCCGCTGGAATGAGGCCACCAGATCAAGCGTCTTTTTGTCGCACAGAGGAAGCACGTCGTCCGCTCGCGGCGTGGCCATGGCCGCCAGCGCCTGTTGCCGGGCGGCAATCGCCGGGCGCATGTTTTCCAGCTCCACGTAGCGCAGCACGGCGGTTTTGATTCCGCTGAAGGAAAAATCGTACGGCGTTTGCCGGTCTTTGGGTGTACCGCGATTGCGATGTTTGATCTGCGCGGAACCGAATTTCACGGCGCGCGGGTTGCCATGCGGCGCCAGCGCGTCAATCACCGGACCTCCGGGGTAGCCCAAGCCCAGCAGCTTGGCGACTTTGTCATAGGCTTCGCCGGCAGCGTCGTCGCGCGTGCGTCCGATGTTCTGATATCGCCAGCCAAGTTCGTGCTCTTCGGCAAGAAACAAATGGGTGTGCCCGCCGGAAACCACCAGCGCCAGCACGGGAAACGCGACATCAAAGCTGTGCCCCGGCCGCTCAGCTTGCAGCCTTTGCCTCTCTTCCAGCAACACAGCGTGGATGTGGCCTTCCAGATGGTTCACGGTGATCAGCGGTTTTTCCAGTGCGAAGGCCAGCGCCTTGGCGTAGCTGATGCCCACGAGCAAAGCTCCGGCCAGACCGGGCCCCTGGGTGACGGCGATGGCGTCCACGGTTTCATAGCTGCGTCCGGCTTGCTCCAGCGCCTGGCGGACCACTGGGACGATGGCTCGCAGATGCTCGCGCGAAGCCAGCTCCGGCACTACTCCGCCATAAGGCTGGTGCGTGGCAATCTGCGAAGAGACCACGTTGGACAACACGCGTTCTCCCGAGCAGACCACCGCGGCGGCGGTCTCGTCGCATGAAGTTTCAATTCCCAGAATGCAGGCGTCAGGCATATGTCTATATTATTTGATGAGGGCGGTGGCGAGCGCGACGCAGAGCAAAACTTACCGCGGATTTTCGCGGATGAACGCCGATCAGAAGACCGGTACCGGGGAGAAACAAGCCAGACACAGTGAAGCTTACTTCGGACAAAGCAAAACAAGCCGTCAACATCGTGGGTGTTCTGCGCCAGAAGGGCCACTCCGCTTATCTCGCCGGCGGATGCGTGCGCGATCTGCTGCTCGAGCGCGAGCCCGCCGACTACGACGTGGCCACATCCGCCAAGCCGCAGGAAGTGATGCGCTTGTTCCCCAAGACCTACGCCGTGGGCGCGCAGTTTGGCGTGGTGCTGGTGCCGGTCCTGCGCGATGGCCCTGAAGGCGAGCGCGACAACTACGCCATTGAAGTCGCGACTTTCCGAAGTGACGGAGCGTACTCGGATGGCCGCCATCCCGATCAAGTGCAGTTCTCCAGCGAAGCCCGGCTTGACGTCCAGCGGCGCGATTTCACCATCAACGGCCTGCTGCTTGATCCGGAGAGCGGCGAAGTGCTGGACTTCGTCGGCGGACGAGCTGACCTGGAGCGCCAGATCATCCGTGCCATCGGCCAGCCGCACCAGCGTTTTGCCGAAGACAAGCTGCGCATGCTGCGGGCCGTGCGCTTTGCCGCGCGCTTTGGTTATGTGATCGAGCCGCAAACGTTTGTCGCGATCCAAGAACTGGCCGCGGACATTCATCAGGTCAGTCGCGAACGCATCCGCGATGAAATTCTGAAGATGCTCACCGAAGGCCGTGCCAAGCGCGCTTTTGAGCTGCTGGATGAAACGGGACTACTCGCCGAAGTGCTGCCGGAGATCAAGAAGATGCAGGGCGTCCAGCAGCCGCCGCAATATCATCCGGAAGGCGACGTGTGGGTCCACACCATGATGTTGCTCGAACAGCTTCCCGCTGGATGCTCCAAGAGCCTGGCGCTGGGCGTACTGCTGCATGATGTGGGCAAGCCGCCCACGTTTCGCGTGGCCCCGGACCGCATCCGCTTTGACCAGCACGCCGAAGTTGGGACCAAAATGGCGCAGGAGATCTGCGGTCGCCTGCGCCTCTCCAGCGACGAGACAGACCAGGTGTGCGCCTTGGTCGCCAACCACATGAAGTTCATGGAGGTCACGCGGATGAGAGACTCCACGCTCAAGCGGTTCTTCCGCCTGCCGAAGTTCGAAGAACATCTGGAGCTGCATCGGCTGGACTGCCTGAGCAGCCATCGCGATCTCTCGCTCTACGACTTCGCGAAAGAGAAATTCCACGCCTTGCCGGCCGAGCAAATCCGCCCCGCGCCGCTCATCACCGGCAGCGACCTGATCGCCGCCGGCTACCAGCCCGGTCCGCAATTCAAAGAATGGCTGACGGCAGTCGAAGACGCGCAACTGGAAGGAACGATCAGCACGAAAGAAGAGGCGCTGGAGTTGGTGCGGGCGAAAGCCGGCGCCTGAGCAAGCCAGTCGCAATAGAAGAGCCCGGCTGCCACGCGAACACGTCTTGCCAATCGCCGCTTGCTCCCGGTTTCTTCCGGGACTAACATGCCATCGAGTAGGCCCCGCAGTTGTTGGAGGTGCGGCATGAGACGAGCTTTCATCGTCATGATGCTTCTGCTGGCAGGCGTTGCCGGCGCGCAGGTCACCCGGATTGCGATCCCCGTTGGCACGCCGGAAGACAAGGCCATCCAGGCCATTACGGACGAGACTGACCCGCAGAAGAAAATGGTCCTGTTGCAGGCCTTCGTCAAAGACTTTGCCGCGAACCCGCAGGCCGTGGCGTACGGGAACTGGCAGCTCTCGCAGCAATATTACGAACAGGGTGACAACGCCAAGGCCCTGGAGCACGGACAGCAGGCCGTGGCCCTGCAGCCCAATGACCTTGAACTGCTCATGACGCTGGCGACTGTGGCCCAGCGGGCCAACGCCAATGACGTGCTGGTGGACTGCGCGGTGCGCGGCGGCACAGCCTTCAACGGCATCGCGGGGACCATCCCCAAGCCGGAAGGCAAGGACCCCGAGTTGATTGCGCTGGAGATCCAGCAGGCGCAGGAGCCCTACCGCCAGACCTACCAGTTCCTTGAGGTGTCAGGGTTGAACGCCATGGTGGCGGAACAAAACTCCAAAAAGCGCATGGGCTACATTGAGCGTTATCTCGCAGCGTTTCCAGAGTCGCGGTATCAGGAGCAGGTGATGCAACTAGCTATCTATACGCTGGGCCAGCTCAACGACGCGTCGCGCCTGGCCAGCTTCGGCGAAAAGGCCCTGGCCGCCAACCCCAAGAGCGTGGCCACACTGGTGATGCTGGCCGAAGCCTTCGGGGAAAGTTCCGCCCCCGGCTACACCGCCCGCGGCGAGGGCTACGCGCGCAAGGCATTGGACCTGGTCAAGACCCAGTCGGCCGCTGACAAACCCGCTGCACAACCTGTTCTCGACGCGGACAAGGCTCGCCTGTACTCCGGCTTGGCCCACTCGGCGCTGGGCTACGCGCTGATGAAAGAGGGGAAAGACGCGGCGTCCATCGCCGAACTGAAGACCGCCACGGCAGAGCTCAAAGGCAACGCCGACAACTACTCCACCGCGCTCTATCGCCTGGGCTTTGTGTACGCCAAGACCGGCAAACTCGCGGAAGGCAAAGCCGCGCTGGGCGAAGTCGCCGGGATGCAGGGTCCTTTTCAACAACCTGCGAAAGATTTGCTGGCCAAAGTAGAAGCCGCAATCAAAGCCGGCCCGACGAAGAAAGGGCGGTAGGATTACGCTCGCGTTTGGTGGAAAGACGGGCGGTGACTGGACGGTCAGCACGAAGGAAGAGGCGATGGAGTTGGTAAAGGCAAGAACCTAGCCTCTTCGTGATCAACCCTCAAAGCAGGGACCAGAGTGTCAGACATCAACGGAGATACGTCTCCGGACGCGAAACGTTGTGGCCGAAACAAAGGTCAGGGATCAAAAGCAAAAGTACGTTATCTTAGCTTCCCTTGTAACTCCAACCACATTGTGGGCAACGAACCTGATCTGACGGAATCGCGGCTCCGCATTCAAAGCAACGAATGGGCTCGGGCGGTTCCGCTTCACCTTCACTGGGCGCGACCTCTTCCGCGGCTGAGGATAACCTTGTAGTTTCAGCGCTGTCGTCAAAAACAAGCGGCGAGCGAATCCCAGGAGGACTTTTAGATAACCAATCTACTCCGGACACAAGGCTGGTTGTGCAGGTAGCTTTGACATGCTGACCGCGACGAGTGATATAGAAGACGTCATAGGCACGCCGGTAGCGGCTGCTGTATCCATCCCAGTTGGCGGCAATGTCAACAATCTTACCGCCTCTCGATTCAATCTCACGCCGAATGCGGCGGCTGTCGAGTTTCCAATCCGCTATGATAATGACGATCAACAGGGCAATGCCGCCCAAGACCATCAGGACCGCGTTGGTATTCTCTAGCACTCTTGGCTACGCACGTACCAGCTTATGGTTACACGTTCTCCTCATTGTTTCTGCTTTCCCCGATAATTAAAATATCCCCACACCTGCTCGCTCATTCTGGCAATCGCGTCTTCCAGCTCGGAATAAAATCCGCGATGGTGCGCGGAGAAGAACACCACCACCACGCGGCCGGCGGGCGTTTCAATCAGGCCCACGTCGTTGGCGATGTACGGCGGAAAGTCGCCGGTCTTGTGCGGGGTGTTGGTGTCATCGTCCATGTATTTGGGGATGCGGCTGCGGAACTGCTGCAGGCCCATCATGCGCATCATCTCTTTGCAGGATTTTTCGCTGGCGGCTTTGTTGGTGGCGATCATTTCCAGCAGGCGGCCCATGTCGCGCGCGCTGGAAAGTCCGAAGGGATGCTTGCCTTCAAAGTGGAAGCGCTCCACGTCAGCGTCGGTAAGTTTTGCGGGAAAGCCCTTGGTGAAGAGGTCTTCCGGCGTGATTTTGGCGTACAACGGGTCGCCCGGCTCGGCCAGCGCGCGGAACCATTCAAACGTGGTGCCAGTGGCGGTGATGGAGTTCAAGCCCAGCTCGCGCATGGTCTGGGTGACGTGCGCCGGGCCGCCGGCTTTGGCAAAAGCCATGTCCGTGCCGGTGTTGTCGCTCTGGATGATCATCAGCATGAGCGCGTCATGGAAGCTCAGGTCCAGGCCGTTGTCCAGCGTGCGGAGGACGCCGGTGCCGAAGCGCTTGTCGCTGGTGTGCATCACGATGCGGTCCGCCGTGTTGATCCGGCCGGCATCCACCTGGCGGTAGACGTCCACGAGCAGAGGGATCTTGATGGCGCTCATGGTGTCCATGGCCGCGTCGGCGTGGATGGCGATTTCTTCGCCGGTGTCCAAGGACTTGATGTAGATACCCCAGTCCGCGCTCACGCCGTGGGCGATGGTTTCCAGGCGGGCCTTGAGCAGATCAAGCGGCTTGGGTGGAGCGGGAGGCGTTTGGGTAAAGGCGGCTGTTACGGAGCCGAGCAGGACAGCAATCTTCAGCAAATTAAGTTTCATTCTTCACCACAAAGGACACGAAGGATCACAAAGAAGCAGGATTGTACTACTTTGGTGTTCCTGTGCGTCCTGTGGTTGATCACGTCTGGTCCTGGTGACTGCCTGGATCTACCCCCAACGTGGTGAGTTAAACCGCCGCCAGCTTGCGTTGTTTGGCTTCAACCGGGGCAATCCACAAAATCTCCGCCGGCTTACGCCCGTGCGACTCCGGCCAGGCCACGGGATGGCCGAGCACAATAGGCGCAACCACCTGGTACTCCGGCGGGATGCCGAGCTCTGCCTTGGTCTCCGGCAGATTCAGCCAGGGCCGGGCAAAGCCAATCCAGCAGGTACCCAGGTCACGATCACGAGCGGCAAGCATCAAGCTCTGTGCGGCCAGGCAGCAGTCTTCATCGGCTTGCGCCTCAGAGGACTTGGCCAGCACCAGCACCAGGGCCGGCGCGTGATAGAACAGACTGAAATCCGGGTTTTCCAGCATGCGCTGCTCGAACCTGTGTTGGACGGGGTCTGATAATTTCGACAGCTTTGCCAGCAAAGAATCCTTGGCGCGCTGAGCGTAACGGTCAATCTGGTCGCGGTCCAACACCACGGCGAAGGCCCACGGTTGCAAGTTCATGGCGCTGGGCGCTTCGATGGCTTCGCTAATCAGCGCTTCGATCTCCGGCCGCGAAATGGCAGCCAGTGTAAATTCCCGCACCGCGCGGCGTTTTTTTGAGAACATCAGTGAAATTCATACCAAGAACCTCACCATTGATGTTACGAGCGCTTGTCCGCCAGCGTATGTGTCAGCCGTCACGGCCAATCTTTCTCAGCGATTCTTGTGCTTAGCGATTGTTGGGTGCGAAGAAGCGGGCGCGAACAGCTCGTTGCCGATCATTCTTATCGAACAGCGAAACCCGCGGCGAAAGGCTTAACCAGCGCTTTCAAGATATCTTGCGACTAGAGACTTGACCCCCCACCGCGAATCAGGCTGATGGCATCGGGGTCGCCGGCGCCGCCGCGTCCGGAAGCTGTTGCTTCTTCCACTTTGTCGCCTTCGCCGGGAGCAAGGAACAGATTGGTTTCCAGGCCGTGCTGGCGCATGTAGAGATCGTGGTAGCGGCCTTTGAGCGCCAAGAGATGTTCGTGCTTGCCGCGCTCTACGATCTTGCCGGCTTCCACCACCAGAATCTGGTCGGCCTGGCGGATAGTGGACAAGCGGTGGGCGATGACAAACGTCGTGCGGCCTTCCATTAGATATTTGAGGCCCTGCTGGATGTAGGCTTCCGATTCGGAATCGAGGCTCGACGTGGCTTCGTCCAGGATCAGGATGCGCGGATCAGCCAGCACGGCGCGGGCGATGGACACCCGCTGCTTCTGTCCGCCCGAAAGTTTCACGCCACGCTCGCCGATGATGGTCGCGTACTTTTCGGGAAAGCGTTCGGCGAACTCGTCCACGTGGGCGATGCGGCAGGCCTGCATGATCTGGTCTTCGGTGGCGTCCGGGCGCGAGAAAGCGATGTTCTCGCGGATGCTGCCGTCGAAGAGAAAAGAATCCTGCAACACCACACCCAAAGCGCCGCGATAGGAGCTGAGACGCACCTGGCTGAGATCAACGCCATCCACCAGGACGCGTCCGGAAGTTGGTTTGTAAAACGCCGCCACCAGACCGATCATCGTGGACTTGCCCGAGCCCGACGACCCGACCAGCGCGGTGACGGTACCGGGCCGCGACGAAAAGCTCACGTCGTCCAGCACGGGCTTGCCCGGTTCGTAGGAAAAGTCCACGTGTTCGAAAGCAATCTCGCCCTGGATGGGTTCCGGCAAAATGAGTGTGCGCTGCGGGTCCTGGTCTTCACGGGCTTCGTTGAGCACTTCGCGCGTGCGGTCCAGGCCGGCCAGAGCTTCCGTGATTTGCGTTCCGATGGCGGCAATCTGCGCCACAGGGGCAATCAAAAAACCGATGAACATGGTGTAACTGAAGAGTCCGCCGGTGGTCATGTGTCCGCCCAGGACCTGGCTGGCGCCGAAGTACATGATGATGGAGCTGACAATGCCGATCATCACCGTGGAAGAAAGCCCCATGAGCGAAGTGGCGGTCAGGGTCTTGAGCACGTTGTCCAGCAGGCGCTGCGCTCCCGTGGCAAACACCTGGGCTTCACGCTCTTCCGCATGGTAGCCCTTCACTACGCGGACGCCGCCGAGGGATTCGGTGAGGCGTCCGGTGACTTCCGCGCTGATCTTTGACCGCTCGCGAAAAATCGGCCGGATCACCTTGAACGCGCGTCCCAGTGCGACCATGAGAGCCACCAGGAAGCTGAGGGCCACCACGGTCATGCGGGCATTGATTCGGAGCAGAAAGCCCAGGGCCAGAACGGCCGTCAGCACGCCGCCGCAGAACTCCACCAGGCCGGTGCCGATGAGGTTGCGCACGCCTTCCACGTCATTCATGATGCGCGAAACCAGTGCGCCGGTCTTGTTGGCGTCGTAGTAACTCAACGACAGGCGTCCCACGTGCTCCTGCACGCGCCGCCGCATCTCGGTGATCAGGCGCTGGGCTTCCTTGGAGAGCAGTTGCGTCATGGAAAAGGAAGACACGCCCTGGATCAAGGTGGCGGTAATCACCACCGCCACCAAGGGCAGCAGCATGTCCGAACGATGCTTGCCAATCACGTCATCAATCAGGTATTTGGTGGACGCGGGCAGCACCAGGCCGGCCAGCCTCCCAATCACCAATACGCCAAAGCTCAGCGCCAGCAGCCCGCGCCGCGGGCGAATCAGTTCCCGGATCAACGGCAAGGCGGACTTCAGATGCTGAGCGGATGATTTCTTTTTCTTATCGGTGGGGTTCTTATCGTTGGGGTTCGCCAAGCGCACACTCCGGGGGAAGACTCTCTACTAGATTACAGGTTTGTCCCTCGCGCTTCGGCAAATTTCTCGATTCTTGCGGAAAGTTCCGCCAGGCAGGAATTCCGTTTGACTTGAGTTCTATTGGGAGAGCAGCATAGTCTCCGCTTGAGGTACGCCGCCATGCCCATGCAATATGAGTACACCGCGGTCCCTGAGTCCGCGGTGCCGCGCGCTTCCAACCCCATCTTTCAACATCTACTGGACACCTACGCCAGCGAAACCAGCAAGGTCGTCAGCGTGTGGCGGGAGTTCGCTCCGCCGGACATGAGCTTCAAGCCCGCTGACCGTTCCAGCAGCGTGCTGGAGATCATGAAGCACCAGTTGCTGTCTGAGCGGCGCTTCTTTGCCGAGTTCATCGGCCTGCCCGGCGAACCCGAGCCCGCGGGGTTGATGCCGCAGGAGCTCACACCGCAAGGTTTTTGCCGGCGCCAGGAAGAGCTATGCAAGCCTCGGCTGGACCGTTTGGCGGCGTGCGACCAGACCTGGTGGCTGGAAGTTGTTCCCTTCTTTGACGTGCAGCGCCAGCGCATATGGGTTTTCTGGCGGCGGGTGCTGCACACCGCGCACCATCGCACACAGTTGAGCGTCTATCTGCGTTTGCTGGGAAAGCGAGTGGTTTCCAACTACGGGCCCACGGCGGACGTGACATGGCAGGGCGCCGATCCCACGCGCAGTGTGGAAGCGGCAGGAAGAAAGTAAACCGCGAAGCAGTCTGAATCCGGGTGACCCCGCGTTACGGAACCAGCACTTTTTGCGGCGAGTTCGCTTTCAAGCGAGAGGCGCTTTTGGCGCGACCGTGGCCGTGACCATGCCCATGAGCGTGGCTGTCCGTCTGCAACTGGGTGAGGAAGGCGCGTTGCACCCGGCTGAGGAAGCGGCCTTTGAGCGTGGCCACGCCGATGGTGCGCGAGGCGCGCTCGTCGGCGATGAGGACTGAGGTGCAGTCCGGACGGTGCACCAGGGCCATCTCCGGCACAATGGAAATTCCCAGCCCGGCGCCCACCATGGCCAGAATGCTGGAAAACTGGCCGCTTTCAAAAACAATTTGCGGCATCACGCGCGCCTGCTTGCAGACCTCAATGGCGGTTTCGCGAAAACAATGGTCTTCGCGCAACAGCAGGAACGGCTCGTGGCGCAACTCCTTGAGCAGAACGGTGCGCTTGCGTCCCAGCGCGTGGTTCTTGGGCAGGATGGCGTACAGCCGCTCGGTGCGCAGCGGGAAACATTCCAGATCATGCCCGCGCGCGGGCAGGGCCATGATGGCCAGGTCCACCAACCCGGCGCGCAAGCGGTCAATCAGGCGGACGGTCACGTCTTCGGTGACGGTGATGGCGGCGCGGGGATACTTGCGCAGGAACAGCGCGATGCGCGACGGCAGAAAATACGGAGCGATGGTGGGGATCACGCCGACGCTCACCGGCCCGGAGACGCTGGATTGCTTTTCCGCGACCTCTTCCTTGGCGGCGCGCAGCTCCATCAGAATGGCGCGGGCGCGAGGCAGGAAGATCTGTCCCAGATCGGTCAGGCGGACGCTGCGTCCCAGGCGGTCAAACAGACGCACGCCCAGCTCTTCCTCCAGCTTCATGATCTGCTGGGAAAGCGAGGGCTGGGCGACTTGTTCGCGCTCCGCCGCGCGGGTAAAAGACCCCGTTTCGGCCACGGCGCAGAAATACCGGAGCTGATGGACTTCCATAGTTAGAACCTATGAACTGAAGTCTAATTATATATTGGACAGATGGATGAAGCAGCACTATTTTGGGGGGCGAACCAAATTTCTATCGGCTGCCGCAGGGTCCGGCGAGCCGCCGTTGCATTATTTATGTCAGCAGTCACTATCCAGGAATCTTTTTTTGGCGCTGCTCTCCAGAGCCGGCGGCACGTTACCGTCTACCTGCTCCATGGCTTGAAGGTCTCAGGCATGGTCCAGTCGTTCGACAAGTACTCGCTGGTGCTGGAGACCGCGGAGCAGGAGCACCTGGTGTTCAAGCACTCCATCACTGCCGCCTTTCTCTGTCGCGATAAGAAATGCGCGTCGTGCAGCCCCAGCCAAACGGCGGGATTCGAGCAAGAAGCCGCGGCCGGGGACTAGCGCAGTGCCGCCCCTCCGGGGCTCGTGCTTTCCCAACAAGCGAACCCAGGCCTGACGGCCTGGGCTACCATTATTTCGCGCCTGCGGCGCTGGAACATAGTCGTCCGCGCGCATCACGAACTGCGGCGCATTTATGTGTCGCACCTACGGCGCTCGAAATCATTTTGCCACCTACCCACCCTTACGGCTTCGCGTTCGCTCGCCTCAGGGTGGGCTAACTTGTCATCGCGCCTACGGCGCTGGGAGCTTCGCGGGTTTCGCAACAACTTAGTGCCGCCCCTCCGGGGCTTGCATCCTGAATAACCTCCTTACCCAGGCCTTCCGGCCTGGGCTAACTCATTTCGCGCCTCCGGCGCTCAGAGGATCGCAGGTTCGGCAACGATGCAATCGCCGGGATTTTGGCTGACTTTCAAACAACGCACGGTCCCCTTTTACCTCACTCCTTAAGCCTCCCACCAGGCGCGTCGTTGCACCTTCGCGGAGCCGGGTCGCATCCAATCTGCAAGACACGCAATTGATGTTGGGAAAGGGTGAGAACATGCCTGCAACGCTGCCCGCGATTTTTTTTGGTCATGGCAATCCCATGAACGCTCTCCAGCACAACCCTTACACGGAAGCCTGGAAGCGGATTGGCGAGGCGCTGCCGCGCCCCAGGGCCGTGCTCAGTATTTCCGCGCACTGGTTCGTTCCCGAAACCGGCGTGACGGTGACCACGGCGCCGAGGACCATCCATGACTTTGGCGGGTTCCCCGGCGAGCTTTACCAGGTGAAGTATCCCGCGCCGGGCGATCCCGCACTGGCGC
The DNA here is from genome assembly GCA_020072815.1 of Terriglobia bacterium. NCBI lineage: Bacteria > Pseudomonadati > Acidobacteriota > Terriglobia > Terriglobia bacterium. The sequence continues at coordinate 306,540 of JAIQGE010000006.1, read as the reverse complement.
GGCGCGTGCAAAAACTGCTGGCGCCTTTGCCGGTGAACCTGGACGAAACCTGGGGACTGGACCACGGCACATGGTCAGTGCTGTGCCATGCGTATCCGCAAGCCGATGTCCCCGTGGTGCAACTGAGTATTGACGCCACCCAGCCCGCAAGTTTTCATTACGAAATCGGCAAACGGCTGGCTCCGCTGCGCGACGAGGGAGTGCTGATCGCCGGCAGCGGCAATCTGGTCCACAATCTGCGCGCGTATGCCTGGGGGAAAGAAGCCGAGCCGCTGGATTGGGCGCTGCGCTTCGAAGATCAGGCGCGGCAAATGCTGCTGGCGGACGAGATGCGGCCGCTGATTGAATATGAAAAACTGGGCAGTGACGCGCGGCGGTCCATCCCTACGCCCGACCATTACCTGCCTTTGTTGTATGTGGCGGCCACCCGGCAACAGGGTGAGCTGGTGCAGTTTCCGGTGGAAGGAATTGACGGCGGGTCAATCTCCATGCTGGCCGTTCAAGTAGGCTAGCCGGCCGGGGGATTGCGCAAGCTACTTTTTTACGGCGTGCGTGATTTCCGTGACGGTGCCGTGCCCGGCGTTCATTTCCGAGTTCAGCCAGCGGTCCACCAGCTTCTGCAGGCAGGCTTGCCCGCACAGGTGTTTCACCGTGGCATCGTGGGCCATCATGTTTTCCCAGGGATAGATCTTGAAAAGCTGCCGCTCCGGCGCTTCGCTATGCGGGCGATGCGGTTCGGTCCACGCCAGCCACCAATGGTCCACAGAGCCTTTCTGTTTGCCGCACACGTCACAATCGAAAGTTTCAGTCCAGGTCATTTGGTTGCGTTGCCTCATCGGTTCAAGCTTTGCCACCTATTCTAACCGTTTGGCGCGCGAGACTTGGTAATTTAAGCGTGGTTCATAAATCCAAAAAACTGGAGAAGAACCGGGGCGAAATGCGCTTCTCTACGGATTTTGGAAGGGGCGATTTGCTGTGATGCTCGGCGGCGCGATTTCGCACCGTGATTTCCACAAATTTTGTTGTTTTTTGATCTTTTAACACAGCGTTGACCCATAGAGAATAGACGGCAGTTACATTCGTTGGGGGCGCAAATCAGTTGCAATTTCCTGGTTCACAACTTCGGCGTTGGCGACTAAGATGTGTCCCGATTTTCCCCCGGGCCCAAGAGGCCCACATGGACAGAAAAAGTTCTGGAGACATTCGCGTTTTACTAGCACTTTCACTAGGAGAGAGAGGGCAATGATGTCAAGCTTTGTGAGGTCTATTCGTCCGCTCATGGTAGCGGTGCTGCTGGTGATATGCGGCACGCTGCTTCTTGCGCAGTCCACCACCGATGGGGCCATCGGCGGAACTGTGTTTGACACTCACGGCGCCGTTGTTGCAAAAGCCAAAGTTGTGGTCCATAACAACGGGACCAACGCCGAGAAATCCATCACCACAGACGATTCCGGTTACTATCGCGTAACCAATCTTTCGTCCGGCACGTACACTGTCACCATCAACCAGCAGGGCTTTGCTCCCTACAAGGCCGAGCAGGTGATTGTGCAGGTGGGCAGCGTGACGGAAGTTTCCCCGCGGCTGGGCGTAAGCGCCACTACGGAGACGGTGGAAGTCACGGCGGAAGCGCCGCAGATCAACTACAGCTCGCCGGAATTTGCTCCCACGTTGAACCAGCACGCCATCAGCAATCTGCCGATCAACGGCGGGCGCTGGTCCAGCTTTGCCATCCTGACGCCGGGCGTGGTCAGCGACTCCAGCGGATTCGGACTGCTGAGCTTCCGCGGCATGAGCACGCTGCTGAACAACAACACCATTGATGGAGCCGACAACAACCAGGCGTTCTTCTCAGAAGAACGCGGGCGCACCCGCGTTGGCTATTCCACGCCGAAAGCCGCAGTGGAAGAGTTCCAGGTGAACACCTCCAACTACTCGGCCGAGTACGGACGCTCTGCCGGAGGCGTGGTCAATACGGTGACCAAGAGCGGCACTAACGCGCTGCACGGCGAAGCCTATTATTACGACCGCGACAACGCCATTGGCGCGGCCAATGCGTTCACCACGCTGACCTCGCAGACGGCGCCCGGCACCTTCACCACCAGTCCCTACAAGCCGACCGACCGGCGCGACATGTGGGGCTTTGGCGTGGGCGGAGCGCTCAAGAAGGACAAATTATTCTGGTTCCTGGCTTATGACGGGTTCCATCGCAACTTCCCCGGCACCGCGACAGCCACCAACCCTGGAGCATTCTTCGCCGCGCCCACTGCAGCCACGCTGACCACGCTGGCCAGCCGGCTGGGAGTGACCGCCGCGCAGGCGCAAACCATCTATAACAATGATCTGGCGGGCCTGGCCAGCATGACTGGTCCTGTGCCGCGCAAGGGCGACCAAGACATCATCCTGCCCAAGCTGGATTGGCAGGTAAACCAGAAGAACCACGCTTCGTTCACCTTCAACCGCATGCGCTGGTCGTCCCCGGCGGGCATCCAGACGCAGGCCACCAACACATTCGGCGTGGCCAGCTTTGGCAATGACTACGTGAAGGACACCTGGGGCGTAGCCAAACTGAACACCTTCTTTACGCCGACTCTGGGCAACGAAATCCGTTTCCAGTACGGCCGCGATTTCGAATACGAAAATACGCAGACGCCAACGCCGTACGAGCAGAGCACGCTGCTCAACACCCCAACGTTCACCAATCCTCTGGGGCTGCCGCCCAGCGTTTTCATCACCAACGGCTTCACCTTTGGCACGCCAACGTTCCTGATCCGGCCGAGCTTCCCGGACGAATCGCGCTGGCAGGTGGCCGACACGGTGAACTGGACGCACGGCAAACACAGCATGAAGTTCGGCTTCGACTTCAGCCACGTGTATGACAACTCGCAGAACCTGGCCACGCAGTTCGGCAGCTACAACTACAGCAGCCTGCTGAACTACTTCTCTGACCTGAACTCCGTAAAGAGCTGCCGGGGAACGGTGAGCGGCGTACCTAATACGCCGGTGCCCTGCTACTCCACGTTCGCGCAGGCATTTGGGCCGTTGGGTTTTGAATTCTCCACCCGGGACCTATCGTTCTTTGTGCAGGACGACTGGAGAATCATGCCGCGGTTGAGTCTTTCTCTGGGTGTGCGCTACGAGCGGGAATTCCTGCCCGGCGTATTCCCCAACCTGGTCAACACCAACGTTCCGCAGACCGCGCAGATGCCCAGCGACGGCAACAACTTTGGCCCGCGCGTGGGTTTTGCCTATGACGTATTTGGCAAAGGCAAGACCGTGGTGCGCGGCGGTTACGGCATCTTCTACGCCCGCGTGATCAACTCCACCATCTTCAGCGCGCTGACCGGCACGGCCATGCCCGGTGCGCAAACTACGGTCACGTTCTCCTCAACCACGCCCGCCGCTCCGGCGTTCCCGTTCGTTTTCCCGGGATCGTCACCGCCTCCGGGAAAGAGCGTCACGTTCTTCGATCCTAACTTCCAGCAGCCGCAGATCCGCCAAGCGGACCTTACGGTGGAACATGACATGGGATGGGGAACGGTGCTGTCCTTGAGCTACCTGGGCAGCTTTGGACGCCAACTGCCGAGCTTTGTTGACACCAATCTGAACCCTTCCACCAGCACCATCACCTACGCGGTGGCGCCGGGAGGACCGCTGTCATCGCCTACGCTGACCCTGCCGTTGTTCACCGGGCCGCGCAAGAACACCAATTTCGGCGCCATGACGGACATCTTCAGCGGCGTGATCAGCAACTATCAAGCCATGTCCTTCCAGGCCAACCATCGCATGAGCCACCACATACAGTTCTCAGCGAACTACACCTGGTCCCACGCGCTGGACAACGGCGTGAACGGCCAGACGTTTGTGGCCACCAACTCCCTGTTCAATCCGTTTGACCTGAACTCGGACTACGGGAACTCCATCTACAACGTGCCGCAACGGTTTGTGCTGAACGCCGTGATGACCTCGCCCTGGCGCCTCAATGGCTGGGCCAAGTGGCTGGCCAATGACTGGCAGATCGCTCCGGTGTACCAGATCCAGAGCGGCTTGCCGATCTCGGTGGGCGTGAGCGGCAACGCTCCCACGGGAACGGTGAGCGGCATCAACGGTTCAGGCGGCGCCAACCGCATTCTGAGCCGCAACAGCATTCAGCAGCCGGCCACGTGGATCACCGATCTGCGGGTTTCCAAAAGCTTTGCCGTTACCGAACGGTACAAGCTGGAATTGCTCACGGATTTCTTCAACCTGGCCAACAAGCAGAACGTTACCGGCGTGAACACCACGGGCTACATCGTGGGAGGCACCACGCCGGCCACGGCCACGCTCACGCCGAATGCCGTGTTCGACACACGGACTTCGTCCAACAGCAACTTTGTTTATTCTCCGCGGCAGATCCAATTGGGAGCTCGCTTCCACTTCTAAATTGCCGTTGAGACTTTCCACCAGGCGCGGCAGCGTAAAAACTGCCGCGCTTTTTCTTTTGAGTACAATAAGGGCCGCATGAAAAAGCTTTTTGCGATCGTGCTTCTGCTTGCCTTGCTTCCTGCGCAGCTTCTTGCCTGGGGACCGAAAGGCCACGCCACCATCGGCGACGTTGCCGAATCGCGCCTGGCGCCGCAGGCCCGGGCCAACGTGCGGCTGCTTCTGGGCGCGGACACGCTGGCGTCCGTCGCCAGTTGGCCGGACCAGGTACGCAAAGAGCACGACGAAAGTTATGACTGGCACTTTGTGGACATCCCCAAGGACGCGGCGGGCTTCTCCCGCGAGCGCGACTGCTTCCGCCCGCAGGACAAACACAAAGACGCGCTGACCGACCACCACAACTGCGTGGTGGACCGCATTGAAATGTTCACCAAGGTGCTGACGGATGCCAACGCTTCGCGCACGGAGCGCGCGGAAGCGCTCAAGTGGATCGTGCACTTTGTGGGGGACATCCACCAGCCGCTGCACGCGGTGGAGGAAGCCCGCGGCGGGAATGACATTAAATTGCCGGTGTTCGGCAACCCGCAGTGCGGCGACTATCCCTGCAACCTGCATTGGGTGTGGGACAGCATTCTGATGGAGCACGCTGGGCTCAACCAGGAAGAATACGCGGTGCGCGTGGAACTGGTGATCCGGCTGGGACAACTGGAGGGGAAGGCTGGAGGAACGCCGGAGGATTGGGCGAACGAATCGCATCTCCAGGCGCGGAAGATTCTGGATGACAAGCCGGCCGCGATAGACGAGGCATATTACAAAGCCAATGCCGGCCTGGTGGACAAGAAAGTAGCGCTGGCCGGATTGCGCTTGGCCAAATGGCTGAACGATTCGCTGGGCAAGATCCCCACCAGCCAGCTTGAAAATGACCTGAAGGCGCACGGCGGCGCGGCGGAGATGCAGGCTTCTCCTAACAAACCGCCGCAGGCTTCTCTGAGCAAACCGTCGCAGGCGCTGCCTTCGGAAATTTTGCCGACGGGCATGAGCATCACGCCGACCGCGGCGCGCGGGTCGATTTTGTTGCCGCTCAATCCGGACATGCCGGGCAGGCCGGAGTTCACCGCCGATCATCCCATCACCACGGCGCTCAGCCCGGACGGCAACACGCTGTTGGCGCTGACCAGCGGGTTCAATCGCATCTCTGACATCAAAGCCAAGGCGGTGCCTGAGTTCTCGAACGAGTACGTATTTGTGTTTGACGTTACGCAGAATCCAGACGCGCGACAGAGCGCTCCGATAAAACGCCAAGCATTGCAAGTGGCCAACACGCACATGGGAATGGCATGGGCTCCGGATGGCAGGCACTTCTATGTAGCTGGCGGGTCGGATGACAACGTTCACGTGTTTAAAAAAAATGACGCGCTCTGGGCGGAAGCACTGCCGCCGATCGCGCTGGGGCACAAGGCGGGTCTGGGCATCAACACGGACGAGATGGTCAAGGGCAAAGCGACCAAGCCGCTGGCGGCGGGACTGGCGGTGAGCGCGGACGGAACGTGGCTGGTCGTCGCCAACAACATGAATGATTCGGTGTCGGTCATTGATCTTGCCGCAAAGAAAGTCGTTGCCGAGCTGGATTTGCGTCCGGGGAAGAATGATCCGGCGAAGAAGGGCGTTGCGGGCGGCGAGTATCCGTACGGCGTGGCTTTCAAAAGCAACGACAAGGTTTACGTCTCCAGCTTGCGCGACCGCGAGATTGTGGTGCTGGACCTGCACGCGACGCCGGCGGTGGTTGGGAGAATCAAAACGCGCGGCCAGCCGGGGAAGATGCTGTTGAACAAAGAGCAGACGGTGCTGTTCGCCGTCGCCGACAATAGCGACTCGGTGGTGCTGGTGGACACGACGAAAGACCGCGTCGTGGCGGAGATCAAGACGGCAGCGCCGGCGGGCATGATGGCAGCGATGAAGGGCAAGGGCGTGAACCCCACGGGTCTGGCGCTATCGCCGGACGAGAAGACGCTTTACGTCAGCAACGGGGGAACGAATTCCGTAGCCGTAATCCGCCTGGACCGCGATTTGGATGACAGCCAGGTTGTCGGGCTGATTCCCACCGGATGGTATCCCAACGCGGTGAGCGTGAGCGCGGACGGGCGCTTCCTTTATGTGGCGAACGCCAAGTCCCCGGCGGGGCCGAACCCCAAGGCCTGCCGGCAGGGGTATAGGACTGAAGGCGATCGCCCATGCGCTCTGGACCAGCAGTATGTCTGGCAACTGGAGAAAGGCTCGCTCGGAGTGGTTCCACTCCCCACGCCGGCGGAGTTACAGAATCTAACGGCGCAGGTAGCGCGCAACAACCACTTCGCTGCGCAAAACCCCGCAGACACCGCAAGAAGCGAGAAGCTTTTCGCCTTTCTGCGGACTAAGATTCGCCACGTGATTTACATCGTGAAGGAAAACCGCAGCTACGACCAGGTGCTGGGCGACCTGGAGAAAGGCAATGGCGATCCTAAGCTGAATATCTTTCCTGAAGCCATGACGCCCAACCATCACGAACTGGCGCGGCGATTTGTGACGCTGGACAACTTCTATGACAGCGGCGAGGTCAGCGGCAACGGCTGGAACTGGAGCACGGCGGCGCGGGCCACCGACTTTGTGGAACGCACCATTCCACTGGACTACGCCCAGCGCGGCGTTGGCTACGACGTGGAAGGCATCAACCGGGGCATCAATGTGGGCGCGAGCAAACCGAAAGAACGAATCCGCGGCAAGGTGGATGATCCGGATGATCTGCTGCCGGGGACGGCGGACGTGGGCGCGCCGGACGGTCCGGAAGACGAAGCCAGCGCGGGTTACCTGTGGGACTCCGCGCTGCGCGCCGGGCTCAGCGTCCGCAACTACGGATTCTTCGTGGACCTGGCGTATTACTCCAAGACGCCGGAGGGCGTCCCGCCGGTACCGCTTTTGCATGATCCGCATAGGAGCGGCACGCGGGTGGCGTTCCCCACCAAGCAGGCGCTGGAGAGCATCACCGACCCGTATTTCCGCAGCTTTGATATGCGCTTTGCCGACTACTGGCGCTTCAAGGAATGGGAACGCGAGTTTGACGATTACGCCAAGCGGGACAAATTCCCCAGCCTGGAGCTGCTGCGGCTGCCGCATGATCACTTCGGCCTTTTCAAAGAAGCCCAGGACGGCGTGAACACGGTGGAAACCCAGATTGCCGATAACGATTACGCCATCGGCATGGTGGCGGAGAAGATCGCGCACAGCAAATATGCGGGCAGCACGTTGATTTTTATCATCGAAGACGATGCGCAGAATGGTCCGGACCACGTGGACGCGCACCGCAGCATCGCGTACGTGATTGGGCCGTACGTGAAACACGGCGCGGTGGTTTCCGAACACTACACCACGGTGAGCGTGCTGCGGACGATCGAGGAAGTCCTGGGCATCAGGGCGCTGGGGCTGTATGACGCGCTGCAGCCGCCGATGACCGACGTGTTCAGCGAGAAACAAGCGGAGTGGAGCTACACGGCGCGTGTCCCGGCGGTTCTGCGGACCACGAAGCTGCCGTTGCCGCCGAAGAAAGCGGGCGCCAAGGCCGCGTCTTCCGGGGCGCAACATGACGCCGAGTACTGGGCGGCGAAGACGCGAGGGTTTGACTTCAGCGTGGAAGACAAACTGGATAGCGAGTCCTTTAACCGAGTGCTGTGGGAAGGGTTGAAGGGCGCGGAACAGCCGTATCCGGAAGGGCCCAGCGGGGACGATCTGCGGAAGAACAGGCGGGAGCTGCTGCGGAGCGTCAAGCCCGGCCTATCGCCGACGTCGCCGTAAACAGAAGGGCGAAGAATTCACCGCAAAGGACGCAAAGGACGCAAAGGAACAGCGCGTTGAAACCGGGAGAAGCGGTGCCTCACGGGACTCGCAGGCGGTCGCAAGTGGTCCGTGCCAGCGTCTAGGGCAATTTTTGACTCCAGTCTTATATTGCCAAGATGACTATTTTCGCTTAAAATTCGCTATGAGGTAGCGGGCGCAAACCGGTTGATCATTACCTCTGCCACTCGGGCCTGGGGATATCGCCGGGGATGACTTGAGCTAAGTGCTTATTTTCCGGGGATGAACGGGGATGGGCCGGGGGGATCGCCGGAATCGCGCGTGACCGGCGAGATTGCCAGAATTGCCAGAATCGCCGTAATTGCCAAAATTGAAAGCGGCGGGTGGCTAGGCCCGCTGTGAACTGTTTAGACTTTAGAGTGTTTGTAGAGGATTTTGTTCAGGCTTTATGAGTACACCTACCCTTCCACCACGGAACGACTTGAGCTCGCTGAAGATTGACGACCGCTCGCGCGGCTCCGGCAAGACCGGCAAGCGGCTGGGAATCTTTGCCGCGGCGCTGGGTGCGCTGTTGCTGGTGGGAAGTCTGCTGCTGGCGTTGCGTGGACAGAAGCCGCTGGTGGAGGTGTCAGCTGCGCGGAGCGCGGGCGACCAGCGCGCGCAAGCGCTGCTGAACGCCAGCGGATACGTCACGCCGCGCCGCCGGGCGACGGTGGCGGCCAAGGTCACGGGCCGCGTGGAACAGGTCTACGCCGAAGAGGGATTGCAAGTCCGCGCGGGCCAGGTGCTGGCGCTGTTGGATTGCTCGCAACCCAACGCGGCGCTGGCGTCGGCGAAGAGTGACCGCGACGCCACGGCGGCCGCGCTGGCGGACTTGGAAGTCCAGTTGGGCAATGCCGATCGCGAACTGGCGCGCGCCAAGTCCTTGCGCGACGCGGGCGTGAACAGCGCGCAAGCTCTGGACACGGCGCAGACTCTCGCCGACAGTCTGCGCTCGAAGATTGCCCTGACCAAAGAGCAAACACGCGCGGCGGTATCGCGCATCAACGTAGCGCAGCAGGATGTGGAAAACTGCACGGTGCGGGCGCCGTTCGATGGCAAGGTGGTCTCCAAAGACGCGCAGCGCGGCGAGATCGTCTCGCCTATCTCCGCCGGCGGCGGGTTCACGCGCACGGGCATCGCCACGGTGGTGGACATGAAGTCGCTGGAAGTGGAAGTAGACGTGAACGAATCGTACATCGCTCGCGTTACCGCCGGGCAGAAAGTGATTTCCACGCTGGACGCCTACCCCGACTGGCAGATTCCATCCACGGTGCGCACGGTCATTCCTACGGCTGACCGGCAGAAAGCCACGGTGAAAGTCAGGGTATCGTTTGACCAGCTTGACCCGCGCATCCTGCCGGACATGGGCGTGAAGGTCGCGTTCTTGAGCGAGGAGCCGGTGAAAAAAGCCAACGCTCCGCAAGCACGCGCGATTGTCCCCAAGTCCGCGGTGCGGAATGACGGCGGGACGACCATCGTCTTCCTGGTAAAAGACCGCAAGCTGGAACGCCGTGCGGTGAGCCTGGGGGCCGAACACGGCAGCGACGTGGAGATTATGGCCGGGCTGTCACCGGGCGACAATGTGGTGGTGCGCGGCGGAGAAGGCCTGCGTGAAGGCCAGAGCGTTGACGTTAAACAATGACGCCAAACAATGAGTTGAACAATAAGGACCAAGGAGTAAAGAGCCATGGTACGTGTTGACGGAAAAGGAACTTCAAGCCTGATCAGCGCGCGCGGGCTGGACAAGAAATATTCGCGCGGCGGAGAAGAAATCCACGTGCTGCAAGGACTGAACCTGGACGTGGACCAGGGCGATTTTGTGGCGTTTATGGGCCCCAGCGGCTCGGGCAAAACCACGCTCCTGAACCTGCTGGGCGGGCTGGATGTGCCGTCGGCGGGCAGCATTACTGTGGCGGGCGACGAAATCACCCACATGTCGCGCGGGTCGCTCACCGAGTGGCGGGCCCGGCACGTGGGATTCGTGTTCCAGATGTACAACCTCATCCCGGTGCTCACGGCGTTTCAGAACGTGGAGCTGCCGCTGCTGCTTACTTCGCTTTCCAAGGCGGAACGCCGCAAGCACGTGGAGACCGCGCTGGACCTGGTGGGCCTGAGCGACCGCATCCACCACTATCCGCGGCAGCTCTCCGGCGGACAGGAGCAGCGCGTGACCATTGCGCGGGCCATTGTGTCCGACCCAACGTTTCTGCTGTGCGACGAGCCGACAGGCGACCTGGACCGCAAGAGCGCGGACGAGATCATGGAACTGATCACCCGGCTGGTGGGCGAATTTAAGAAGACCGTGCTGATGGTGACCCACGATCCGGTGGTGGCGCAGCGGGCCCATGCCACGCTGCATCTGGACAAGGGCGCGCTAGTGGAGGCCGGCAAACGGGAGAACGCCATGGCCGGAGGTGGACGATGAAATTCCGCGGCTTGATCCTGGCCAACCTGTTTCGCAAGAAAATGCGCCTGGTGCTCACCATCGGCTCCTTCGCCGTGGCCATGTGCCTGTTTGGTCTGCTGGTGGTGATCAAAGACGCTTTCAATCAGGGCGTGGATGTGGCCGGCGCGGACCGGCTGATCGCCACCAACCGCATTGGCCTGGTGAATCCTCTGCCCTTGTCGTATCGCGACCGGCTGCTGCAAATTCCCGGGGTAAAGGAAGTCACGCACGCCAACTGGTTCGGCGGCGTCTATCAGGACCCCAAAAACTTTTTCCCGCAGTTTGTGATTGACGTGGAAAACCACCGCAAGGTGTTTCCAGAGTTCAAAATCCCGGAAGACCAATGGCAGAACTTTGTGAAGGACCGCCAGGGGGCCATCGTGGGCGCGTTCACCGCCAAACGCTTCGGCTGGAAAGTGGGCGACCACATTCCCATCCAAGGCACCTTCCTGCCGGGGACCTGGGAATTCAACATTGACGGCATCTACCAGGGCACGCGCGCCAAGGACGATGAAACCCAGTTCTGGTTCCACTGGGACAATTTTGAAAACTATCTGGAGCAAAACAAGGTCAACCGCTACCTGGGCATGGTGGGCTGGTACACCATCAAGGTGGACAATCCGGACAATTCCTTGCGCGTCGCCAAAGCGACGGACGCGCTATTTTCAAACTCTGATTATGAAACGCGCACGGACAGCGAAGCGGCCTTTGCCGCCGGATTTGCCAAGCAGATGGGAAACATCGCGTTTCTCATCCAGAGCATCGGCGCAATCGTGTTCTTCACCCTGCTGCTGGTCACCGGCAACACCATGGCCATAGCCGTCCGTGAGCGGACGGCGGAGCTTGCGGTGCTGAAGGCCGTGGGGTATTCAGACCGGTTTGTGCTGTTTCTGGTGCTGAGCGAATCCGCGGTGATCGCGCTGGTGGGCGGAGTGATTGGCCTGCTGCTGGCCAAAGGATTTACGCTGCTGCCGGCCAACGCAAACCCAGTCAGGGCGTTCCTGCCGCTGCTGTATCTTTCCGGTCAAATGTTCCTGATTGGCGTGGCCGCGGCCCTGCTGGTGGGCGCGGTGAGCGGCTTTGCACCGGCGCTGGGCGCCATGCGCCTGCGCGTGGTGGACGCGCTGAGGAGAGTGTGAAATGGCCATACCCGTGGTTTACAACTTCCGCAGCGTGAGACAACGCTGGACGTCAGCCATTGTCGCCGTACTGGGGATAGCCGGCACGGTGGGCGTGTTCGTGGCCGTGCTTTCGCTGGCCAAGGGATTCAAGGCAACGCTGGTTGCATCGGGGTCGTACGACAACGCGCTGGTGCGACGCGCTGGATCAACTTCAGAAATTGACAGTAATGTTCCCCTGGACCAGGTGAAAATCCTGCAGGACGCCGCTGGCGTGGCCCGCGCCGGCGGCCAGCCGCTGGTGAGCCCAGAGGTCATACTGATTGCGCCCTTTCCGCTGGTCACAACCGGCACGGACGCCAATGTGCAAGTCCGCGGCATTTCCCCCAAGACCATGGACATCCGCAGCAGAATCAAAGTTGTCCAGGGGCGGATGATCCAGCCGGGACTTTTTGAAATGATGATTGGCCGCAACGTGAACCACACCTACGCCGGGCTGGCGCTGGGCAACTCCGTGAAATTCGGCGGTGCGACCTGGCAGGTGGTTGGCGTGTTTGACGCCGCTGGAAGCGCGTTTGACTCTGAGCTGTGGTGCGACGCTAAAGTCCTCAAGCAGGTCTATCACCGGCCGGAGGAATTCTTCAATTCCGTCACCGTGCACCTGACGTCGCCGGACGCATTTCAGTCGTTCAAAGACTCCATCACCGCCGATCCGCGGCTGAGCGTGGACATCATCCGCGAGGTGGAGTACTACGAGAAACAGTCAACGCTGCTGAGCCAGATGATCAAAATTCTGGGCTCGATTGTGGCCGGCATCATGGCGATAGGCGCGGTGTTTGGCGCGCTCAACACCATGTACTCCGCGGTGTCAGAACGCTCGCGGGAAATCGCCACGTTGCGCGCGCTGGGCTTTGGCACAGCCAGCGTGGTGGTGTCATTCCTGCTGGAAGCCTTGCTCATTTCCTTTGTCGGCGGGGCCGTGGGCTGCCTGGCCGTGCTGCCGCTGAACGGGCTCACCACCGGAGCCATGAACTGGCAGACTTTCTCCCATCTGGCTTTTGCGTTTCAGATCACCGTACCGTTGCTGGGCGGAGGAATTATTTTTGCGCTGGCCATGGGAATCTTCGGCGGACTGCCGCCGGCGTTGCGGGCGGCGCGGCGTCCAGTGGCAGCGGCGCTGCGCGGGCTGTAGAACGCAATTTGGGCCAGATCCAGCTTGCGGGCCCGAAAAAAATGGGCCGCAAAAAGAAGCTAAGCGTCGCTTCCCTGCGGCCCCGAAGTGCGGGCAATTTTGCGCTAGGCTCCGCGGAGCACGAATTTCTGGACCACCAGTTCCGCGGCTTCCTTGGAGGTGGAAATCAGTTGCGCTGTTTTCTGCCCTTTCTTGGAGGTTCGGAACTCCATGGCCTGCGACGCGGTGTCGCGGACCATCTGAGGCAGTTTTTCGTTGCGGACAATGCCGGCCAGAACGAAGATGGCGTCCTGGTGCTGGACCGCGGCAACCACGCTGACGATGCGGGCCAGCACGTTGACCGGCATGGGCAGGCTGTAGCAGCGCTCCAGGCCAGGCAAGCTCTCCGGCGATGCTTCATACATCAGGTCCAGGAGAGCGTCTTCCACCAGCGCGGGCGGAAGCAGCGGCAAAGCTTCAGCCAGCACCACGGCGCGCCGGGGCATGCGGCTTTCAATTACCGCCTGCAACGCGGCCTTTTGTACGCGCTCATCCTTGTGCGCAAATGCTGCCGGGATGTGCTGCAGCAGTTCGGGATCTTTGAGGTCGCCCAGGATCTTGCAGGCGTTGCGGACCACGTACCATTCCGGACGCTGCAGCCGTTGCCGCGCGGCCTGCAGGGCCGCCGTCCCCAAGCGGGAGAGCAAGCGGATGAGCGCCAATCGCTGCGAAGCGGCCTGTTCATTGTCCAGCCGGACAAACAGGCGCTCGGTGGCTTCAACGCCGGACCAGCGCAAGAGCGAGGACACGTTTTTGAGCCAGGCAGAATCGGTTTTCCTCTCCAGGAAAATTTCAGCAATACGGTCCACCGCGGAGGGCAGCAGAATGTTGGCGAGCGCCGCCTGACAACAGGCCACGTGCGCCGCGTGGTCGGTGGCAATGCTTTCTTCCAGCGAACTGCCGACGCGCCGCACCAGCTCAAAGTCCTCATAGGTTGCGCCAATCCTGGCCAGCGCGATCAACGCATTGCAGATCTGCAGGTGGACCAGTTGATTGACTTTGCGGCAGGCCATGGCGTTCACCAGCGTGTCGGTTGCGGCAGTCCAGAATTCGCCCTGAACGCCGGCCAGCGCGCGCAGCAATTCGGGAACGCGCGCCACGTCGTCAATCCGCAGCGCAAGATGTTCTTCCATCACGGAAAGATACTGGATGCCGATGGCGGCAGCGTCCTCTGGCTTGCCCAAGCGGATCAGTTCCTTGATCAAGTCCAGCGCGCGGCGAAATTCGGAAGGAGTGAAATGCGTGATGCCCAGCAACTCGCGGAGCTTCTGCGTGGCCGAGAGCGAGAGCCAGCGAATCTCATCCTGAATGCGGGCGTATGTTTCCTTGGGCAGCGCATACTGTTTGGCCAGCTCGGCCAGCTTTGTCGCCAGCCGGGAAGCTGTATGCGTGGCCTGCAAGCTGCGCATGAGCACGCGGAAAACCTGCTCTTGCACCACCACAGCGTCGTCGCCGGCGGGCACCGCGGCCAGGCGGCGCAACGCCCAGCGCAAAGCGGTATCTTCAAAGACTTCAGCCGTCACGTCATCTTTTTTCTGGTCCGAATCCTGCAAGCCCTTGCCGGCCAGATTCGAGAGCACCAGGTCGGGACGGATTCCGCTCAGCATCCTGCCCAGTTCCACGTAGGCCTTTTCCGGGTCTTCTTCAGGATTCCGCAGCGAGGATTCAAATTTCTGCTCAACCATGCGCTGGATGTCCATGAGAGGACCACTGCCAACGCCGCTTCCGCCGGAGCCACCCGAACCGGAGCCGTGGCCGCTGCCATTGCCGCCGGTCAAGAAGCCGTTGCCGATGCCTCCGCCACCGCCGGTACCGTGGGCAGTGCCACCGCCACCGCCGCCACCGGCGCCCAATACGCTGCTGACGGCGACGTAGCCGCCGCTTCCGCCGCCAAATCCGTTGCCGCCTGTCGCTCCCGAGCCACTGCCCGTACCACTGCCCGTGCCGCCGCCAGTTCCGGCGCCGCCAGCACCTCCCGCAGCAACGCCTGCTTCCATGCGCGTAAGCATGGTTTCAATGCCTTGCGAGAACCCGGAGTTCATGCTGGAAAGCGCCTTGGAGATCAGATACTCCTCGGAGCCGATGTCCAGGACCGTGTCGCCATCCTGGTTGCGCGCTTCGGTTTTCAGCGCCGGGAAGATCCGCACGAAATCGAGCTGCTTTGTCTCCAGGAACGGACCCAGCCCGCCGGCCTCCTCAATCGCCTTGGGATTCGCCCCAATAGTGGCGATGCCGGCGCGATACGCAGCCAGGGTAATACCGGCCTCAAACGTGACAGCACCGATGCCCCGGCGCAGGAATTCATTTTCCAGCGGCTTGAGGCCTTCTTCGTTGGTGAGGATGTTATTGAGGAGAACGCGCTGGTCAATAAATCCCAGCGTCAGACACTTCGACTGCTTGAGCAACGGATTGAGAAATTCATAACTCCGATGCAACAAGCCAGCCGCGCTCTTATGGTCGGCGGAAAACATGTTGACCATCTTGATGAGCGTCTGCAAAGACCGGGCAAACCGTATGCTCAAAAGCTTCGACTGTTTAGAATCCATCATACCTGCACACTCTCAAAGGGGGAATTTCTGTCCCCTTCCGGAAAACTAGCTATGGTGGCGTTTATAGCACCCTGGTGATAGAGGGGACAGGTGACTTAAGTAAGCCCATCCGGAAGGCCGCTGAGGCGGCGAGGATAGAGTCTGTAATCTGTTGAAAATGCTAAGCGATTAGCCTTCTAAGTGCTTTCGCCGGGTTACTTCGGTGGGCAACAATCAACCACTAGGCAAGTCGAACCGGGCACGCAAGCTGCAAACTTTTGCACAAAAACAGGCACGGGAAGCAAGGTTTGCGGGTAAAATGCCCGGCAACAAAAAGCAGCGGCGCCCGTGTTGGCGGGGCCGTATTTCCTGGATCGACTGCTGCAAGGCTGTGATCGGGAAGCAAGTTTCCGTTCGCGGCTGTCAGCACCCCTGACGGATCTACAGCCACCAACGGCAGACAAAAACTTCGAATTCGCTTAACTGTCATGAGAGGTTGGTATGACTCCGGGTGCCAGCCCAGACAGCAGGGCGGAGGTACGCCAGGCTGTCTGCGCAAGTGTTGTTCTTTCGGTGGACCATCTTGAACTTAAGATGGCGGGGCAGTTGATGGACGTCAGCGCCTGCGGATTTCGCATACGGCACGGGCCGCCTGCGCTTGCGCCGGGGCATCCCGTAATGCTTCTCTATCGCGATCAGGCCATCAAGGTCCATCCTGTGTGGTCGCGGGAAATTTCCGGTGGAATAGAGACTGGGTTCCAGCGCGAAGAAGTATTGCTGGTCCGCAACCTGCAAGCCGGAGACGGCGAATCTCTGCTGCAGCTGGTTTCTCCTTATATGCGGAGTTTGCGCAATACGGTCCGTTCCATCCTGCGCAACCAAGCGGACGCGGAAGAGGTGCTGCAGGAATCACTGTTGAAAGTGCTGTCCCACGCGGAACAGTTTCATCCCGGGCAGAGCTTCAAGGCGTGGCTGTTGCAGATCGCCACCAATGAGGCCCTCAAATGCGTCCGCAAAAACCGCAAGTATCTTCATTCGGTGCCGCCAGGCCCGCAGCATGAGGGCCCGGAAGATTTCATTGAACAATTTGCCCACCCTGGAGAATCTCCAGCGCAAGCGCTGGAGCGCAAGGAGTTTCACCAAACCTTGGAGACGGCGCTGGACGCGCTGGATGAGATGTACCGCCAGGTGTTCGTGCTGCGCGAGCTCCACCATCTGCGCATGCCCGACGTGGCGGCGCGGCTGGGGATCAAATTGGACACCGCGCACACGCGGCTGCATCGGGCCCGCCGGCTCATGCGGAAGCAGTTGCTGCGGCTGGATACTTTGCCGCCGTGGCGCGGACCAAAGGGCGGCGCGGAAAGCTGATGGAGGGTTTACTGGTTGCTCACAGCGGGTTCGGTTTTATTCGTTGACGGTTTCCCACTGGCTGGTCGTTCTTGCTGGATTTCCGCGGTTCGCGCAGCAATGAACTTGATCAAGACCGCCGATTCGGATTCGCCCAGGCGCAAGTTGGGCATGTTCACCTGCTTATACCTGGCAAACAACTCCACCGCGATGGGGTCGTTCTCCGCCAGCATTTTGTCGGGAGTCTGGATGAAGCGCATGAGCCAGCCGCGCTCGCGGAGAGTGGCCACGCCCAGCAGGTCCGGGCCAATCTTGTCGCCTTGGCCGATGCTGTGGCAGGCCGCGCAGTGCGTGGAGAAAATGTACTGCCCCTGGTCCTGGATCACCAGCGGCGTGGCCTGCGCATAATTTGTTTCCGCGGTTTGCGGCTTGGCATTCTTCCAGCTGTTCAGCCAGTCACCGATCATGATGGCCAAAAACCGCGGGTTGTCGGTGGCCGAGTTCCGCATCCACTGGCCGGTCGCCTCATTTCCCAGAAGGACGGCGGGCGTGTGGCCGTCGCGGCTGCTGTTGGGATTGGAGTAGAGCCCTAGCTTCTTGCTGATGAGTTCGATGTCGGCCGTTTTGCCAGTGAGAAAGAGCCAGCCGGGGCCGGCGTGGTACTTCTCCGCGTATTCCTTCAGCACTTGGGGTGTATCGCGCTTGGGGTCGATGGTGATGGAATAAAAGAAAATGTCTTTGCCGACGCGGTCGCCCAGCATACGCTGCACCTGCGCCAGACGGGCGGTCTCCAGCGGGCAGGCGTCCACGCAGTGGGTATAGATCAGATCAATCACCACCATCTTGCCGCGGATCAAGTCGTTATAAAAGTGGACGGTGTTGCCGTCCTGGGTAATGAGTTCTACGTTGGGAAAATAGTTTGCTCCCCAGCGGGAGTTGTCGAGCGCTGCGGCGGGCAGAACGGCGCCCCACATCGCCATGGCGATGACCACAACAGTGCCTATGATCGAATTCCTGCGAAGCATTTGACGAATGCCCCCTTCGCACCGTGTCTTGTGCGCAGATGTTCCGCGACGATGGAGCCGGCGGGCCGCCACGCGCTGCCATCGGAACGCGATGGCACTCAAGAGCAGCGGCTCCGCCAGTTCGTTTTGAGTTAGCTACCGCCGTTGCCTCCGGTAAACGCGGTCCTCAGGACCTCGTCCGGCGGAATGAACGTAACGCCTTGCGGCGTTGGAATGGGCGTTGGCAGAGGCACCACAAACGGCGCGCCTCCGTTATCAATCTCCCAGCGCAACAGCATGGCGTTGTCTTCATGCACGGTGTTGTGGCAGTGCTCCATGTACATGCCGCCAAAATCACGGAACTGCATGGTGAGAGTCACGCTGCCGTCGGGCCGGAGACGATACACGTCTTTGCGGCCTTTTTCCCACAGCGGCACATTCTTGGAACTGCCGTTGCGGGCCAGGATCTGGCCTTCTTCAAAGTGAATGTGGACCGGGTGGTCCCACTCACCGCCATCGTTGACCAGGGTCCAGATTTCGCGGGTGCCGAATTTTGGCGCCGCTGAGACCCGGCCGAAGTCCGCATTGAGTTTGTCGCCACCGTCGGTTCCGATGCCCCAGGGGCCGCGGAACGCGGTGATGGGATTTCTGGACGTCTGGTCGGCGCTGTCACCGAAGACAAACGTCCGCGTGGCGCTCATCGGAACATTGCTAAGATCGGGGTTGGGAATCAGGTTCGTTGCTACCTGGCTGACATCAGGTGTGGCTGGGTTGCGCACAATGCGGAACTCCAGGAACTTGCCGACACAAGGATCGGATGAATTCCCGGCCAGCGCCGTCGAAAGCGAAACCGCCCCGGCGGGAATGGCCCCGTTCTCATGCGCCAGCACGTTGACCATCCATACTTTGTCGCCGACGTTGTAACGGGAGAAGTCAATGACAATGTCATACCGTTCGGCGATGCCCAGTTGGTCAAGCCGGGTCTGCGGCGCCACCGTGGGCAGCAGGTTGCCGTCATTGGCAATCTGGATCATGGTGGAGTTGTCACTGAGCTGAAGCTGGAAGAACCGCGAGACTGCGGCATTGAGGATACGGAATCGGTACTTGCGGCGCTCGACTTCAAAGAACGGCTTGAAGACCAGGTTCACGGTCATCACGTCGCCCAGAAAACCGTCGAAGTTGAAGATGTCAAAGAAGAGCTGGCCGTGTTGGTCCCAGGCTTTATCGGCCAGCATCAGGTTGATGTCATAGTCCAGATTGCCAAAGTCGTTGGCGGTGCCGCTGGGCAAACGCAGGTTGACGCCGTCATTGATGGCTTCATTGCCGCGATCAAGAGCGCTGTAAATGTTGAACATCCCGGCAATGCCTTTGTACACGTTCTGCGAGGTGAAGCTGAACATGTGGTCATGGAACCAGTGCGTGCTCATGGTCTCACGCCAATCACCGGGGACTTTGGTGATGCCGCCGCTGCCATCGGGTGCGCCGGCACGGGGATCAGTGGCATTCACGTTGATGCTGTTGCGGCCCGCCAGCACCACGGGATAGTGATAGTCGTAAAACTGGCCGGGAAAGAAATACGCCCCGGTAAAACCGTCGTTCTCGGCCCCATGATGGCCGTTGTGCTCGTGAGTGGAAATCGTGTTCCGCCCGAAACCACCATTTTGCGTCACGTCCGCCGGAAGCAGGTTGTGTTCGCGGAACAGAATAGGGTCGCCGTACTTCACTTGAATCAACTTGGGCGGCAAGGTGCCGTTGAAAGTCCACAGCGCCAGCGGCCCCTGGTCCGGCAGGTTGGGGTGAAAGCGCGGATGGAACGGCTGCGTCGGGTCAATCCCGGAGTTCAAGTTCGAAGGCACGCCGGGGCTGTAAACAAAGTTGACCTTCGCCCCTTCCTGTGTGACTTCTACAGCGGCTTGCGGCGGCAACGTGGCAAATGACTGGTGCGCCCAGATTGGTCCAGGAGGGCGGCCTTCAATGGGACCAGTTCCGCCGCCGAGGATCGCCGGAACCGGCTGCTGCGTCTGGTTGGCCTGCGCGGTTGGAGCGGGATTCAGTGACGCCACGGGATTGCGCGGCAGCACATCAAAGCGCGGCATCGGCTGCGTGAATGGCTGCGCGCCAAACAGCGGGCTCGGCGGCGCGCCCGTGGGGATGCCCCCATCATCGGCATACGCGCTCTTGATGAAGGGATTCAATCCGTGAATGGGGGCCAGCGCTCCTGCCGTTGTGATCAATCCCCACTTGATCAGATCTCGACGAGTCACCTGCCCGTGCGAGAAGGCTTTCACGATTTCTGCTCGATTCTTGCGGGCGTTTTCCGCTTCCTTGATGCGTGCTCGCGACGCGTTCTGTGGCAAGAAGAAGACATCAGAATTTCCGTTCTTACGATTCATTTGGCTGCGCTCCTTTTGAATCTTGTTTACCCGTTTGTTTGTTGTCTCAAGACACTCCTTCTCCGGCACTGGCTGGTCTTGATCCCGCAGCGCGGCACAAACTTTCATTAAGATTTGAAAAGTCTTAGGAATTCAGTTCGCGGAAGCCCAGATTGAAACTGACGATGACTTAATAATTTGGAGTTACGGCTGCATTTTTTGCGCGTCTTGAAGTGCAAAGCATTGCGGTTTCGAAGCGGAAACACTTAGTGCCATGAGTAAGGCGAGCGTGCCGGTACGGTGGCGCAAGAAAAAACCGCACCGGCGAGAAAACCGGTGCGGCACGATTACTTCGAAATAAAACTGCCTCTATCGATTACCAAACATGGCAGGCGTTTTCCGCCACCATTTTTTGTCCGGCTTTGCAGCCCCAGGCCTTGGCGAAGTCGGCGCTGTTCTGCACCGTGCCGATCACCCGATACTGGCCGGGGGAGTGCGGGTCGGTTTTGGCCAGCAGGCGCGCGCTTTCCGGAGTCTGGTTCTGGCACCACACCTGGGCAAAGCCGATGTAGAAGCGCTGCTCCGGCGTAAACCCTTCTTTGCTTTCCGCCAGCTTGGGATCTTTCTCCATCTGCTTGTGCAGGGCCATCAAGGCGATGTGCATGCCGCCGTTGTCGGCGGTGTTCTCGCCCAGCGTGAGGCGGCCGTTCAGATGCACGTCTTCCACGGCGACGAACTTGCTGTACTCGTCGGCCACGCAGGTGGTGCGTTTTTCAAATTCCTTCTTATCGGCGTCCGTCCACCAGTTGGTCAAGTTCCCGTCGCCGGCGAACTTGCTGCCCTGGTCGTCAAAACCATGCGTCAGCTCGTGGCCAATGACCACGCCGATGCCGCCAAAGTTCACCGCGTCGTCAGCGTTCCTGTCGAAGAACGGCGGCTGCAGGATGCCGGCGGGGAAGTTGATGTTGTTTTGCGAAGGATTGTAGTAAGCATTGACCGTGGGCGGAGTCATGCCCCACTCTTTTTTGTCGAGCGGCTGGCCGATCTTCTTCAAGTTGCGCTTGACCTCAAAGGCGCGCGCGCGCTGCGCGTTGGCCAGCAAGTCGCCGCGTTTGATTTTGACTGTGCCGTAGTTGCGCCACTCGTCGGGATAGCCAATCTTGTTGCTGATGGCCTGCAGTTTGACCAGCGCCTGCTTCTTGGTTTCCGGGGTCATCCAGTCCAGACTCTGGATGTCGTCGCCCAAGGCCGCTTCCAGCGCGTTCACCATCTGGAGCATGCGCTCTTTGCCTTCCTTGCCGAAGGTTTCATTCACATACGGCTGGCCCAGAGCTTCACCCAGAAGGCCGTCCGTGGTTTGCACGCAACGCTTCCACCGCGCCTGCAGCTCTTTGGCCCCGTTCAGGTATTGGCCCTGAAAGCTGAAGTTCTCTTTCACGAAAGCGTCGGAGAGCAGCGGAGCGGCGCTGCGCACCAGGTGCCAGCGTAGATAGGTCTTCCAGTCAGCGATGGAGACGGAATCAATCACCGGGTTGACCTTCTGGAAGAAATCCGGCGGGACCACGTTCACTTCCGTGAAGCTGGGCGCCCCGCTGGCGGCGAAGAATTGCTGGAACTCAAAATTGGGCGCCAGCGCAGCCAGTTCCGTGACCGTCATCTTGTGGTCGCGGTTCTTGGGATCGCGCATCTTCACGCGCTCAAAAGCGGCTTCCGCCAACTTGGTCTCAATGTCCATCACGGCCTGGGCTTCTTTCTTGGAGGTCTCCGCATCATCGCCCAGCAGCACAAACATGTTGGCCACGTGTGCCTGATATTTCTGGCGCGTCTCCTCGGACTTGGCATCCTTATTGAGATAGTAGTCGCGGTCGGGAAGACCAAGCCCGCCCTGGCCGATGTTGGCGATCTGCGTGCTCGCGTTGTGCAGGTCCGCCTGCGCGCCGAATCCGAACAGCGCCGGCACGCCCAGCGAGTGCAAATACGCGACGGTCTTGATCATCTGGCTTTTGTTGGATATTTTCGCGATGCGCTTCAGTTCATTCTTCAGTGGAGCCGCGCCTTTGGCGTTGACGCCGGCTTCATCCATGCAGGATTGATACATGTCGCCGATCTTCTGCTGCACGGCATTGCGCTTGGAATCCTTCGCGGAATTCTTTTCCAGGATCTGGCGCAGCACGCTGCGGTTATATTCCGCCAGTTCGTTGAAACGGCCCCAGCGCGCCTGGTCAGACGGGATAGGGTTGTTCTTGCGCCAGTTGCCGCAGGAGTACTGGTAAAAGTCTTCGCAGGGATCCACGGTTTTGTCCATGGCGGAGAGATCGAAGGACTTGGGACGGCTGGGCTGCTTGTCTTCAGCAGCGGGGGCGGAAGCCGCGGCCGAGCCGCCGCCGGCGGATTTGGAGTCAGTCTTCTGGACGGGAGCGCCACTTTGCGCCAACGCAGCCGCCGTCCCCAGAAGGGTAATCAACAACACTCTTGTGCAACGCATATCTGCCTCGTCATTATTTTGGAAGTGGGAAAACTGAAAAGTTTAGTCCGAATCAGTCCCCCTGTAAACGTTGCCGAAAGCAAACAGAAAGCTGCCATGCAACCCTGCAAAACCCAAGCCGGTCCGTCTTAATGACTTCATTCTTCAAGCCAAAGCTGGATTCCAGGGCGTGCATACCCAGCGGCTGACTGCCAAAGTAACCTGCGGAAGGATTCTTTACTTGCCTTCGCAAAGAAATTGCTACATTAATACTGACAGCGCCCCGTCAGGCCGACCAAAAGCCCCAACCGTGCCCTATCGGCGCCGACCCACGTGTTCCAGGACAAGCATCTGACCACGACCAACCAAGCCGACACCGGCAAACTCATCGTGCGCAGCGAATCACTGAAGCGAGTGATCCGGCTGGCGGAGAAAGTTGCGCGCCATCCCGCGGCCGTGTTGATCGTCGGCGAGACCGGCACCGGCAAGGAGATGATCGCGCAGGCCATTCACCACCACTCTTTGCGCTGCAACCACGCCATGGTGGAGGTGAATTGCTCCGCCATACCCGAACACCTGGTGGAAAGCGAGCTCTTCGGCTACGAGAAAGGCGCGTTCAGCGGTGCCGATTCGCTCAAGCCGGGCTTCTTTGAGCTGGCCGACAAGGGCACGCTCTTCCTGGACGAAATCGGCGACCTGGACATGAAAGTCCAGGCAAAATTGCTGCGCGTGCTGGACGGCGCACCGTACTTCCGGCTGGGCGGCAGCAAAAAAGTCAGCGTGGACGTGCGCGTGGTGGCCGCCACCAACCGCGATCTGGAGGACCTGGTGCGCGCCGGGCGCTTTCGCGGCGACCTGTACCATCGTCTGGCGCAGTTTCAGTTGGACGTGCCCGCGCTGCGCGACCGTCCGGAGGACGTGCTGGGCATCGCCGAACAGGTACTGCATGAGCATTACCCGGAGGCCCGCTTCACGCCCGACGCCGTGGAGGCCCTGGTCACCTATCCCTGGCCAGGCAATGTGCGCGAACTGCGCAACATCGTCTTTCGCGCGGTATTGCAGTCAGCCAACGCGGCTACGGAAATCACCGCGGACGATCTCAACCTGCCGCAGGCCTTGCCCCACGACGACGAGCACTCCTCCAGTGGCGGCTTGGACGAGATGGAGCGCCAGGCGATCTTTCAGGCGCTGGACAAGAACGCCGGCAACCAGGGCAAAGCCGCCGAGGCGCTGGGCATTTCGCGCCGGACATTGCTGCGCAAGTTGAAGACCTATCGCGAATCGGGCGTCGAGGCGCCCGCCGGCACGCTGAGTTTGAGCCAGCAGCTGTACTATCGCGCCAACGTGGAATTGCCGGCGCGCGTCCGCTATTCCGGCGAAGAATTTGCCGGAACGCTGCTCAACCTGAGCCTGGGCGGCGCCGGAGTGAAAACGGAACGGGCCTTCAAGTCCGGCTCACCGGTTTGCTTGCGTTTCATGATCCCCGGGGCCAAGGCAGAAACGGAAATCGCGGGACGCGTTACCTGGACCAACAAGCAAGGCCAGCACGGCGTCCAGTTCAACGAGATGCCCGCTCCGCTGCGCACCACGCTGCAACGCTGGCTGCACGCAGAAATGAAAAAGGATGGCTGGGAGCTGGGCGGGGAATAGCTGGATCGTGCGGCGATTTGGTTTTTCTCCCGCTTTGTGGAGCGCAGGCGCCCTCGCCTGCGTCCTACTGCGCGGGCAAGAAGGTAACCCTCTCACTAACAACCATATCGCTAGCCCCACCCCCACCCCTCCCTGTGCGTCTCTGTTGCAAACAAAGGGGTTGCGCCATTCGACCCAACGGTCACCCAACTGTTAACCAGTCAGTAAATTTGCCAGCTAACTGACTGGTTCTTTGCACCCTTAGCGTCCCTCACCGCAAACCTTGGGCTTCTTCGGATCTGACGAATTGCTAACTGCCAATTGCTTATTGCTTCAAGTTGTCAAAGAGCTTCCTCGGCCGCCTAGGCGACCGGTTCTTCGCCAGTATCATTGGCTAGACCTGGCGACTATTTTACCATTTGTTCGCTAAAGCTAAGCAGCGAAAGAGGACACTGGCCAAAAAAGGTGCCTTGGCCTTTACGCATTGCGCTTACCGATGTTTCGGCATCGTATACTCGTTCTTTCCTTAATTCTGAAAACATACTTTGAAGAATAATGAAACCCGAAGACATTCTCTCCCTCAGCGAATTTGAAACCATCGCGCCGGAACACATGTCGCCCATGGCGCTGTCCTATGTTTCCGGCGGCGCGGCGGACGAGCTCACCATGCGCGCCAACAGCGAAGACTGGAAGCGCCTGCGGCTGAATCCCCGCGTGCTGGTGGACGTATCGCAGATCAACACGGAGACGGAATTGTTGGGCCACAAGATGGAAACGCCCATTCTGCTGGCGCCCGCGGCGTTTCATCGTCTGTTCCATCCGGAAGCCGAATTGGCCACGGTGGCCGGCGCCAACCTTGCCCACGCGGCTACGGTCCTGAGTTCGTATTCCACGGAAGCGGTGGAAAGCGTGACGGCCATGTCCAAGTATCCGGTGTGGTTCCAGTTGTACACGCAGATGGACCGGGAACTCACGCGGGAGATGGTGCAGCGCGCGCAGGCCGCGGGATGCCAGGCGCTGTGCGTCACCGTGGACACGCCGGTGCTGGGCGCGCGGCATCGCGAAGCCCGCTCGCATTTCAACCTGCCGGTCGACTTCAAGCTGCCCAACCTGAACCTGGGCGCGGTGAGCCATCGCCCGCCGCAGGGCGCGATTTACAGCGCGCTGCTCAATCCCAAGCTGACGTGGAAAGACATTGAGTGGCTGCGCTCGATCGCCAAAGTCCCCGTGCTGCTCAAAGGCGTGATGAACCCTGACGACGCGCTGCAGGCGGCGAACTCCGGCGTGGACGGATTGATCATCTCCAACCACGGCGCGCGCAATCTGGATACGCTCCCCAGCACCGCCGAAGCCCTGCCGCGGATTGCCGAGAAGATCCAGGGCAAGATTCCGTTGCTGGTGGACGGCGGCATTCGTCGCGGTACCGACGTGGTGAAGGCCATCGCCCTGGGTGCGAGCGCGGTGCTGGTCGGCCGTCCTTATTTATATGCGCTGGCCGTGGCCGGGGCAGCAGGCGTGGCCCGGGTGATGGAAATCCTTAAGACGGAACTGGAAATGGCCATGGCGTTGACCGGAAGAACGACGATCAAGCAGATTGATAAGTCAGTGTTGTGGGAGTGAGTTCTTGATCTGCGTGTTTCATCCGGGCTCGCTGCTTTTTGTCATCTTGAGCGAGCACGAGCGACGGAGGAGTGAGAGCGAGTCGAAAGATCCCGAGGATGCTTGCGCCACCATGCCGCGTCAGGAGTTCTCCCGAGAGTCCTCAGCCTCACCGGGAACGCCTTGCCGTAAGCTTCATGAAGAGAAGCGTCCCTGCTGCCAACAAGAAGACATTAATGACTGTCGGCACCCAGATGATTTGCAGTAAATCAGACCTCTCGAAAAGTTTTGGGAAAGGAACCTGTTCGAGAAAGAGAATCGAGGGCAAACCAAGATAGAAGATGATCTGATCGAACCGGCCATGCCCGCCGCCAAATCCCCCCTGATAAAAGAAAAGCGCCGTCGAGATAAGACCGCAGCCAAAAGGAATGGCACAGACCGCGAGCATCGCCTTTTTCATAGCAATCTTCCTTGCTATTCACACTGATCAGCCGACTTCACGGCGGCCTTGCTATTGTCTGCGTTTATCCGCGCAAATCAGCGGTAAGGTTTTTGGGCTAGTCGCCACCATATTTCCCCAGCAACATCCCCGTAGCCAGCACCAACAATCCGCCCAGAACAACCTGCATGGTCGCGGAAAACCACGGTGACTCCATGTAGCGATGGCGCACCCAGGAGATGGTCCCCAGCTCCGCCAGCACCACGGCCACGGCAACCGTCAGGGCGACTTTGAAATCCGGAATGAGAAACGGCAGCGTGTGGCCAATGCCGCCGATGGTGGTCATCAGGCCGCAAACCAGTCCGCGAATCCACGGGTGGCCGCGGCCGGTGAGGCTGCCGTCGTCAGAGAGCGCTTCGGCAAATCCCATGCTGATGCCAGCCCCGATGGACGCGGCCATCCCCACGAGAAACGCAAGGTGCGATTCTTGCTTGGCAAACGCTGCGGTGAAGACCGGCGCCAGGGTGGAAACCGAACCGTCCATCAATCCGGCCAGGCCCGGCTGGATAATTTGCAGCACAAACAGCTTGCGGCTGGCAGCTTCTTCGCGGCCGCGGACGTTTTCGTCGAGCTTTTCACCGAGTTCCTCGGCGCGGTGCTCATGCGTTCGCTCTTCCTGCGCCAGATCGTTGAGCAGTTGCCGGATGCTGGCGTCCCGCGTGCGGTCGGCGGACTTTTCATAGAACCGCCGGGTCTCCACTTCCATGGTGGCGGCTTCCCGGCGCACCGCTTCCATGCGGAACGGCTTGCTCAGCCACATGGGACTGCGGTGCACCAGCCCTTTTACGTCATTGCGCCGGACCAGCGGAATGTGCTCACCGAACTTGCTGCGGTACAGCTCGATCAGGCGGCGCCGGTGCCCGGACTCTTCTTCACGCATGCCGTCAAACATGGTGGCGGTGGCGGGAAAGTCGGCGCGCAGTCCCTCGGCGTAATCGGCGTAAATGCGTTCGTCTTCCTCCTCCAGCGAAATCGCCAGAGCAAGGATTTCCTGCTCAGAAAGGCTCTCAAAGGTACGCATAAATTAAGCGGAAATTGTAAACGATTTTGTTGCGGCTGGGCCGAGCGCCGGTCTTGCCAGCCCAAAGTCCGGCTGAAATCATTTTCCAGAAATCGCTCTTCGAAAAAACATTCTTCCGGCAGTGATGAAAACAAATTTAGAATCATGCCATGCTTGCTCCCTACGCGTTGCGGGCGGAAGACAGCCGGGGACGGCGCTATCCTGAGCCGGTCCACGCCTACCGCAATGTCTTCCAGCGCGACCGCGACCGCGTGGTGCACTCGCGGGCCTTTCGCCGGCTGGAGAACAAGACACAGGTGTTCACCCGCCGCCATTCTGATCATTTCCGCAACCGCCTGACGCATACCATTGAAGTGGCGCAGATTTCGCGGACCATCGCCGCCGAACTGGGCCTGAATGAAGATCTGGTGGAAGCGCTGGCGCTGGTGCACGACGTCGGCCATCCGCCGTTTGGCCACGCCGGTGAGCGCACGCTGGACACGCTGATGCGCGAGCACGGCGACGTTTTTGACCACAATCTGCACGCCCTGCGCACGGTGGAACAGTTTGAGCAGCGCTACGCGGATTTCCCCGGGCTGAACCTGACGTTTGAAGTGCGCGAAGGCATCATCAAGCACTCGCGCGACTATGACCCGCGCGGATTTCCCCAGCTGGCCGAATACCTTTTGGAGCAGCGGCCGCCGCTGGAAGCCCAGCTCATTGACCTGACCGATGAAATCGCCTACTCCACCGCCGACCTGGACGACGGCATGGAAGCCATGATTCTGACGCGCGACCAGGTGCGGGAAAACGTCCCGCTGTTCGCCCGCCTGTACGAGGAAGTGGAGCGGCTCTATCCCGACGCCGCCGGCAAACTGAAATTCAATGAGGCGCTTAAGCGCATGCTTGACCGCCTGGTCAGCGATTTGATTGGCAACACCAGAAAGCTCATCGGCGAGGCGGGCGTGCAATCGGTGGACGACGTGCGCAAGTTCCCCCGCCGGCTTTTTGCCTTCAGTCCGGAAGTGGACGCCGAACGCCGCCAGCTCCGCCAATTTCTTTATCAGGCGCTGTACTTCAGCCCGGACCTGAAGCCGGAAAAGGAACAGGCGGAGCAGGTGATTGGCGAGCTGTTCGCATTTTTTCTGCAATCGCCGCAGGACCTGCCGCCCACCTACCAGGAAAAGACCCAGCAGGAGCCGGTGTATCGCGTGGTATGCGACTACATTGCGGGCATGACCGACACTTACGTCCGCGAACAACACCGGCGGTTTTGCGGAGCGATGGGGCGCATCGGCAGCTAAGCACGGGAAGCAAAGATGGCATTGTATTGCGAACAGTGCATCGCTAGAAGACTCGCGGCAAGCTGGAACAATATTGGTTAGGTTCATGATGCTGGAATACCGCCAACCCAAGGTCCCGCCGAGGATTGAGTCTTAGTTTTTGCTCCCATCGTCACGAATTGT
Organism: Terriglobia bacterium; assembly: GCA_020072815.1. Taxonomy (NCBI): domain Bacteria; kingdom Pseudomonadati; phylum Acidobacteriota; class Terriglobia; species Terriglobia bacterium. The sequence goes on along the minus strand of JAIQGE010000006.1, from coordinate 277,551 downwards.
CTGTTGTTCCCTGCAAGCCTGTGTAGTTACAATCTAGCCTGATTAAGCAACTGACTATGCTTTTGCTGAGGTTCCGATGGATGCCCAAATAAGAGAGCACTCATGCCAAATTGATCTGTGGACAGGTCATGGAGTCAAGTTCGTTGTTCTAGTGGCAATCATATGTCTTTGTAGTTTCATCATTTCCTGCGGAGGAGGTTCGTCGCAACCCGGATCTGTAGGCGGCGGCAACGGCCCGGGGATACTCTCGATCTCGGTTACGCCCAACCCGCTGCTCATCGTTCCCAATAGCACGATTACCGTCACGGTGAAAGCGTCGGGCGGTTCGGGCACACCGAGCGTAACTCTGGGTACGCTGCCCGCCGGTCTCACCACCAGCACTACGTTTCCCCTTTCAGTTCCCGCCGGCGGGGCGCCAATTACTCTGGTCGCGGCCGCCAACCTCGCGGTTGGCAACTTCGTGATTGCGTTGAATGGGCAGGCTGGATCAGCTACAACCACCGCGAACATTTCTGTCACCGTGCAGAGCACGCCGACGAATTTCTCCTTTGCAATTCCAATTTTCAGAGAGGTTGGAGCGGGAATCGGCGGTGGTTCAGGCCAGATCCAGTTCTTCACCAACGCGAGCGGCCAAGCAGTAGACTATGACATAGCCTTGTCTCTGAGTGGACTCCCCCCTGGCACTACGGCCACGCTTACGCCTAATCCCATAATTCCTGGACAGTCCACCACCATCGCAATCACAGCAAGCAGCAGTGCGCCGATTTCACAAAACGTTACGATAACGCTCACGGGAACTCCGCAGGCCCCCGTGGCGCCGCAGAGTATCACGTTCCTCTTAGACGTCACGCAGCCGGCTGGTTCACTTCCGAACAACCGTACCGACTATGTTTCTACGGAGGGCAGTCCCTTTTCCGCGGTTTATGACAGTCTTCATAAGCTGGTCTTTGCCAGCAACCCTTCGTGGAATCGAGTGGACGTGATTTCTTCCACCACACACGCCATCACGGCCAGCATCTCCGTGAAAGACCCGCGCGGCTTGGACATTAGCACGGACAACTCCCGGGTCTGGGTTGGGATGGGCGGGACACAAATCTACGAAATCAACACCAATAGTTTTGCGGTCACTCGCCACGCCCTGCCCGCTCTGAACCTGCCCAGCTCCGGCCTTACCCCTTGGGAAGATTTTCAAATCTTCACGCTCTCTGATGGAACTGTTATGGTGGTGGCGGCTCTCGGCGGATTCGGGTCTCTTCAACCATTCATTTGGGATCCAACTCTGAACACAATGACGCCGCTCACTGCCCCAGTCCCAGGGGGCTTTGGACTGATGCAAAAAACCGGGAATGGCAAGAAGGTGTATTGCTTCCCGGCGGATTCAGGCGGACTTGCTTTCTTTTACGACGTGATCACCAAATCCTTCAGTATTCCCGTCAACATTGGCGGACAGCCCCTCACCGGTTCAGTGAATTTTGACGGTTCGCGCGTGGTGGCAGGCTATGCAATGTTTGACGGCGATTTCAACCCTCTCGGCGTAATTCCTGGGATCGGCCAGTCTTCCATTTTAGGCGGCGCATCATTTGATGGGGGCACGATATTTAGTCCGGACACCGGCCTGCTGTATGAGGTGTCCATGCCCGACTTTACCCCCGTGATCTTGACCATCGATCCGAATACCCTGCAGGTTGTTACGAAGGCGCCAGCCATGCCCCTGATTCCGGCAGGCACCACATTGTTTCCACCCTTTTTTATGCCTATTCCCTTCGCCGTGGACAATACCGGAATGGTCTTGGGGCTGGAGGACTACGGCATAGCTTTCGATGACGCCACGTTTTCTACTAATTTCGTCGCCAGCGAGCCTGGGACGCCTACGTTTCTCCAACATATGTCGCCTCAAGCTGGGCCGCTTTCGGGAGGAACAACGTCGGGAGGCTTCGGGAACCCTTTTCCGTTTGCACCCGATGTCTGGTATGGAACGAACCGAGGTACAGGCCGAGTGGACTCCAGCCATACCCTCACGATTACATCGCCTCCAGGCAGCGCTCCGGGGCCGGTCCATGTGAAGATGCTTTTCCCCAATGGCATTGAAGTTTTCAACCCGCTCTTTTTCTCCTACGGCCCGTTTGCCGAGTTTAGCGTTCAAGCGGGAGCGTCTCCGAACGGCGGATCCACAGGCCAGATCGCGGGTTTTGGATTGCCATCCAGCAACAGCGCAGGATCAATAACCGTCGCAGCGTCGCCGGCAACGATCACGGCATCGTCTCCCCGCATTAGTTCCGTTACCTTTGGTGGATACCCATTCCCCGCCGGCACGGTCAGCTTTGCCGCGCCCCCCGGCGTCCCGGGATTTGCTGATGTCAAAGTTACTACGCCGACCGGCACATCAACGCTGCCGAGAGCCATCTTTTATGCTCAGAGCGTAACTGACTTTGCGTCGGTCGATACCTTCAATGCAATTCTTTATGACGGCAAGCGCCAGCAACTCTATCTCTCAGCCGGGGACCACATTGACGTATTTTCTCTCAGTTCCAGCCGGTTCCTGGCGCCCCTCACGCCGCCCGCTCTGGGCGCCGCGAAGAACTTTGCGGGGATGGCGTTGAGCCCGGATGGCAGCCTCTTGCTGGCCGCTGATCTGCAGGATGGATCGCTGGTGGTGGTGGACCCCGACAACCCCGCTAGCAGCAGCGCGATCGCGGTCGCACCCGTAGACACCGGCGACCCGCGCTGCACGATCGGCCCGCTGTACGTGGCCGCCAGCATCAACAATCGCGCTTTCGTCGTGACCGGAGGGTTACCGGCCATTGGGTGCGGTCCTAGAGGACAGCTTTTTCAAGTCGATCTCTCGGCCAAGACTTCCACGGCGTTCAACAACGTGAACTGCCCGGCAGCGGATGCATTGAACGGCAATTTTGTGGCTTCCAGCCAGAACGGCACCAGGGTGGCGTTCAATAACTGCATCTATGACGCGGTGCTGCAAAGCTTTAATGGGACCCGGTTCACACCCCTCAATCTAAAAGCCATTTCCGGAGACGGGAACGTGGCCGCATCACTCGGGTTGAACACGTCGAATTGGTTCTTCGCCGATTCTGCCGCCAATGTGCTCGGGAATGTGGCCCACCCCGATGTTTTTTACGGCGGGCTGTCCTTCGATGCCTCGTCCACGTTCTTTCCCCTGCAGGAGCCCAAGCTGAATGATGCGGGCAGCCTTTATTATGTGTCCTATCCGAACCTATTCGACATCATCGATGTGCCCCACGGCACGTTGCGTATGCGCTTCTCCCTGGCCCAGACCGTCGCAAACGTTGGCGTTCCCATGGCAATAGATTCTGGAGGGCGCCATGTTTACTTGCTCACCAATCGCGGACTCACCATCGTGGACCTTGGCGCCGCGCCGCTCTCCATCGGCTCGTTGAGCGCAGCCAGCGCGACGCCTGGCACGCAGATCACCGTCCGCGGAAGCGGATTCAATTCTCTAACATCGGCAACGGTGGCCGGCCAGACGGCGATTGTCTCCTTGGTTGATGAAAACACAATCAACCTTATTGTTCCCGCTGCCGCTTCAGGCCCTGCGGATGTTGTGGTGCGGAACAGTGACGGTACATCCTATCAGCTGGAAAGCAGCTTGATAATCCAGTAATTTGCGAGGTTCGCGCAGGGCAGGCAAGAGCCTTGCGCGCAGCCAGCAAAAGAATGTTGGCCACAGCCGTCGCCTAGCGCAGAGTGCTCCCGCTGCAAGATGCACGTTTTTCCGCGCCGCGATAACATTTACAGATGGTCCCCCGCCCTCAAGCCAACGAAGCCGCTGAATATTATTTTCGATACATCAACCGCGTACCCGACGGCGACATTGTCGCCACGCTGGAAAAGCAACTGGACTTCACTTTGAAAGTCCTCAACGGAATCTCGGAACAGAAATCCTTGTACCGTTACGCGCCGGGAAAGTGGAGCATCCGGGAGATGATGAATCACGTGAACGACACGGAGCGTATCTTCGCCTCGCGCGCGCTGTGGTTTGCGCGCGGGTTTGATGCGCCGCTGCCGGGCTTTGATCAGGACGTGAGCGCCGCGGCAGCCCACGCGGACCAATTCGCCTGGGCCAGCCACGTGGAGGAATTCCGCACCATCCGGCAAGCGACGTTGACGCTCTTCCGCAACTTACCGGCGGAAGCGTGGACGCGAACCGGAACCGCCAGCGGTTACGTTTTCTCGGTGAATGCCATGGCGTACATCATCGCCGGACATGTAGAACACCACCTGGCGGTGCTGCAAGAGAAATACAGATAGTTTTTGTCGCTGCGCTCCAAACCGCCAGCGTACGATTCTCCCGCTTAACATCCTTCAGCTTCTGAAGCAGCGGGCTCGGCGCGCAAGTCGGCCTCGCCCGGGCTACCCGCCGTTTGAGGACGCACTTGGGCTTACCTGCTTTATGGACCGCGAAGGCTGAGAGGTCGTCCAAAGTTATACCTTCCGCCGCCTCATCGGGAAAAATTTACCCGGTGGGCCTGAGGTGGTTTCTAGGGTGTAAACCGTAAAACTCTAATAATCAATAACATAGAACGGCCAGCCTGGGCGCTGGGTTTGGCAATCAGCGTGTACTAGGTAAAGGCGTAGCGTTATGTGCCGCAGGCTGGCAGGGCAAACCAAGGCAGCCCCGGTATCTGGTACAACGCAAAGAATTCAGGCATGAAATACGAGCCCCCGGTTCGGAGGAACTAATGAAGAAGTATTACATTTTGTCGCTCACACTGGTTGCAGCGTTGGCAATTCCGGCGCTGGCGCAGCAGAGCACGTCCAACACTCCGCAAGATCAGCCACAGGCGCAGCAGACACAGACTCCTGATCAGTCGGCAACCGGCAAAGAGCCGTTGAAGTATGAGCGCCATGAAGGTTTCTGGGGCCACATGAACCCCTTTGCCCGCAAAAAGTATGTCAACCGCCAGTTGGATCCGGTCCGCGGCCGCGTGAATGAGCTGGACGAACTCACCGCCAAGAACGCCAAGATGATCGCTGACGTTGATGCCCGCTCCACCGAAGGCATCCGCAACGCGTTGAGCAAAGCCAATGAAGCTGACAGCCACGCGCTGGACGCCGGCAATCGCGCTAACCAGGCGCAGCAGACCGCCCAGACCGCACACACCCGCATCAACGGCGTGGAGCAGACGGTCAGCAAACTGGACCAATACACGCCCGTCACCCAGGCTGAAATCCGTTTCCGTCCGGGACAGACCACGCTGAGCCCCAACGCCAAAGAAGCGCTGGACCAGATGGCGACGACCTTGAAAGGCCAGAAGGGATACATCGTTGAAGTGCAGGGCTTCTCGCCCGGCGCCGGAACCCACGCGATTGAAAGCTCACGCGAGATGGCGCAGATGGTGGTCCGTTACTTGGTCCTGAACCACAACATTCCGCTCTACCGCATCTACACCGTGGGTATGGGCAACGCTCCTCTGCAGGGCGAAGACGGCAAGATGAAGCGCGCCCGCGGCGGCCGCGTGGAAATCAGCCTGATGAAGAACAGCTTGAGCGACATGACCGCCAGCAGCGACGCTGCTCCGGCCCCAGCCGCGACTGCACCAGCTACCAAGTAAGTTTGCGCATAAACATCCTCAATGCTCAATGACCAACTTGCCCTCCTGCTTCACCGCAGGAGGGTTTTTTAGTTCCCGCCGTTCCTTCTATCACCCAAATCCCATTCGCCGATTTTTTCATTGCATGAGGCCGTTCTTTCGCCGCTCGGCTGGCAGCCCTCAACAACTAACTTAATAAGGCACGGGATAAGGCACGGGCGGCTGGACCGGAACCTGTCCGTTATACATCGCGATGGCGGCAGCCACTTGGTCAGCGTCGAGCACCAGCGGGCCCGCCAGCACCATTTCCATGGGCGTCCCCGCGTGCATGAGCGGCCCTGGACTGCGGGAGGCCATCACGCCTATAAAAACCAGTCCTGCGGCGGCAGCCACGCCCAGGCCGATCATCGCGTTGCGCGGGCCGTCGCCGAACCCCGGCAGCGGAGGCAGAGACGGCGGAGCCGGCGCGCCGGTGGCGGCCATCACCGGAACAGAATCGTTGTTCTTGTGCTTTGGCGGAGAGTGTCGCGCCACCGTCGGCTGCACGTACTGTGTCCCGTAAATGGGCACAGTGTAGCCGTTGCTAAAAATGATGCTGGCGGAGGCCATTTCAAATTCGAGGACGCGATAGGTGGTGTCGCGGCGATTGACCTTTTGAATCAGGCCCTGAACGTAGGTCCCCGGCGGGATCACCATCTTGTTTCCGGCAATCACCGGAAAAGCCGTCTGTAGATAAACGCTGTCACCTTCCCGTGCGTGTTTTATGCGCATCGGCCGCGCCACAACTAGAGAAATCCGCGTGCCGGCCGGGACGGTGATGGTCTTGGGCGCAGAAGCCGGTAGCTGCTGCTCGTTCTGCGGGTTGGCTTGCACAGTGGAAGGCGTTTGCGCTGGGGCCGCCGTGCTATCTTGCGCCAGGCAGCTCCCGGTGGTGAGGATGGCGGCGAAGACAGCCAGAAGTTTCGCCGATGGGTTCGAAGTGGTAAACATTGGAGTGGCTCCTGTGTTGAGACCCGTCGAGCCGTGGTTCGCTGGAACCGGGAGTTTGCGCTCGCTCGGGACAACCACGTCACGATTTAACCCCGGGTCAGCCAAACTCGCGCCTGTTGATTGATGAAGTTTTGTTGGGAGACGTTTAGACCCCGGCGTCATTGCAGCCCGTCCAAACGTCATTTTCTTGGGCCGCGATTGCTCGCCCTTGCTGCCGTCCTGCGTCTATTGAACGCGAGGTCTGACAGCGATGCGCAGAGTGGTGTGGTGTCTTTTGGCCGTAAGCATGGCCGTCTTACAAGCTTCGGCCCAGGGCCCTTCATCAGCGGACTCCGCTTTCAAGGCCCAGGACTGGGCAAAGGCCGCCGCGGAATACCAGAAGCTCATCGCGGCCAACCCGCAGGATGGCCACGCATGGTATCAACTTGCCATGTCGCTCTATTCGCAAGACAAGTTTGCCGACGCCGCCCCAGCCTTCCAGCGCGCAGCGGAACTCAAGTACTTGCCGGTAATCAGCACTTACAACACGGCAGCGGCTCTGGCGCGCGCGGGAAGCACAGATGCCGCGCTCACCTGGCTGGAGAAGCTTCCCGCGATGGGCTATGCGGGACCGGCGCAGCTGCAGCAGGACCCTGACTTCGCTGCGCTGAAAAACGCAGCGCGATTCCAGGCCGTGGTGGCGGCTGTCCAAAAGAATGCCGCGCCTTGTGACACCTCTGAAGTCAACAAGCAATTTGATTACTGGGTAGGCGAGTGGGACGTGCAAACGCCGCAAGGGCAGCATGCCGGCAACAGCAGCATCCAGAAAATCCTAAGCGGCTGCGTGGTCCTGGAAAACTGGAGCGGCGGCGGCCTGGACGGCAAAAGTCTCAACATCTACAACCCGGTGATGAAGAAGTGGCAGCAGTACTGGGTGGACACTTCCGGCCGGGCCACGCTGTACGTCGGCGAAGTGGTGGACGGCGAGATGCGCTATCTGGCCGAAGCCGGCGCACAAAACGGCAAAGTTGACCGCAAGATGACCTTCACCAAGCTCAGTCCGGACAAAGTCCGGCAACTGGGTGAGATGTCCACGGACGGCGGCAAGACCTGGGCGGTGGCTTACGATCTCATCTATGTAAGGAAGAAGTGAGTGGGCACTTCGCGCCAGGGCTTTGACACTAGAGTGAAATCCCGGAGGTGCGAGATCCTTTTCCCGCGACAGCTTCGTGCTACAGGGAGGCGCCCCATGGCAGACATCAAGCACGCAATCTCTATTGCAGCTCCCGCGGACAAGATTTATTCCCTGATCGCTACCGGAAAGGGCTTCCGGCAATGGTGGGCGGAGGATGTTACCGACTCCTTGCCAGAAGGCAAAGTGGAGCTGGGCTTCTTCAAACGCAATACCGTTTACCGCCTGAAGCCGCTGCGCCTCGCCGCGCCGGGCGAGGCCGAGTGGCTTTGCGAATCCGGAAAAGAATGGGCCGGCACTCGGCTGAGCTTTAAGCTGCAAGCAACCGGCGCCAATACTTTGCTGCGCTTCACCCACGCAGACTGGGCCGCGGAGTCCGACTACTTCGTCAGTTGCACCACGTCGTGGGGAGGACTCTTGTTCCGCATCAAGGCCGCGGCCGAAGGCCAGAAACCCGGGCCGCTGTTTCTGGCCGAGGGCATGGCGTACTGAGAGAATTGCCAAGATTGCCAAGTTTGACAATTTGGGAAGCGAGAGATAGCAGATCCGGGGACGGCTGTGCACACGAGCGTCCGGGCAGGGACAGAAAAAGCTTTTAAGATATACCTTTAAGATATAGAGATATGAGCGAAGCCAACGAGAGCCCGAAAGGCGTGCCTGCCTCGCCGGCGGCGGAGAATGTCCGGCCGTCGAATTTCATGCGCGAAATCTTCATCGAGGACCTGAAGACCAACAAGTACAACCGCCGGGTGTGGACGCGCTTCCCTCCCGAGCCCAACGGATATCTGCACATTGGCCACGCCAAGGCCATCTGCCTGGATTTTGGCCTGGCGGACGAGTTCGGCGGCGGCACCAACCTGCGCTTTGATGACACCAATCCGGAGAAGGAAGAAACCGAGTATGTCGAGTCCATCCAGGAAGACGTCCGGTGGCTGGGCTTTCAATGGGAGAACCTGCTCTACGCCTCCGACTACTTCCAGCAACTCTATGACTGGGCGGTGCAACTGATCAAGGCCGGCAAAGCCTACGTCTGCGACCTGAACGCCGACGAAGTGCGCCAGTATCGCGGCACGCTCACCGAGCCGGGCAAGTCCAGTCCTTATCGCGACCGCAGCGTGGAAGAGAACCTTGATCTGTTCGATCGCATGCGCAAAGGCGAGTTCCCGGACGGTTCGCGCACGCTGCGCGCCAAGATTGACATGGCGTCGCCCAACATGAACATGCGCGACCCGGTGATGTACCGCGTCGTCCACGCCGAGCACCATCGCACGGGCGACAAGTGGTGCATCTATCCCACGTACGATTACGCGCACGGGCAATCGGATTCGCTGGAGAAGATCACCCACTCCATGTGCACGCTGGAGTTTGAGGACCATCGTCCGCTGTACAACTGGTTCATACAGTCACTGGGCATCTTCCCCAGCCAGCAGATTGAATTTGACCGCCTCAACCTCACCTACACTCTGCTGAGCAAACGCAAGCTGCTGCAGTTGGTGCAGAACGGGAACGTGAGCGGGTGGGACGACCCGCGTATGCCCACGCTGTGCGGTATCCGCCGCCGGGGCTATACGCCGGAAGCCATGCGGAATTTTTGCGCCAACATCGGCGTGACCAAGACCAACGGCACCATTGAGCTGGCCATGCTGGAGCATTTTGTCCGCGAAGACCTGAACAAACGCGCGCTGCGGGTGATGGCCGTGCTTAGGCCGCTCAAGGTGGTGATTGACAACTATCCGGAAGGCCAGACGGAGGAGATGGACGCCGTCAACAATCCGGAAGACGAGAGCGCGGGCAAGCGCAAGGTGCCGTTTTCCAAGACGCTCTACATCGAGCACGACGATTTTCGCGAAGTCCCGCCCAAGGGCTACTTCCGCCTGTCGCCGGGGAAAGAAGTGCGTTTGCGCTACGGCTACTTCATCACCGCGCAAAGCGTGGTGAAGAACGCCCAGGGCGATGTCGTCGAAGTCCATTGCACCTATGACCCGGCCACGCGCGGCGGCAACGCGCCGGACGGACGCAAAGTGAAGTCCACGATCCACTGGGTGTCGGCGGCGCATGCGATTGACGCCGAAGTGCGGATCTACGACAACCTGTTCTCCAATCCCGATCCGGCTGACGTGCCGGAAGGCCAGGACTTTACCGTGAACCTGAATCCCAATTCCCTGGAAACGGTGCGCGACGCCAAGCTGGAACCTTCGCTGGCCGGCGCTAAGCCTGGCGATCGCTACCAGTTTGAACGGCTGGGGTACTTCTGCGTGGACCGCGACAGCACTCCCGGCAAGCTGGTGTTCAATCGCACCGTAGCGCTCAAGGACACATGGGCCAAGGTGGAGAAGAAGCAATCGGCCGTCAGCAATCAGCCGCCAGCCAAAGCAAAAGCTTGAACCGTAGAGGACGCGGAGGATGACAGCAAGATCGGCCGCAAATAGTGCGGGGCAAAGAAAAGCATGGCTAAAAGGATCCTCCTCTATTCGGCCGCCCTGGTTGTAGCCGGCCTCATTGCGGTAATAGCCGGGCGCGCCTTGATTCGTCACTGGGAAACCGAATTGCTTGAGCACAAGATGGCCCGCCATACCACCGGGGTGGTTGTGGATAAGCAGCACATTCGATTCGGCCAAGACCAGACGACCTATGTGGATGCCGAGGGCAGGTCGCGCCCTCTGGAGCGCTGGCAAAAAGAGGAAGGAGAATTTCGCGTCTCTTACTCGATCGATAATTTCAATCAGACGCCGGGACGTACTCCCGCTTCTCTTGCCCGCGCCGAGCAGGAAAGGTTCAGGAAGTTTGGCCCCCGCTATACCATCGTTTCCGAAAAGGAATTTCTGGAGGCTTCGATCGGACGGCGGATCGAAATCGTTTACCGATGGGCCTCAGATCGCGAGATCGAAATCATCTCAACGAATCTGAACCCAGGCACTAGGAAGTCAGGAACGACTCCACCTTAACAACTGCCACGGGAAACTCTGGGCCAACGAAGCAACCTGAAAGTCAACAAGAAAAGCGAATTTGAGGTTCACTGAACGGCGCCACACTCTTCAATTCTGATCGAAGCGAATGAAAACAAAGACGTTCAATGCATATCACATTCGAGGACACGCCCTGTACGGCAATGGCCAACAGGACGTTGGCCTATTTCGTAGGCAACTTTTGAGTCCTCGTGCACAGTGGTTGTTGCATTTATCCAAGTAACATCATAGGATGAATTCAGCGCTGGAAAACCCGCCGGCGCCTGATGGATCTGAAGAATCTAATTCATCAAAAGCTCTTCGCGTTTTTCGCCCAGTTTACACAATTTAAAAATCCGGCCGGCTCTTCGACAAGGAGAAGCATCCCCATGGCATGGTACGCGTACTGCATCATTGAGCAGCAGGCATTCCAGAACGGCGTTCGCGCTCGTCGTCCCGTCCCCGTAGAGGACCTGAAAGGTATCGCAGACGCGCAGACCTTTGCCTATCCCAGCGGAGATTTCTCCGTCATCGTAAGTGAATACATCCCCACCGGCGATCTGGGCCAGACGGCCCTGTTGCAGCACGCGCACGTGGTCAGTGAATGTTTCAAGCGCACCACCGTGCTGCCATTCCGCTTTGGTACGGTGTTTGACAATGATGACGCCCTGCGCCGGGCTGTCCGCTTGAACCGCAAGGCGTTCAGCGAAAGCGTGACCAAGCTCAAGGGCAAAGCCGAGATGCACCTAAAGCTGCTGGTGAAAGACGGGTCTTTGCGCCAGGCGTTGGAGGAAATTGAGCTGCCGGCTTCCGTGGGCAGCGAATACCTGACCAAGCTGCGCGAGAAGGCCGTCCGTCAGCGTGAGCGGCAAACCAAGGCACGCGCGCTCTCCGTCCAAGTGCACAAGATCTTTGATCCGCTGGACCAGGACGTCTGTTGCCGCAAAGTAGATTCCGGCGGAATGCTCATTGATATCGCCCACCTCATTGACCACAAAAAGGTCGAAAAATACCAAAACAAATATCAGATGGCCACCCGCCATCTACCCGGCGTGGAAGTGGTCATGAGCGGGCCCTGGCCGCCCTATCACTTCATCACCGGGAAGCGCTCTTCCTAGTGTCCCCTCTCAACCCGTAGTAATCGGCGCGTTTCGCGACATATGGTTGCACATCAACCAATCGCAAGCTTGACGCTTGGCATCGGTGTGCCTTAAAGTGGAACCAAAGTGCATTCTATGGGTTGAAAAGGCCTTAGATCCAGGCCGTACCCGTCCATGACCAAGGGGTTAAGAATGAAGCCGAAAAACCGGGTGCTGATCGTGGACGAGGATTTGGCCATGGCCAAGTACCTGGCCGCGCACCTGGGCCACAGAAATTTTGAAGTCGTGGTGGCCTCCACCGACCAGGAGGCCCTGCGCGTGTTCCGCAGTTTTGATCCCATCTTAGTTTTGTTGGACACGGCAGTAAACGGCCAGTCTGGAACAGAAATTCTGGAACGGCTGAAGCAGATCAAGCCGACGGTATCAGTGATGGTGCTCTCCGCCAATAAGGACCCGGAACAGGTCTTCCGGGCCTCCAAGCTCGGCGCCGACGATTACATCGGCAAGCCGGTGGATACGCAGGAACTCGACGTGCGGATCTCCAAGGTCCTGGACAACCAGCGGCTCTATTCGGAAGTCACGCATCTGCGTGAACAAGTCCGGCGGCAAAGCGACTTCACCATGCTGTTCGGCACCAGCCCCAAAATGATGGAAGTAAAAATGACCATCGAGCAGGTGGCGGACACCACAGCCACAGTGCTGGTGCGGGGCGAAAGCGGCACGGGAAAAGAAGTGGTGGCGCGCATGATTTACGCCGAGTCATCGCGTCGCGACAAACCCTTCGTCAAGGTCAACTGCGCGGCCATCCCCTATGAATTGCTGGAAAGCGAGCTGTTCGGGTATGAGCCCGGCGCCTTCACCGGGGCCACGCGGCAGAAGCTGGGCAAGTTTGAGCAAGCCAACGGCGGCACTATTTTCCTGGACGAAATCAGCGAGATGCATCCCGCGCTGCAGGCCAAGCTGCTGCACGTGCTTCAGGACCACGAGTTCTCCCGCTTGGGCGGTAAACGCGACGTGCAGGTTGACGTGCGCGTGCTGGCCGCCACCAACAAGCCGCTGGAACGCGCTGTGGAAGAAGGCGTGTTCCGCGAAGACCTGTTCTATCGCCTGAACGTGATCACCATTCATATCCCTCCGCTGCGCGAGCGCCGCGAGGAGATCCCGGTCTTTCTGGAATATTTCCTGAGCAAGTACAGCGAGCATTACGGCAAGCGTCCGCCCAGTTTCAGCGAATACGCGGTGACGCGCATGATGGAATACGCCTGGCCGGGAAACATCCGCGAGCTGGAAAACCTGGTGAAGCGATACGTGATCGTGGGCAATGAGGCGCAGATCATCCGCGAACTCTCCACCCACAAGCCCATTGTTTCGTCGCTGTCCGCGCCGCCGGTGACGGACGCGCCAGATGCCGTGCAGGCTGCGCCGTCCACTGCCGCTGCTGAGCTGGAGATGCCATCGCTGCTGGAGATCGGCAAGCGTGCCGCCATGCAGGCCGAGCGTGAGGCCATTGAGCGCGTGATGGCGCAAACCAAGTGGAACCGTCGCCAGGCGGCAAAGATCCTCAAGATCAGTTACAAGGCATTGCTGAACAAACTGAAGGCGATGGACGAACCTGTTAAGGCCACAAAATAAGAACCCAATTGATTAATAGTGGCACATTGATGCCATTTTTCTTATTGTTTAATCATCCGATTAAGCTGTCGGTTTAGGCCATTTTTCAATTCTGTTCCCACTCTAAAGCCAACAAAGAATTGCAGTTGTTATTGTGGCCAACCTTTCCACATGAGATCACACTGGATTATGGTTTTTGACTTGCACTAGGTAGGGCAACAAAAAGAGGCCGCATAATTGTGCAAATGACTTCAAGACTCTTCCAAGCTATACGATTTCTCGTTCTCAAGCGTCCTGGCGTCAGCCTCGACATCTTGCATCGCCTTTCCTGAGAAGAACTCCCTCCCTCCTTGCCTCTTTGTGAAGCGGCTCTCACCGAGCCGCTTTTTCTTTTTCCTTTTTCCGACTGCGGCGACGAAGCGCCTCTGGCGAGCATCTAATTGGGTCGCTCAAAGATTTGACGGTATATTCCTATGACGGCTAAGATGAATGGCTTATCGAAACCCATGGACAAGAAGAAACTGGACAGCTTTAAAAAGAGACTAGAAGAGCGCCAGCAGGTCTTGCGCAAGACGGTCACGCGGACCGAAGAAGATGGCCGCACCGCGGACCAGGACTCCGCGCAGGACATTGCTGATCGCGCCGCGAACTCTTACACCAAGGAGTTCCTGTTCTCCCAGAGCAATAACGAACGCCAGCTCCTGCAGATGGTGGAGAACGCGCTGTCGCGCATCCGCGAAGGCAGCTTTGGCGACTGCATCAGCTGCGGCAATGAGATCAACGCCAAGCGTCTGGAGGCCGTTCCCTGGACGCGCTACTGCATTGAGTGCCAGGAGAAAAAAGAAAAAGGCCAACTGGAAGAGGCTCGCGAATAACGAAGCGCGCGAGTCGGGATCAAACATTTTTGCCAAACAAAAAGGAGATGCGATTCAAGCATCTCCTTTTGACATTTTTTGCAGGGCTTGCCGGGAGCGATCAGTACAAGTGGAAGTCCACTTCAACGTAAACGGCAACGGCCACGGGGCGGCCATCTTTTTTGGCGGGATCAAACTTCCAGAGCTTGACGCCTTCAATGGCTTTTTCATCCAGACCCATACCCAAGGAGCGCACAACCTGCGCCTGATGGATGCGGCCATCCGCGCCAACGATCACGTTCAACCCAACCACGCCCTGAAATTTGGCCTTGCGGGCTTCTTCAGAAAATTCAGGTTCCGGCTGGAAAATGACTCTGGGTGCGGAAACGCCGCCACCCACCGAGTACACGCCAGGGCCAACGCCCGGGCCTCCGTGACCTGATCCAACGCCGCCACCATCACCCGAACCAATGCCCCCGCCAACGCCCGTGCCGTTGGACGGCGTCATGAGCTTGGAGAGCGGGTCACCCAGTTGGTTGCTGGTGGGAATCTTCAAATCGGCCACCACGGTCGGCTGCATCATCAGCTTGCTGACCTGCGGCTGCAGATCCACGGGCGGCGTAAATTGCTGTTTGGCCGCCTTGGGAGGCGTGCCGGTGGAAGCCTTGATCTTGCTGGCATCACCGCCGCCGCCACCGCTGGGACCTTGCTTGCCGACGTTGCCCAGATACGGCGCCAGTTCAATGGAACTCAGCCGTAGGGGCTCAATAATCTTGGGCGGCCCCGCCACATGCAAAAGCCACAGAATCAAGCCTATGGCTGCCGTGTGGGTCACAAACGACAAAAGGAAGTTTTCCGGACGGACCGCATAGATACCGTACCCTCCTCCGAAGAGGCTGGGCATGGTGGATGGGTCAGGATTCGGTTCTTTGGCGAACTTCACCACCTCCTGCTTCTGTGCTGCAGGAGCGGGGGACGCCTTGGGGGAAGAACCTGTCGAGTTTTTGTTATCAACCGAAGACATGTGTTGTTTCTGGTTACAGTATAGACGTCCTGGCGCGAAAAAAGGTTTCCTAATGGTGCATTGGGCTTAAGTGCCAGTCTAGCAATTTAGATTCCCCGGAACAACTTAGCGATGCACCAAAGAACGGAAAAACGAGCCAATTCGGCCAAAAAGTCCCTTTTTTTCCTTCTTTTGTGCTGATGCCACCGGGCCTGGAGCAGATTTCACTTCGGCAGCAGGTTGAGCTTGATTAGCGGCCTGAACCACGGGCTCCACCTTGTCGGGAAGAAAATAGACGTTGGGCAGGGTGGAGAACTTGATTTTAGCCACGCTGTAGGGCTTGGCGGCTGCTCCCCGGGCATTGGCGTTGAATACAAACGGCGTGTCCACCTCCACGTGCACCTGGCCAGGACGGTCCTGCGGCAGCGGAGCGGTGACCGAGTTCGCCGGTACCGGCGAGCTGGGGTTGCCGGCGACGGGCACCGGGGACGGCGCAGGCTGAGCAGGGGCCGCCGCGCGCATCATCGGCGGACCCGGCGGACATCCGCACTCTTCTTTGAGGTCGGCGCGGGCGCTCAGTTTTCCGCCCATAAAAACCACCGTCTCGTTGGCCTTGACCTTGTAGATGGCGGAGCTGAGCAATTCCGAGAAGCTGATTTCCGCGGTGTTTCCGGGCAGCGGCTTCACGCAGGTGTCGCCCTTTTTGTTCACGCCCACTGCCACGTGGAAAGCTCCAGGGCCGACCAGGTTAATGCTGAAGTCCGGCGTAATCAGCAGGTCAGCCACGCGCACTGGCAGGCGATAGTCCACTTCCACCATGCCGGTCCCCATGGCGAACATGAGTCCGGAGCTGCTGCCGCTGGTAACGCTGATACTGCTGCGCGGGCAAATCCGCACCTGGCCGCCGCGAAACAGCCGCAGCCGGGCCGCAGCCACGCCGGCGGAGAGTTCCGAGCCGGTCACCACGCTCATACCCGGGCTGGCCGGCAAGGCGGGCGGTTGCGCCGCGTTGTCCGAGGCAAACAGTTCACCCACCGGAACCTGGGCCGGGGACTGGGCCAGCACGGCCGGCACAAACAGCAAGGCCGAGCCTAAAAATAAAGACCAACTGCTTTTCATGGTTTCCTGAAAGGCTAACAGAATCGGGCCGGGCATTTCTCGAAAAAATCGCTCCAAAGATCGTCTCTTAAACGTCGTCGCCGACAAAGTCGTACTTATCAATGGCCACGGCTACGCCTTGCGCCACCGCTGCTCCTTGCTCCGGGGCTGTCTGCTCTACCCGCAGGATGCGGCCGCGGCAGTGCACGCGGACGGGCTCCGTCAAGGTGATTTCCGAAGGCAAGGTCATCACAAACTCAATGGCCGCTCCCTGGGCCATGGGGGCGGCAACGAACATGTAGATCCCGCGGGAGCTTACGTCGCGAGTGCGGCCGGCAACCTCGCTGCGGGTGTTGTCCAAGTACTTGACGCTGATCGGCAAATCCAGAGAAAACCTCTTCATGGAACGCTTTTCGAGTGGCGAATGCGTCATGCTGCGGCCTCCAAACCAGACCCGTTTGGGGAGATTGTAGCCCAACAGGGTTACAACTCTAAGAAGTTCTTTAGCAGCAAACGTCCGGATTCGGTGAGCACGCTCTCAGGATGAAATTGCACGCCTTCCACGGGAAAACGGCGGTGGCGAAGCCCCATGATCACCCGCGTTCCGTCCTGATCGCGGGTCTCCGCGCTGATCTCCAACTCCCCGGGCAGGCCTTCTTCGGCGACGATCAGCGAGTGGTAGCGCGTGGCGGTGAGCGGCTGAGGAACGCTGCGGAAGATGGTCTTGCTATCGTGCTGGATGCGGCTGACTTTTCCGTGCATGATCTGCCGCGCCCGCACCACGTTCCCGCCGAAGGCCGCGCCAATGGCCTGATGTCCCAGGCACACGCCGAGGATGGGTTTTTTGCCGGCAAAATGTTTGATCAGTCCAATACTGATGCCGGCTTTCTGCGGCGTACACGGTCCGGGCGAAATCAGGATGTGCGTGGGATCTAGCTCTTCAATCTGCTCGACTGTGACCTGATCATTGCGGCGAACCTCCGCCGTCTCGCCCAACTCGCCCAGGTACTGGACCAGGTTGTAAGTGAAAGAATCGTAGTTGTCGAGGACGAAGATCACGGGAATGCTGCGCCGTCTCTTAAAGTTTACAGTACACGCTTGAACACCAGTACCTTGGCCGTGAACATGTGGACGGCATCGCCATGCTGGTTCAAAGTTGTGCTGCGGACTTTCACCACAGCCTGGTTTGGTTTCGAGCGCGAAGGAACAATCTCCAGAACTTCGCTTTCCACATGCAGCGTGTCGCCGGGACGCGTGGGCTTGGGCCAGGCGAGTTCGCCGCCCAGTCCGATGATGCCGTTGCCCAGCGGCAACCCGCCGTCCACCAGAAGCCGCATGGCGATGGCCGCAACGTGCCAGCCACTGGCCGCCAGCCCGCCAAAGACGCTGGCCTGCGCGGCGGCGGCGTCCAGATGGAACGATTGCGGATCAAACTCTTCAGCGAAGGCCCTGAGCTTGGCTTCATCCATATGGAATTCGCCGGAGACAAACTTCTGTCCGACGTGCAGGTCTTCCAGGTAGAGGGCGTTGGGGTGTTTGATTGTCTGAGTCATCTTGCTCTTATCGGCATCTCCGATTCTTCCACCGGATCGTTGCGGCAACATTATCGGCAACAATTTCATGCTTCGTGGAAGAGGGCAGGACAGCACTATAGATTTGAATTGAAATATTCTCGTATTCTGAAGACGTTACGAGGCTGCGGCCAGACTCTGAAATCTGGTCGCTTCCTCCTATATCCGTTGGTTTGGGGCCTCTTTCATTGGCTGGCACGAGCTCTTTGAACATTTGATCAATCTCTTTGCGCGATAAACTGGAGTCTAGTCTGATCATTTCGGGCGAATAATGCAGCTTCGCCAGTCCAATCTCACAGACCTGTCCGTCAGATGAATACCTCGGCATCATCAGAATGCCCGGCCGAATCTCATAGGCTTCAATCGCCTTGTACTTCGCA
The DNA here is from genome assembly GCA_020072815.1 of Terriglobia bacterium. Lineage (NCBI taxonomy): Bacteria > Pseudomonadati > Acidobacteriota > Terriglobia > Terriglobia bacterium. The sequence goes on along the minus strand of JAIQGE010000006.1, from coordinate 259,261 downwards.
AAGCCAGGATTCGCAGAAGGAAGCAGAAACATTGCAGCGAAAGCCAATCCTATCAGTTTCGACATATCACTTCTCCTTACGAAAACACCTTGGAAGAATGCAACAGACCATGCCCAGCTCGCTACTTCCCTTTCTCCTTCAAGAACGTGCCTACATCCAGCTCCTTGAACGCCTGCTGTAGTTGCTCCTGGGTGTTCATCACGATGGGTCCGTACCAGGCGACGGGCTCCTGCAACGGCTTGCCGGAGACCAGCAGGAAGCGTATGCCATGTTCGCCGGCCTGGACGGTGACTTCGTCGCCGCTGTCAAACAGGATGAGGGAACGGTTCTCGGCTTCGGTCGGCGGGACGGTGTCCGCCCAGCCAACGCCCTCGGTGGGCACGGCCAGCGGCGCGGACGCGTTGCAGAACTTGCCTGACCCTTCAAACACGTACGCGAACGCGTGGCGCGTGGTCTCCACCGGAAGCGTCTTGCGCTTGCCCGCGGGCACATGGACGTCAACGTAAACCGGGTCGGCGGCAATGCCTTCCACCGGACCGCGCTTGCCCCAGAAGCTTCCGCAGACCAGGCGCACGTGCGTGCCGTCATCGTCCGTGATGTCCGGAATCTCCGGGGCCTTCACTTCCTGGTAGCGCGGCGGCGTCATCTTGAGCGCAGAAGGAAGGTTGGCCCACAACTGGAAGCCATGCATGCGGCCGTTGGGATCGCCCTTGGGCATTTCCTGGTGGATGATGCCGCTGCCCGCGGTCATCCACTGGATGTCGCCAGCGCCGATGGCCCCGCGGTTGCCCATGCTGTCGCCGTGCTCCACCGTCCCGGCCAGCACGTAGGTGATGGTCTCAATCCCGCGATGCGGATGCCAGGGAAAACCGGCCAGGTAGTCCGCCGGGACTTCATTGCGGAAATCGTCGAGCAGCAGGAACGGATCGTAGTCCGTGGTGCTGCCAAACCCGAACGCGCGGCGCAGATGCACCCCGGCGCCCTCCAGCGTAGGCTTGGACTTGATCAGCTTCTTCACCGGACGGATGGACATGGGGGACCTCTCTTTCAATGACTCTTCAGATGTTAAATCCAGATGGTAAATCGAAGGCGGAGGATGCGGGAAGTTGATAGGACGACCACAGACGCACGCAGGGCATGCCAAACTCTCAGCGTAGAGACGTAGCACCGCTACGTCTCAACGTGGACAAACCAAACTCGTCCTTTGTGGACCACCGGCCGCCCTCGCCTGCGTTACGAGAATCGTGTGGCACAAGCATCGGGCTCCCCCGACGCCAGGGCTCCCGGATTGCGCCGCTTTTGCGCAATCTGGGATGGTGGCGCGCGCTTCGCGTGGCGGGGTGGAGGACTCTTGCCTGTGCCGATGAAAAACGCATCGCTGACGATGATCCCGGCGATCTGTTTACCATCTCGCCAATCACCGTTCAGTTACTCCCCCACCCCACCCCTCCCCTAAGGTCCGGGTTGCAAACACAGGATTTATTCCATTCGACCCAACGGTCACCCAACTGTTAACCAACCAGTAAATTTTCCTTCTAACTCACTGATTCTCCGGATTTTGCGATGAGTCGGCCTTTTGCGGTGGCTGATTGCTGACTGCTAATTGCTGAGTGCTATTTGTCAAAGATCTCGTCCAGGGCGCGCCATCGCACCCGGTCGCCATTTTGGCGATTGCGAAAATCTTATTACTATACTGTATTTTGTTCGCCAACGCCAGCGCGAACTAGTTCATCGTCCCAAAATCTCAGGCGCCACAAAAGCTGCGTGGACCGCAGGCGCCCTCGCCTGCGCCAAAAGATCGTGTGGCACAGGCACTGCTCCCCTACCTACTTCTCGCCCCGTCCGGCGGCTGAACGCCTTTCGCCACACGCCTACCGCAAACCATGACAAAACATTTCGCCTCCCCCTGCTAACCAGCTAGCATCTCGCCTCGTCTCATTAGCTGGCCTACTCTGCCTTGAAACGCTTCTCACGCTGGAAACGGAAAGGACGCGCACCATGGACATCGCCGCCTGGATGGAAACTCTGTTCAAAGACATTCGCTACTCGCTGCGGCAATTTGTCCGCACGCCGGTGTTTACCATCGTCGCCGTGGCGTCGCTGGCCATTGGCATTGGGGCCAACACCGCCATCTTCAGCGTGATGAACGCGGCCATCCTCAGGGCGCTGCCGGTCCGCAATCCGCGGGAGCTGGTGATGCTCACCAACCCCAACGCATCCGGTGTTTCCATCGGCGTGAGCACCGGCGACCGGCCGCTGCTGAGCTACGTGGAGTACACCACTCTGCGCGACCACAACACCACCATGTCCGGCCTGATCGCCGTGGAGTCAGAGGCTGACACCTGGCAGTTGCATATCGCCGGAGCGTCTCCCGAAGAGGCCCACGGTCGCCTGGTGACCGAAGGATATTTCTCCGTGCTGGGCGTGGAGCCCGCCATCGGACGCTTTTTCACAGAAGCTGACGCCAAGTCTCCGGGGCAAGATCCTTACGCCGTCATCAGTTATGACTACTGGCAGAAACGCTTTGGCGGAAACACCTCTGTGTTGAACACCAGCATCCGCATCAACAAAGCCAGCCTTACCGTGATTGGCGTTACGCCACCGGGATTTCGCGGCGAAACCGTGGGCGACCGCCCGGACCTTTGGGTCCCCATGCTGATGCAGCCGATGATCATGCCGGGGCGCGACTGGCTGCATGAACAATTGACCGCGGACAACATCGCGAAAACCATGTGGCTGCACGTGATCGGCCGTGTAAAACCCGGCGTAAGCGTGGCCCGGGTGCAGACGGAAATGGACGTGCTCTTCCGCGGCATCCTGGAAAACAGCTATCCGCCTGCCATGGCGCAGGAAACCCGGAAGCGCTTTATGAAACAGAATCTGAAAGTGGTGGCCGCCAGCACGGGCGCTTTCGGCGGTCGCGACGAATTCCAGCAGCAACTGCTGGTGCTGCTTGGAGCTTCCGCCGTGGTGCTGCTGATCGCGTGCATCAACGTGGCCAACCTGCTGCTGGCACGCGCGTCCGCCCGCTACAAAGAAGTTGGCGTGCGGCTGTCCATCGGCGCCTCGCGCTGGCGGCTGGTGCGGCAGTTTCTCACCGAGAGCCTGATGCTCTCCGCCCTGGGGGGCGTGGCCGGACTTCTCCTGGCCTGGGGCGCGGCGCGGTTGCTGGTCATCATGATGAAGATGACGACCGACCGCGATGCCCTGGACCTGGGAGTTGCTCTCGACCTGCGCGTGCTGGCCTTCACCGCCGGCGTAACGTTCTTGACCGGACTCATCTTTGGGCTGGTGCCGGCCATCCGCGGCACGCGCGTGAACTTGAATGACAGCCTGCGCGATTCCGGCCGCGGCAACACCACTTCCTCCGGCCGGCTGAACCTGGCCAAGGGTCTGGTGATCGCCCAAGTAGCGTTCTCCCTGCTGCTGGTGGTCAGTGGCGGGCTGCTGCTGCGCACGCTGTGGAACCTGCAAGCCACGGACCTGGGCTACGCGCGGGAAAAGCTTCTGGTCCTGGGCGTGGACGGCGTGACCGCCGGCTACAAAGACGCTCGCCTGACCATTCTGTGGAACGATCTGGCGGACCGCATCCGCGTGCTGCCGGGCGTGCGCGGTGTCACCTACTCGCAAAATGGACTGTTCAGCGGCTCCGAGTCTGGCGACCAGGTGGAAGTGGAAGGCTTCACCCCGCAAAAGGACAACGAGCGTGGCTCGCGCTTTGACGTGATCGGTCCGGGATACTTCGCCACCGTTGGCGTCCCCATACTTCTAGGCCGCGAGTTTGGCCTGCAAGACTCTGCCACCGCTCCCAAAGTGTGTGTGATCAATGAAGCGTTTCAAAAACGGTTTTTTGCCGGACGGAATCCCATTGGCCTGCACGTGACGGAAGTGTTCGGCGACCAGAAGTACCCCATGGAAGTGGTTGGCGTCGCGCGCAACGTTCGCGACCACAATTTGCGGGGCGACGTCCCGCCGCGCTTTTACCATCCCACCGGCCAGACCATGGAAGGCCCGCCGCCGGGAGTGAACTTTGAAATCCGCACGGCGGGCGATCCCCAGCAGCTGGCGCTTAGCGTTCGCAAGACCGTCCAGGCAGTGAATGAAGACCTGGGCCTTGGGCTGGCACGGACCATGACGGAAACACTGGATCGCACCACCGCCCAGCCTCGCGTGATGGCCCGCCTGTGCACGGTGTTCGGCATCATTGCGCTGCTGCTGGCGGCCACCGGATTGTACGGCGTGCTTTCCTATGGCGTGGCCCGCCGGACCAATGAAATTGGCATTCGCATGGCGCTGGGGGCAGGACGCGCCTCCGTGGTGCAGATGATCCTGCGCGAAACCAGCATCATGATTGTTCTTGGCGTGGTGATTGGGATTGGCTTCACCGTGGGCTTGACGCGCTTCATTGCTTCAAAACTCTACGGCCTGAGCGCGCTGGATCCCCTGACCATGGTGACCGCGGTGCTCATTTTGGCGATGGTAGCGCTGGTTGCCGGCTACATCCCCGCGGCGCGCGCCGCGCAAGTGAATCCGGTGACCGCGTTGCGGCATGAATAGCAGCTAGCAACTAGCGGCTGGCAGCTAGCTTGTGAATTGTGCGGGCAACGCCTTTCGCGAATGAAGGCGCTCGTGGGTCCTACGACGCAAGAGCCAGCAGCTAGTGGCTAGTCGCTAGTTGCTGCTTCATTCGTACGCCAGCGCGTCAATGGGATCTTTTTGTGCGGCTTTGAAGGCCGGGTACAACGCGCCCAGCATGGCTCCGCCCACGGCAACCAGCATGGAGTACAAGGCCCAGCTGAAAGTGATAGGCAGCACGCGCAAGGTGGGAAACTTATGCAGAATGCCCAATCGTCCCAGGGCGCTCACGGCAAAGCCCAAAAGGACGCCGGCCACGGCCAGCAGCAGAGTTTCGCGCAGGATTACCCGCACCACATAAAATTTCGACGCGCCCAGCGACTTCAGGATTCCGATTTCCCGCGTGCGCTCCATCACCGCCGTATACATGGACTGGAAGATCACCATGAACCCGATGACCACCGCAATCCCGATCACCACTTTGATCACCGTGGAAAGACCGGGGATGTTGTCCGCGGTCATCAGCTCCATCCATTCGCGCGTGGAGGTGATATTGAATTGCGGCAGCAGTTCCTTGAGCTGTTGCACGGCGGCGTTGTCGTTCTTCACGTCATCCAGCTTTACGTAGAACACGCTGGCTTTGTTTTCATTGCCGGTCAAGGCCTGCATGGTGCTGATGGGGACGTAGCGGCGGCTTCCGCGTCCGTGCGGGATCACGCCGCACACTCGGAAATCGTGGTTCAGCACGCTCACCGTGGAGCCCACGTGCGCCTTGTTTCCCGCGGCGTAAATATCGTCCACGATCATGTCGTAGGGTTCCTGGAACGGCCCGCCCTTCAGGTAGCGCATGGGCCCGCCCACGGACTCAAACGACTTGAGATCAATTCCGTTCAACACTTCAATGCTGCTCAAGCTGACCGTGGTCTGCAGCACCACCGGCGCCACGGCCGTGACGTGCGGCTGTTTGAGCAAGAGGTCAGCGTATTTCACCGATGCCGGCGCGGAGGAAAATGCGGCGAAATTCGCCGAGCCCGGCGGACGCACGATCACGTCGGCTCCCACGCCTTTCTGTCGTTCTTTGCTGTCATCCAGAATTCCCAGCATCAGGCCCACGATGAGCAGGATCAGCGTGACCTCAATGGCCACGGCAAAAATGCTGATGATGGAACGAATGGGACGATGGGCCAGGTTGGCCACAATCATTTTGTTCATGGAATCAGTCTCAACTGTTGCAAGAATCCCGCCGAACTCCGGACCACGCGGCCGGTCCGCAATCTACTGCGGCTTCTTGGTTTCCGCGGCCTTCAACTCCGGCTGGTTCAGGGCCGTTGCGCTTTTTGTGTCCACGTTGATCAGCGTGGACCCGGGTGGCTGCGCGACTTCAAACTGGTCGTCGCCCAGCGGCAGGTTGATGCTGGCTTTTTCCACCGTGAGCTTCATCGCGTACTCTTCAATCGGCCGCTCGATCTGGATCACGCCGGGAAACTTGTTGTCCGCCACATCGCCCGTGACCGGCGTGGTGTAATCGTAGCGGGCAATGGTCACCAACTGGCCCTGGCGGTTGTAAAGGTACTGTTCGTGGGGCATGAGGTCGTCGCGGCTGAATACGATCCGGCGGGAGAGATAGGGACCCGCATCATCCTTGCTGATCACCACCACCACGTAGTTGGGCCGCAAAACATCTTTCTTCGACTTGGGGTCTCTGACAATGTCCGTGCTCTGTTCCAGCACCGCCAGCTCTCCCGCGTTGCGGTCCACCGCCTTGATCAGCAGCGCGTCCAGCACGTGTTGTGGACGCATGTTTTCCAGCGGCTTTTCCGACGGGGTAATGACCTGGTTCGATCCCACGTAATATTTGCTGGCCGTTGGCGAATTAAAGGCTACGGCGAAGCTCTTGCCGGTGCTCACCATGTCCACCAGGCGGTTGCCCACCACCGGCGCGCGCACGATCATGTGCAGCATTCCCGGCTTGCGCACCATCACATAACCGCTGACCTGCCGGTAGTCGGTGACAATGCCTTTCTTGGCCCCGCCGGTGGAAATGTCCATCTCCACCGTCAATTTGAGGGTCTGCAGGCTGGCGGCGCTCGCGTCAATGCGCTCTTCCAGTTGCTCCAGGGTGGCTTCTCTCAGTGTGGCTGCGCTGATCATGCGCATGGTGGGCTCATGCTGGCCTTTGACGGCACAACCCGCCAACAGCAACACCGGAAGGAAGAGAAGGACGATCTTGGCTCGCGACAAAACTTGCATTGTTTAGATGATTTCCAAAGTCTAGAAAGTTACTCTTCTAGTATAGCGGACTAAGGGCTGTGAAAGGTGGGATCGGAAGCGGCAAAGCGTGACATTTTGCGGCAAAGCGGGCCCCAAAGCGAGGGGAAACTAGCGGTTGATGGCCTGGGCAACGGCTTTTCGATAAGCCGCCACGTTTTTGGCGTGCTCCGCGGGGGTACTGGAGAAGTTATGCCGCCCGTGGTTGTCGCTCACGAAATACAGATACCGGGTCCTGGCCGGATACAGCGCCGCCTGCAATGACGCTTTTCCCGGATTGCAAATCGGCCCCGGAGGCAGGCCCGGATATTTGTAAGTGTTGTAGGGAGAATCAAAATTCAGATCAGACCGGTAAATCGTCCCGCGATAGCGGTCATTGAGCAGCGCAGCGTAGATCACCGTGGGGTCCGTGGCCAGGGCCATGTGTCGCGACAGGCGGTTGTTAAAAACGCTGGCCACCTCCGCCCGCTCGGCATCCACGGCAGTTTCTTTTTCGATGATGCTGGCCATGGTCACTTTGGTGTGGAAGTCCTCGTCCAAGCCAGCGGCTTTGGCCGCCTGGCGGAAACGATGCACCATGGCCGCGGCCATGTCATGCAGCGATTGCGTCCGGGTAAAGCGATACGTGTCGGGAAACAGATAGCCTTCCAGGTTCGGCGCCTGGGGATCCAGGTCCTGCACCAGGGAAGCATCCTTGCGGACCACTTGCAAGAAGTCGTCACGCGTGCCCAGCCCTGCGTCCTCGATGGCCGCGGCGATGTCAAACATGTTGAAGCCTTCCGGCACTACCAGCAGGTGGACGTAAATGTCTCCGCGGGCAATGCGGTCATAAACTTCCCGCACTTTCGCTGGATGATCAAAAGAGTATTCGCCCGCTTTCAGGTTCTTGTGGCCTTGGACGTAATGCCAGAACAAAAACGCGTATTGGCTGCGAATAATGCCGGCGGTGTGGAGATCGGCGGCAATGCGCCGAGCCGACGAGCCCGGTTTCAGTTGCACGAACCGCTCCTGCGTCGGGCCGGCAGGCAAATACAGGCCGTAGGCCAGCAGCGCAGCCGCTACGATGACCAGAATGACCACGACTCTGAACAAGAACTTGAACATGCGGTATTTGGGCTTTCGCCTGCGCATATTGTACTTAGATGCGCCTATTTTAGAGGCATCAAGGGTGCTAGACCACGTCTTCACCAGGACATGGACTGCGGAGGCTGCGGGCAAAATGGCCGCTTCAACGTCTTGCGCTTTGCTGCTGCCCAAGCATGGTTGCGTCCTGAATTGCGCCGCGACCAGGGTTCGGCGCCATAAATGCGGTTCATCGTGAAAAGCAAGAACTGGTCAACTTGCGACATGCACGCTGGCGCGGCCTTCGACATCTAAGCTACATGGGCCAAAACGGAATCTCGAAAGGTACATCACGCGATACTTCCGGTCCGCCGCCCGCCCCGGGAGCAACTGCTCCGAATGAGATATTTTCGGAATCCGTGCCCGTCAAAGACGAATTATGGAACGCCCTGACCCACGCCATCGGCGTGACCCTGGCGCTGGCCGCGTTGGCCGCGCTGGTGACGCTGGCCAGCCTGCACGGCAACGCGCGGCAGATGATTTCCTACAGCATCTATGGCGTGAGTCTGGTGCTGCTCTACGCCGCCTCTACCGCATACCACGGAGTCCGGTTGCCGCGGGCCAAACAGGTTCTGAGGATTCTGGACCACTCCGCCATCTATTTGCTGATCGCCGGCACGTACACGCCCTTTGCGCTCATCAGTCTGCGCGGCGCCTGGGGCTGGTCGTTGCTGGGCATCATTTGGGCGCTGGCGGCTGCCGGGGTGGTCTTCAAGGTCTTCTTTATTGGCCGCTTTGCCCGCACCTCAGTCGTCATCTATCTCGCCATGGGCTGGCTGGCGCTGGTCGCTGCCCGGCAGCTCTTTGTCCATCTGCCGCGGAATGGATTGATCCTTTTGTTCGCCGGCGGGCTGTGCTATTCGGTGGGAGTGCTGTTCTTTGCCTATGACTACAAGCGTTTCCATCACGCGATATGGCATTTGTTTGTCCTGGCCGGATCGGCCTGCCACTTCTTCGCCGTCTGGGTGTCTACGCTGAAGCCGGCATGAGCCTTATTGCTGGCTGATCTGCATGTTCTGGTCAATGCTGATGGTCTTGACCACCCCCGGAGCGTCCGGGCCGGTGTAGGTGGCCACGATGCGGAAGGTGGAGGCGCTGACCTCAGCCGAGTAAACATAAGGTCCGCGCTGGGTGTGGGTCATGGTGAGGTCGCCGTCAGCCCGCATCTGCTCCAGCGAGCCGTAGTTGCCGCGCAGGGCGATACGGGCGCGCTCAGCCTGGGCCATGGCCAGCAGGTCACTGCGGATGCCCATCAGGTCCACGGTGGACGTGGCGTTGGGGTTGTTTCCTCCGCCGAAGAGAGTGGTCTGGCTTTGGCGCATGTAGTACCAGGCGCCCACGCACAGCACCGCCAGCAATGTGATGAATCCGAACGCGCGGCCCATCTTGTTCTCCTTTCGAGGCTTTCGGTTGCTCAACTGCGAAAGCTCCGGTTGAAATAATTGGCGGCCCCAGCAATCCCCGTGATCGCGCGTGATCGCCGACATCGCCGTAATCGAGTAACCAAAGGCTTGTCGCGGATAAGCGCAGATTCAGCGCGGACAAAAACCGGCTCTGGTCGTACCGCTCGACATTTTCAAATGCGTGTCATCGGCTTTGATCGACGCTGAGATTTGCTTTTCCGATCACGGCGATTACGCGCGATTCCGGCGATGTCGGCGATTACAACGATCCAAGCAATCATAGCTTTACCGTCCGGCCCCGGCTCTGAGAAAATCAACGTCTTGGCTAACCAAAGTGCAATCCGTGTAGCCGCCGTTGGTGTGGGCTCGTTTGGACGCAACCACGCCCGCGTGTATCACGATCTCCAGCAGCAAGGCCAGCCGGTCGTGCTGGTCGGCGTTGTGGACTCCAACCGCGCCACCGCGGAATCCGTGGCCGCGCAGTTCGGTTGCAAAGCGTTTGCCGCGGTCGAAGAGTTGGCGGGCAAAGTGGACGCCGCCTCCGTCGCCGTGCCCACGGTCCATCATCTCAGCGTGGCCAAGGCGCTGATGCAGGCAGGCATTGACGTCCTGATCGAAAAGCCCCTGGCCTCCACTCTCGCAGAAGCCGACGAGTTGCTCCGCGTGGCGGCGGCCAACCGGCGCGTGGCGCAAGTCGGGCACCTGGAGCGATTCAATCCGGCGGTGCGCGCCACGGTGCCGCTGCTGACCAAGCCCATGTTCTTTGAGGTCCACCGGCTCAGCGTCTTCACCCCGCGAAGCTTGGACGTGGACGTGGTCCTGGACCTGATGATCCACGATATTGACGTGGTGCTTTCCTTCGTCAAATCGCCGGTCACCGAGATTCGCGCCGTGGGCTTGCCGGTGGTGAGCGGCAAAGTGGACATCGCCAACGTGCGCATGGAATTTGAAAACGGCTGCGTGGCCAACTTCACCGCCAGCCGCATCAGCACGGAGCGCGTCCGCAAGCTGCGTTTTTTTCAGCCGCGCGAGTACGTCTCCGTGGATTACGGCCGGCAGGACGTGCTGCAGTTCCGTGTGAGCAACGAAGAAAGATTCTCCCTCGACCAACTCATGGGCATGTCTGGCGAATCGTCCGGCGTGCCCATTCCCGGCGTTACCGTGAACAAGCCCGCAGTGCAGCAGGAAGAACCGCTGCGGACGGAGATCAAGTCGTTCCTGGACGCGGTGCGCAACCGCAGCACCCCGGTGGTGTCGCTGGAAGACGGCCGTCGCGCGCTGGCCGTGGTCCTGGACATCCTGGCCCACATTCAGGAGCACAGCCGCCGGGCGGGAATCCACTCCTTGTAATCAGTTTGTAAACACTTGTAAAGCCAGAAGTGCCCTATCCCTTGGTGATTCAGGCATTTCCATGGAATACGGTAGACTTTTTAAGTCCCGAATAAACGCAAGTTCATCTCATACGTTGCATTCAATGAGAGAATGGTCTTAAGTCCTTCAACCAAGGCTTGCGCTGGCGGTGTCCTATTCCCCTGACCGAAGAACAGATTGACGAAGTCCGGGTGCCTTTTTCGGCGCGCGATGGTGAACTCCATCTGCTGATCGCCGACTTGTACCAGGATGACGTAGGTTCTTACCGCCGCCGCGAAGCCGCCTGGATCTCCGGCGTGGTCCACGTGGTGGTGATCCTGCTGCTCTTGTTTCTGCCCAAGTGGATTGGCGATTCGGTGGTGGTCATTCCCATGCAGCAGAAGCAGAACGCTACCTTCATCACTCTGCCGGAAGACCAGCTCAAGGTGAAAGCGCCCAAGACCGACATTATTTCCGATAAGAACCGCATCGCGCAGTCGCGCACGCCGGTGCCCGACCGGGAGATTCTGAAAAAGCTGCTCGACCAGCGCAGGCCGGGTCCGCCCAAACCGGCGCCCGCGCCTGCCCCCGCCGCGGACGCCACCCAGCAAGCTCCTCCGCAGCCCGCCGCCGTTCCCGTGCCGGCGCAACCTGCTCCGGTGGAGAACGCCCGGCTGCAAGCGCCCATTCCGGAGCGCAAGCCGGCGACGCCTTTTGCCATCAAGTCGCCAGGCTCGTCGGTGACGCAGGCCATCCAGTCCGTCGCCAACGGCCACGGGCCTTCCACGGTGGACTACGGCGGAGGCGACTACGGTCCCGGCCAGCGTCCCCGCGCTGACAAGCGCGATGAGATGGAAATCCTCAGTGACACCATGGGCGTGGACTTTGGCCCCTACCTGCGGCGCTTAAAGGTAACCGTGCAAAGCCACTGGGACCCGCTGATTCCGGAAGTAGCGTTGCCGCCGATGATGAAGAAAGGTTCGCTCATCATTGAGTTCGCCATTATGAAAGACGGCAGCGTGCAGGGTCTGAAGCTGATCAGTTCGTCCGGCGACGCGGCGCTGGACCGTGCCGCGTGGGGCGCGATTACCTCGGCCGTCCCGTTCAACCCGCTTCCCGCCGACTTCAAGGGCGACTTCCTCAAATTGCGCGCGCGCTTTATCTACAATCCTGACCGCAATGATTTTGATTAGTCGCGGAAAGAATCAGCTCGTCGGCTGCATCATCTTCATCAGCACTCGCTGCGCGAATGGCATATAGATGAGCGCTGCACACGCCCCCAGCGCCAGGCCCATTCCGATGCGGTCCTTGAGCAGCAACGGTGACAGCGCCCAGATCATGTCCAGTACAAACAACGCGGGAAAAATTCTGCGGTATTTTTCGCCCAGCAGGTGGTAGTCAAAGGCCGTTGCCGTGATCAGGTAGAGCCGCACCGCCAGTCCGGCGAGCGCGGTGACCATGTACACCACAAACGCAGTGGTTCCCGCGCCGCGCCACGCCGTTTCCGCTGACTGGGCCAGCCGTTCCCAGCGGAACAACGCAGCAATATAGAAGACCACGTACATCACCTGCGCCAACGTGAACAGCAGTCTGGTGGTGCTGCGGCTGGCGCGCGGAAGAGAAGACACCGGCTGCGCGGGGCGTCCTTGCGTCGAGCTGACTTGCGCCGTCACACTTACCGCCGCGGCTGGCGACGGTTTTGCTTGCGTCGCAAGCGCAGCTTGCCCCGCTTCGCCTACTGCTTCCACTTCGCCCAGAAAGCGATATCCGCGTTTGGCGATGGTCTCCACGTACCTGGGACTGCCGGCGGAATCGCCCAGCGCGTCGCGCACCTTGGCCACCGCGGTGTTCAGGCTGTGGTCAAAGTCCACAAAAGTGTCTTCCGGCCAGATCCGCTGGCGCAGCTCTTCCCGCGTGACCACGTCCTTGGGCCGCTCCAGCAGCGCCACCAGCACATAGAAAGGTTGCAACTGGAGCTTCAGCCGCTGGCCCTTGCGACGCAGCTCGCCCGCGCGGACGTCGGCTTCAAATTCGCCGAATTTGTATTTTGAAGCGTGTTCCATGCTTTTCCGGTGACACATTCTATATGAGCTGGCTCGGGTTCTTTCATCGCGCGGCTCTGATGTCCAACAGCCAACGGCCAATAGCCGATTGCTGGCCTTACAATGTCTGCCATGGACGAAGGCGATCGCGAAAGCCAACGCACGAGCGAAGCGGCCGGAGAGCCTGAAGACCAGTCGCGTGCCGCGTCCTTGCAACGCGCTCTTGGTCTGGCCCTGATCGCCTTGCTGATCTTGCTCTTCGTTTTTCTGCGGCGGCGCTGGGGTAGCCTATGAGCTGGAGCAGCCTATGAAATGGACCGGCCCATGAGCTTGATTGTCCCCACGCCGCTCCTGGTGGTCATTCTCGGTCCCACAGCCAGCGGCAAAACTTCGTTGTCGCTCCATCTGGCTGAGCGTCTCCACGGCGAGATCATCAGTTGCGACTCTGTCGCCGTCTATCGCGAATTTGAGATCGGCACAGCCAAGCCTTCATTGGAAGACCGCCGGCGCGTTCCTCATCATCTGATTGATGTTGCCGCGCCCACCGAGCTGGTCACCGCCGGCGACTACTCGCGTCTGGCGCGCCAGGCCATCCGCGAAATTCGCGTTCGCGGTCATCAGCCGATTGTCGTCGGCGGCACCGGGCTTTATCTGCGGGCTCTGCTGGAAGGCCTGTTCTCCGGCCCGCCGCGATCGGAAGAGTTGCGCACACGTCTGCGCCAGCGCGTGGAGGAACGTGGCGCGGAATATTTGCACCGCGTGCTGCGCCGCCTGGACTCGAAAGCCGCGGACTCGATCCACGCCAACGATGTTCCTAAAGTCATCCGCGCCGTGGAAGTTTCTCTCAGCGCGCGCCGCCCCATGACGGACTTGTGGCAGCAAGGCCGCGACCCGCTGCCCGGCTTTCGCATTCTTCGCCTGGGACTCCAGCCCGATCGCGCCGAGCTCTACCGGCGCATCAATGATCGCGCCGCGGAGATGTTCCGCCACGGCCTGGTCGAAGAGACCCGCACGCTGCTGGCGCGCTACGGGCAAGCGGCGCGTCCGCTGCATTCTCTGGGCTACAAACAGGCGGCGCAATTCTTGGCGGGAGAAATTTCATTGCAGCAGGCCATCACCGGCGCGCAACAGGGCCATCGCAATTACGCCAAGCGGCAGATGACCTGGTTCCGCCGCGAGCCCGGCGTCCACTGGCTGGAAGGCTTTGGCTCTGATCGGCAGCTGCAGCAGCAATGCATGGAACTGGTCCAGCAAAAGCTTCTGAATCCTTGAGCGCTTTTTGCTGGAGTCTTCGCTCGCGCACCCATCACGCATGTTCAATGCGCGGACATTCACTTGCTGACTTTCATTTACGGAAGTTCATTTGCGGATCTGGCGCACCACGGCCCACAGCACCAGCGCGACGAACACGAACAACACCAAGCGTCCAATCATCTCGCTTCAGAGATTAACTCGAAACCGCCGGCTCGCGCTTCCGCCAGACATTCTTCTTGTGCATTTTTCTGTTGACATTGCATCACGTGTACCTCAATATCTTGTGTGTACCCGGTTGCAGCCCCTATCCGTAGGGACGCCTGGGTGAATCGGGCTCCAAGGAATCAAATCTTCGAAAAGGAGACACACCATGGCTGCAAAGAAAAAGGCTGCAAAGAAAAAAAAGAAAAAGTAACTCTCCTCGCGGAGCCAAGTCTCCGTGAAACCTTCAAGGGATAATAGTTTTAACGGGTGTTCATCGGAACACCCTTTTTATTTGCTCGCAACTCCCTGGCGCCGCCTCTCTCCCGTTCCCTTGCCGAAACCACGGCTGCGGTGCAACTCCATCCCTGGAGCTTGCCTCCAAACCAATGTTGCTGCCTGCGCGGTCGCAGGCCATCGCCAGTCTCGCCCTCGGCAGATTGTGTGGAAGCGGCGCCGCGTGCTTCAATGTTTCCTGGTAACGATTCCTGGTAACGATTCCTGATCCGGTCTTCTATGCTTCAATTTTCGCAACGTCTTATCTTCGCTCTTCTACTCACCGCGCTGTTGTTGCCGGCGACGACGCCCGCGCACGCGCAAGCCACCGTCAATCCTCCGGTGGACAAGGGCGAAGACATCATCCAGTTCCTGAACCAGACGCTGCTGTGGTACCGCCAGTTGGGAACGCAGCAGCAGATTGCCAGCGACCCCAGTGACGCCATCTTCATCAACAGCAGCCGGCGCCTCGGAGACCAGGTGGTCCGTCTGGCGTTTGATTTTGCCCGCGCGCGGGCCCAGGCCCTGGCCGTGCGGCAGGGCGCCAGCTCCGCAGCGGCGCCGGATCCGTCCGTGGCCGCATCGTCGTCGCAGTACCAACGCTTCGCCGACCTGGCCGCCAAAGCCGACCAGCAGGTCAAGCAGTCCAAGAAAGAATTGGAAGCCCTGCGAGCGCAACTGGAAAAAGCAACGCCCCGGCAGCGCCGCGTTCTGCAAGCCACCGTGGACGAAACCCAGAGCGAAGTGGAGTTCCACCAGGCGCGGCGCGACGTGATGCGCAGCATGATGCAAGTCTCCAGCGGTAGCAGCTCACCGGGCACGGGAAATCTGGCCGCGCAGATCGAAGAGTTGGCCCGCGCCATTCCCGCCGCGGCAGCGGCCCCCGCGAGCGACGCAGCGTCTGACGCTAACGCAGCTTCCGGCAATTCCGATTCGCCCAGCGTTACCGGATTCGGCCACAGCACGCCCTCCGGGATTGTCGCCGTTGTTTCGGACATATTTTCCGTGCGCAAGAAGATCCGCATCTTGGACGACAATCTCCAGTTGACTGCCGAGCTGGTGAAGTCGGCCCGCGCCATGCGCGCTCCGCTGTTGGCCCATAACCGCGAACTCACCCAGAAAGGCGATCAGCTCTCGGCGCAAGCCCTTCCCCAGGACCCCAAGGCGCTGGCACAGCAAAGCAAAGACCTGGACGCGCTCACCGCGCAGTACAAGCAGCTCTCCGCCAGCCTGGTGCCGCTCGGCCGGCAATCCATTTTGCTGGATGTTTACCGCCGCGACGCTTCCAACTGGCGCGCCGGGCTGCAAAGCCAGTACCAGTCCGAACTCAAGAGTCTGGCGCTGCGTCTGGCTGGGCTGGCCGTGGTGCTGGCGCTGGTGTTCGTAATCTCTGAGCTGTGGCGCCGGGCCACCTTCCGCTACATCACGGACACGCGCCGCCGCAATCAGTTTCTGGTGGTGCGCCGGATCGTGCTCTGGATTGTCGTGGCCATCATCGTCGTGATGGCCCTGGCCAGCGAGCTCGGAGCCATCACCACCTTCGCCGGATTGCTGACGGCCGGCATTGCCGTGGCCTTGCAGAACGTCATCCTGGCTGTGGCCGGATATTTTTTCCTGGTGGGAAAGTACGGCGTCCGCGTTGGCGACCGCATACAGATCGGCGACGTCACCGGCGACGTGGTGGAAATCGGCATGGTGCGCCTGCATCTCATGGAAGTCAGCCGCGGCGTGGCCCCGCGCCCCACCGGACGCGTCGTGGTCTTCTCCAACGCCGTGGTCTTTCAGGCCGGCGTGGGCATGTTCAAGCAGATCCCCGGCACCAGTTTCCGCTGGCATGAAGTCACGCTCTCCGTGGGCAATGAGGGCGACTACCGCCATGTGGAAGCGCGCATGATGGAAGCAGTGAACAAAGTCTTCGCCGACTACAAAGACAAAATCGAAGCGCAGCGCCTCAGCCTGGAGCGCTCGCTGCATAGCAGCATTTCTTCCTTCGCCCCGGAAGGCCGCCTGCGGCTTACTCCCACAGGACTGGAGATCGTGATTCGCTATCCCGTGGAAACCAACAGCGCAGTGGAGATTGACGACCGCGTGACGCGCGCGCTGCTCGACGCCCTGGAGAGCGAGCCCAAACTGCGTTTGCTGGACTCCTCCGGGCCCGCCATCAAGTTGGAAGAACACCCGGCGTAATCAGCCCGTCCGCCCGGGTTGGCCCTTTCCTTGCAACCGATTCCCCGCCGTGACAGGCATCACATCCAGCTTGTGCACCCGTGCCCGATGATAGAGAGACCCGGCGTCCCGCAAGGGGCGCGTTAAGGAGGATAGGGCCGCGAATCTCGCACTCATCCTGCGCGTTTCGCGTCCCTATTGAAAGTACCCATGAATTTCCGGCCCCAAGTCACCATTGATGGCAACGAAGCGGCAGCCTATGTCGCCCACAAGATTAATGAAGTCATCGCCATTTATCCCATCACGCCTTCTTCCGCCATGGGTGAATGGGCCGACCAATGGTCTTCTGAGGGGAAAGTCAACATCTGGGGCTCGGTCCCGCACGTCGTGGAAATGCAGAGTGAGGCCGGCGCCGCCGGAGCGCTGCACGGCGCGCTGCAAGGCGGGTCGCTGGCCACCACCTTCACCTCGTCGCAAGGCCTGCTGCTGATGATTCCCAACATGTACAAGATTGCCGGCGAGCTTACGCCCGCGGTGATTCATGTGGCCGCGCGTTCGCTGGCGACGCACGCGCTCTCCATCTTCGGCGATCACCAGGACGTAATGGCCGTCCGCCAGACCGGCTGGGGTATGTTGGCATCGAACTCCGTCCAGGAAGCCATGGACTTTGCGCTGATCTCGCAGGCCGCCTCCATGGAAGCGAGCCTGCCCTTCGTCCATTTCTTTGACGGCTTTCGCACGTCGCATGAAATTACCAAAGTGGAACAGCTCTCCATGGACGACATGCGCGCCATGGTCCCGGAAGAGCTAGTGCAACGCCATCGCCAGCGCGCGCTTTCGCCGGAGCATCCTTTCATTCGCGGCACGGCGCAAAACCCTGACGTTTTCTTCCAATCACGCGAGGCCGCCAACCCTTATTACCTGGCTGCGCCGCTCATCGTCCAGCACGCCATGGACAAGTTCGCGGCGCTCACCGGACGGCAATATCATCTGTTCGATTACACCGGCGCACCGGACGCCGAGCAGGTGATTGTCATCATGGGCTCCGGCGCCGAAGTCGCCGAAGAAGCCATCGCGCACCTGAACCAGCGTGGCGGTAAATATGGCGTACTGAAAGTCCACCTCTACCGGCCTTTCTCCGTGGAGCACTTCATCCAGGCGCTGCCGCCCACCGTGGAAGCCATTGCCGTGCTCGACCGCTGCAAGGAGCCGGGCAGCGTGGGCGAACCGCTGTTTTGTGACGTGGTCACCGCGCTCAACCAGGCCGAATCGGAAACCACGCACCTGGTGCAGCCGCTACCCAAAGTGATTGGCGGGCGTTATGGATTGTCATCGAAAGAATTCACGCCGGGCATGGTCCAAGGCGTCTTCGACGAGCTACAAAAAGAAAAAAGCAAGAAGCACTTCACCGTCGGCATTTTTGACGATGTGACCCACACCAGCATTGACTTTGATCCCACCTTCACCACGGAAGCCCCAGACACGGTGCGCGCTCTGTTCTATGGTCTTGGATCGGACGGGACCGTAGGCGCAAACAAAAATTCCATCAAGATCATCGGCGAAGACACCGGGCTCTACGCCCAGGGTTATTTCGTGTATGACTCCAAGAAGTCCGGGTCGCTCACCATTTCTCATTTGCGTTTTGGCCCCAAGCCCATCCATTCCAGCTATCTGATCACGCAAGCCAGCTTCGTCGCCTGCCATCAATCTGCTTTTCTGGAGCGCATTGAGGTCCTCAAGTACGCGGAACCCGGGGCCACCTTCCTGCTGAACAGCCTCTTTGGGCCGGACGAAGTGTGGGCCACCCTGCCCGCCTCCATCCAGCAGGAGATCATCCGCAAGAAGTTGAAGTTCTACGTGATTGACGCCTACAAAGTGGCCAAAGAAACCGGCATGGGCGGGCGCATCAACACCATCATGCAGACCTGCTTCTTCGCCATCAGCAACGTGCTGCCGCGCGAGCAGGCCATCGCCGCCATCAAAGATGCCATCCGCAAGACGTACGGCAAGCGCGGCGCCGCCGTGGTGGACAGAAATTTCAACGCCGTGGACGAGACGCTGCACAACCTGTTTGAAGTGCGCGTCCCCGCCAGCGTCACCAGCAGCCTGGTCCTGCATCCTCCGGTGTCCGCGCAGGCGCCGGAGTTTGTGCGCAACGTGCTGGGCCCCATCATCCAGGGCAATGGCGACCTGCTGCCTGTCAGCAAGATGCCCGCTGACGGAACCTACCCCAGCGGCACCTCGCAGTGGGAAAAGCGCAACATCGCCCTTGAAATTCCCGCGTGGGACAAAGACCTGTGCATACAGTGCGGCAAATGCGTCCTGGTCTGCCCGCACGCCGTGATTCGCGCCAAAGTGTACGACGCTGACAAACTCGCCGCCGCGCCGGAAGGTTTTCTCGCCGCACCGGCCCGCTGGAAAGACATGGGCCACATGAAGTATTCGCTGCAGGTCTCGCCGGAAGACTGCACCGGATGCACGCTCTGCGTGGACGTCTGCCCGGCCAAGAGCAAGACGGACGCGGCGCACCGCGCGCTCAACATGGTCCCGCAACCGGCGATTCGCGAGCGCGAAGTCAAAAATTGGGACTTCTTCCTGCAACTGCCGGAGTTCGACCGCGAAAAGCTCTCCTTCAGCCAGATCAAAGACGTGCAGCTCATGCAGCCGCTGTTTGAGTTTTCCGGCGCCTGCTCCGGCTGCGGTGAGACGCCGTATATCAAGCTGATGTCGCAACTGTTCGGCGACCGCACCATTGTGGCCAACGCCAC
The DNA here is from genome assembly GCA_020072815.1 of Terriglobia bacterium. Classification (NCBI taxonomy): domain Bacteria; kingdom Pseudomonadati; phylum Acidobacteriota; class Terriglobia; species Terriglobia bacterium. The sequence continues at coordinate 239,836 of JAIQGE010000006.1, read as the reverse complement.
CGGCTGCTCGTCCATCTACGGCGGCAACCTGCCCACCACGCCTTACAGCGTGAATAAAGATGGCCGCGGCATCGCCTGGGCCAACTCGCTGTTTGAAGACAATACGGAGTTCGGGCTCGGCCTCCGCCTGGCCCAGGACAAGCAAGCCGAGTACGCGCGCGAACTGCTGCTGCGCCTCTCGCCCCTGGTGGGAGTGGAGTTGTCTCAATCTCTCCTGGAAGCCGACCAGTCCGGTGAGGCCGGCGTCCACGCCCAGCGCCAGCGCGTTGCCGAACTAAAGAAGCAACTGGCCACTCTGGCGGACAACAACCGTGACGCCCGCGACTTGCTCGTGGTCGCCGATGAATTGGTCAAGCGCGCGGTCTGGATCGTCGGCGGCGACGGCTGGGCCTATGACATCGGCTACGGCGGTCTGGACCACGTGCTGGCGTCCGGACGCAACGTCAAAATCCTGGTCCTGGACAGCGAAGTTTATTCCAACACCGGCGGGCAGACTTCCAAAGCCACGCCGCGCGCCGCCGTTGCACGCTTCTCCGCCGGCGGCAAGTCCACGCCCAAGAAAGACCTGGCGATGATGGCCATGGTGTACGGCAACGTCTATGTCGCGCGCGTTGCCCTGGGCGCGTCTGACATGCAGACACTCAAGGCCTTCAATGAAGCTGAGGCCTTCAACGGCCCTTCGCTCATCATCGCTTACGCGCACTGCATCGCCCACGGCATTGATATGACGCACGGGCTCTGCCAGCAGAAATTGGCCGTGCAGTCCGGACACTGGCCGCTGTTCCGTTATAATCCGGCGCTGGCGGAGAAGGGCATGAATCCCATGCAACTGGATTCCAAAGCGCCCTCGATTCCCCTGCAAGACTACCTCTATAATGAGACGCGCTACACCTCATTAAGACAAGCTCATCCAGCAGAAGCCCAATCCCTGCTCCAGCAAGCCCAGCAGGACGTGGTGGAGCGCTGGCGATTGTACGAAAACTGGGCCAAGATGCCCGTGAACGGTAAAGAACAGTAACAACTCAAAAACCCCACTGCGCGCAGAGAGAGCAAGTTGCTCGTCGCCCTTGCCGCTCCTTTGCTTTGCGTCCTTTGCGTCCGTGGCGGTAAAACATTCGGAGGAAAGCCCAAGTGAAGACCGTATTCGTAGTTGGCGCGGGACCCGCAGGACTTTTTGCCGCTCAAAAGATTGCCCAGGCCGGCCATGAAACTTTCATTGTGAATCGTGACATCAAGCCCGGCGGCCTGGCCGAGTACGGCATTTATCCCACCAAAGACAAAATGAAGATCGGCCTGCGCAAGCAGTTCGCCAAGGTGCTGAGTTTTCCCAACGTGCATTATTTCGGCCACGTGCCGGTGAGCAGCCAGTCGGCGGTTTCCGTGGCCGATTTGCAGGCGCTTTCACCTTCCGCCATAGTTTTCTCCGTGGGCGCGCAAGGCACCAAGAAACTGGGCATCCCGGGTGAGACCGCCAAAGGCGTGTACGCTTCAAAAGACTTTGTCTACAGCTACAACCTGCTGCCTCCGTTTACGTCCAAAGATTTTTCCACCGGCAAGCGCGTGGCCATCATCGGCATGGGCAACGTGATGGTGGACATCGCCCGCTGGCTGCTCATTGACGCCCCAGTCAAGACCGCGGAAGAAGTCGTCGTCATCGCCCGTCGCGGACCGTTTGAAGCCAAGTTCGACAAAAAAGAATTTGACCACGTGGAAGAATTCCTGGACCGCAAGGCCTTTGACGACGAACTCCGCCGCATTCAGCCGCAACTGGCTTCCGTGGGCCAGGACATCAGCAAGCTCGCCGAAGATACTTTTCCCGTGCTGGCCAAGCCGGCGCAGGAAGTCAAAGGCCCGCGCATGCGCTTCCGCTTCCTGTGCTCGCCGCAGGCCATTCATGCGGACGCCGCTGGCCGCATTGACAAGCTTACCGTCGTTGAAAACGTCCTCTCCGAGCGCGACGGCTCCATCTCCTGCAAGGCCACCGACAAGACCGCCGACCTTGACGTGGACACCATGATCTTCGCTATCGGTGACGTGGCGGATCCTTCGCTCGGGCTGCCATACCAGCGTGATGCTTACGTGACCAACCCGGCGCCGGGTGAAGACCCCAAGCGTGCCTCCTGTTACGAACTGTTTGATCCGCAAAGCGGCAAAGTCCTGCCCGGCATGTACGCCGTGGGCTGGGCGCGAAAGGCGAGTGACGGTCTCGTCGGCATCGCCCGCCATGACGGCGAAGTGGGCGCCGCGCACGTACTCAAGTATCTGGAAGGCGTCGCCGACGCTCAGGGCCCCACCGCCCAACAAGTGCGGAGCCTCTTTGAACGCAAAGGCCTGCAAGTGGTGGACAAGGCCGCTCTGGATTGCCTGGGCCGCGCGGAAGAGCAAACCGCCAAAGACCGCGGGCTGGCCTGGTTCAAGTTCGACAAAGACGAAGACATGCTGGCCGCGATCGCCGCCGAGAAGCACAAACCGGTTTCAGTTTAGAAAGAACAGCAAACCACAAAGGACACGAAGGAACACGAAGTAGGAGTCGAGGACCACTCTGCGTCCACACTCGGCTCGCGACCAACTGTCCTGCGCGAGAAATAAATTCTTCCCCTTTTGCGTCCTTTGCGTCCTTTGCGGTCAAATTTCCCTCGTTTCGCTGGTAAAATGCCAGCCATCCATGCCCGACTGGAACCCCGAACTCTACCTCAAATTTGCTGATCAACGTGCGCGGCCCGCAGCGGACTTGATCGCGCAGATCAAGATCGCCAATCCCAAACGCATCATTGACCTGGGTTGCGGCCCCGGCAACAGCACCGCGCAGTTGAACAAGCGCTGGCCGCAGGCCCATCTCACCGGGCTGGACAGCTCGGCGGAAATGCTGGCGCAAGCGCGCCAGAAGCACCCGGGCTGGACGTGGATTGAGTCTGGCATTGAGAGCTGGGTGGCCATCGCACCGTACGATCTGGTCTTCAGCAACTCCGCACTGCATTGGGTCGCCGACCACGGCCAGCTCCTACGACGGCTGCTCAGCTATGTCGCGCCTGGCGGCGCGCTCGCCGTCCAGATGCCGAACAATTTCCATTCGCCCGTGCACACCGCCATGAAAGAAGTGGCGGAAAGCCCGCGCTGGAGCGGAATCCTTGGCCAGGAGGAAGAGCACTACGCGGTGGAGACCCCTGCGTTTTACTACAACGCGCTTCGTGAGAGCGCCAGCCTGCTCAACATCTGGGAGACCGAATATCTCCAGATCATGGATGGCCCGCGGGCCGTGCTCGACTGGATTCGCAGCACCGGCATGCGCTTCTATCTGGAGCGCCTGCCGGGCGAAGCCGAACGCCTGCAATTTGAGGCCGACTGTTTGCGGAAGATCGAAAACGAATACGTTGCCAACGACCAGGGCAAAGTGCTTTTCCCGTACAAGCGCATCTTTATTTTGGCCTACCGCTAAAGGCTTCATCCTCGCCTACCGCTAGAGGCCGCTGCGAAATCGAAAAAAATGGGGAGCCTCGACGGCTCCCCGCTTTCCGCCGAAATCTTTCAGCGATCACTTCTTCTCATATTTGTCTTTCTCGGTTTTGGGTTTGGGCGCGGCCACCAGCTTGCTATGCGGCGGCGTCCGGAACAGTTTCAGGAAGCGTTGCCGCGCGGCGGCTGACTGCGGGTAATAAGCATTCAGCAACGCGAAGGTGAAGATCTGGTTGGTCCCGGTGAACTTGGCTGGCGCTCCGTTCCCGGTAGCGCTTCCGTGGCAGTCCATGCAGCTGTGGGTCTGGAAATAAGACTCAATCGCCGTATTGGCATAGACGCTCAGATCAACCTGGTTGGATGTATCGTAGAGCGGGTAAAACGTGGCGCAGGAAGCATCGCCGGGAGAGCAAGGATTCAGCGTGTTCACCATCTGGTAGTACTGCCACACCGTGCCCTGCAATTGTTTCTGCCACGTCTGGTTCGCCTGCTGCACGTTCGCGGGTATTGGAGTGACCTGGCAGAGATTGTTGGGAGCGTTGGTGGCGCTCCAGGAAATATTCCCCGTAACTTGGGCTGGCCCCTTGTTATAAGAGGTGCCGCAGTTGCCGTTGGGAGTATTCGCCGCAGCCAGCGTCGCATTCATGCCTGCAGGCGCTGACGTGTTGTCCACCTGCTCAAACGTCGCCCAGAACCATGTGCCCCCGGTGGAAGGCGTCAGTCGAAGGATGTGCAGCCCGATGAGGCCAAACAGTGTGGGTCCCTGGCAGGTCTTGCCGTCTGGCTGCATGAAGTAGCCCCACTGCGTGTAGTACCGGGGAATGATGGCCTTGTCCGCTGTTGGGTCCAGCACTCGCCATGCGGCTTTCACCTCCAGCGCGCCATATTGCGCGTACGACGGAAGCGGCGTATTGAACTCCTGTCCGGTCCTGGGGAAGGGCGCAAGCTTGCCGTTCTTTTTGTAGTCGGCCGCCTGCTTGGAGCCCAGGAAGTATCCGTTCTGCTGAATATACGTGTACTCAGACTGGTCCAGAAGAATGTCCGTCAGCGTGTACCAGCCTTTCTGGTCTACCAGCGGATTTCCCGTTGCCTGATTGATGTAATCCTTGACGATGGTGGCGCTTTGGAAAGTTGAACCGTCAATGAACATGGGCTGAAACCCGGGCGCCACCGGATTGCTGCCGATTGCGGCGCAACTCGCGGGGATGGTGACGCCCTGCGTGTAGCTTGCCCCCGGATCAACGCCGTTGTTCAGCATGATGGTGCCGACGTCGCGATAAGTTTGCCAAACGGTGGGAACCAGCGCCCCGTTGGCGGCAGCGGCGCCAATCGTGGACCCAGTGTTCGGCTGGCCGTTGCTCCCGGCGACCGCCGGCCAGTCCAGCGCTACAAACGTTTGCCAGCCCAGGTTGAGCCAGTCATTTTGCGTCGGCGTAGGAGTTGGGCTGGGACTGGGAGGAAATACATCCACCGGCACTTGCCAACCGGTGGGGCTTACCGTGGGTTTCTGCACTTCAGCAACCGGGCCGGGGGCCGGCTTGCTTTCTTGTTTGCAGCCGCTGTTGCCGGCAATGATCGCCATCGCGGCCAGCAGCGCTGCCACGATGAGGGCTCTCGTCTTATGCATACGTTCTCTCTTTCTCTTGTTCTCTTGATATGTTGCTGTGCCGATGGGGCCGCATCGCTGTGGCTTTGCAGGTTAGAGTGAAGGCCGCCCGGTTCTGCCGGGGTTGGTTGGTGAATACAAGAAAGAAGCGGAAGCATACGCCGGTTGCACCGGGATGGAACCTGGTTTCGCAAGTTGTTACGTTTTTGAAAATCTGTGCGCCCGAGAAAAGGTTTGTCCCAGCGCGCGTACTCACGATGATTGGCTTCGCCAGCTTCTTTCACGTCCGCGATGCGTCCTGGTCCCGGGCAAGCGTAGAATGCAGGGACCATCATGAAGCAACGACTCTTTGTCTTGATCGCAATCATTCTGTGTGCCGGCGCAGCTTGGGGCTCCGTCCACAAGATCGGCCCGGACCTGTACGCCTACATCTCCGACAATGACTCCAGCGCCAACTCCACTTTCCTGGTGAGCGACCAGGGCATCCTGGTGGTGGACACCGGCCTCAACGCTCAGGAAGGCCGCAGGCTGCTTGATGAGATCCGCAAAATCTCATCGGCGCCGGTGCGCTGGATTGTGAACACCCACTACCATCCCGACCATCGCGGTGGAAACATCATGGTGGGACCGGACGCAATCGTCATTGCAACGTTTGAGACCCGCTCGGCAGTGCTGCGAATGCAACGCCCGCAGTCGCAACCAAGTGGCAGCGGCAACCGGCTGGCGACAGGATACGAGATGAGTGAGACCTTCAGCGGGGAGCGCGGCCCCACGCTGTACGTCGGCGGACATGAAGTGCGGATTTACCATCCTGGCCCGGCGCACACGCTCGGCGACGCCGTGGTCTACTTCCCGGACCAGCACGCCATCGCCACCGGCGACCTTCTTCTCACCAATTCCTGCCCGGCGATGGATGATGGCGACATGGAAAACTGGATCAAGGCCCTCGACCAGATTCTCGCTCTGCCCGTGGAACATGTGGTTCCCGGACACTTCGCATTGGCCGGCAAGCCTGAGCTGCAGCGCTTTCGCAATTACCTGGCCGACCTTCGCGACCAGGTGAAGAGCATGTTCGACAAGCGCATGTCGCTTTACGCGGTGAAGAAGGACCTTCGGCTTCCCAAGTACAAGGACTTCCGCCAGTACCCGCAATACCAAGCAACGTTTGCCGACAACGCAGAGGCGTACTACAAACAACTGGCTGACCGCGTCGTCAAGTAGCCGCGGCAGATTTCTTCTTCTTCCGCCTGGACGCACTACAATCACCATATGGCAGAAACTTCAACCGACAACCCGGTCAAGACGCCCAGACTCGGCCTCGCATCCGGACTCCTCATCGGCGGGCTAGCCATGCTGCTCCTTGTGCTGCTGGCCGGGCGCGCGCAATCCGGCATGATGGACAAATTGTGGTCGACCATCACCGGGCGCAAGACGACCATCATCAGCCAGGGCGCGGTGGTGCAGCGCATCCAGCGGCTGCAGCGCATGGAAACCGTGGTCTACAACATGGACAAGATCGTCACCGGGCAAAAGGAAACTCTGCTGCTCCCGGACTTCCTGGCGGGCGACAAGATGCTGCTGATCGTCCACGGGCAGGTGATCGCCGGCATTGATTTTGAGCAGCTCCGCGCCAGCGACATCCAGATCACGGGCAAGGAAATCCATTTGAAGCTGCCCGCTCCCAGGATTCTGGTCACGCGAATTGACAACGCGCGGACGCGCGTTTACTCCCGCACCACCGGGCTGCTGGTCCCCATGGACCCCAATCTGGAATCGCAGGTCCGCCAGCAGGCCGAAGGCGAATTGCTGGACGAAGCAGGGCGCAGCGGCATCCTGACCACGGCGCGCCAGAACGCGCGCACCACGCTCACCAGTTTCCTGCTGGGCATGGGCTTTGAGAAAGTGGAAGTCGAGTAACCGCCGCGCTCCTTTGTCTTCATTTAATATGGTCGCGTATGGAATACGTCAACCTTGGTTCCACCGGCACAAAAGTCTCCCGCATTTGCCTGGGCTGCATGACTTACGGCGCCAAGAAATGGCGTGAATGGGTCCTGGAAGAAGCCGAAGGCCGCCCGTTCATCAAGCAGGCGCTGGAACTGGGCATCAACTTCTTTGACACCGCGGACATGTATTCCCTGGGGGTGAGCGAGCAGATTCTGGGCCGCGTCATCAAAGATTTTGGCTTGCCCCGCGAAAACCTGGTCATTGCCACAAAAGTGTTCTTCCCCATGAGCGATGATCCCAACGACCAAGGTCTTTCCCGCAAGCACATCATGCAAGCGATTGACGCCAGCCTGCGCCGCCTGCAAATGGACTATGTAGATCTGTACCAGACCCATCGCTTCGACTACCATACGCCGATTGAAGAGACCATGGAGGCCCTGCACGACGTGGTCAAGGCCGGAAAGGCGCGCTACATCGGCGCCTCGTCCATGTTCGCCTGGCAGTTTGCCCGCATGCAGTACACCGCGGACCGCCTTCGCCTGACGCGCTTTGTCACCATGCAGAACCACTACAACTTGGTCTATCGCGAAGAAGAGCGCGAGATGGCGCCGTTTTGCATAGCGGAAGGTGTGGGCATGCTGCCGTGGAGTCCGCTGGCGCGCGGATTGCTCGCCGGCAGCCGCAAAGCGGGGACCCTGCGTTCCAAAGAAGACGACTACACCAAGAAGCTCTACACGCAAGAAGCCGATGATCGCGTGGTGGACTGCGTGGCCGCCGTCGCCAAGCAGCGCGGCGTCCCTCCGGCACAGGTTGCGCTGGCTTGGCTGCTGCACAAACCGGGAGTCACGTCGCCGATTGTGGGCGCGTCCAAATCGCACCACTTGCAGGATGCAGTGGCGGCCGTCAGCCTGAAGCTGACCAAGGAAGAAGTGGGCCAACTGGAGTCCGTGTACGTCCCCCACGCGGTGTTGGGGCACCACTAAGACGAATCCTCACCCGGCGGGCCGGAGTTTGCAAAGCTCATGTGAATCAGGCGCTTTGCTGTGCGGTTTCGCTAACCAATACTTCATCTTCAACACACACGCGTGACGCTGATCACAGGCCGGATGTGTCGCTAACCCCCAAAATAGCTAGACACATCAACGGCTGGGCCCCCTCGCCCATGAAGGACGCGCAAGACTGTGCCGCGATTCGGGCCTCCAGTCGGCCGCACGGGGAGCAGCGATGGCCATCATCAATTTCGCGGACGGGAAAGCAACCCGGCAGTACACGATAGAGGAACTGCAAGATCAAGCCGCGCTCGCCGAACTCGGTGTGGTCGGCAAAATTCCCGTAGAAGAACTCCTGGCTTCCGCTCGGGAATACCAAAAGAAAGTTGAAACCGAGCTGGCCGGCAAGATGCCGGAGTTCGACCATAACTACTGGTGGAATTCATCCCCCACCATGAAAGTCGAGATGAAGCCCACCCGCGTAGGCTTTGGCGAAGCCCTTCGCGAAGGCGGCGCTGATCCACGGGTTTGCTGCCTGGGACTGCAGCAATACCCATGCTCAAAGGGAGTTTGAGGTCAGCGGCGAGCATATTGCCGCCAAGGCCAAGGAACTCATGAACGTGAAGCTGCGCACACGCCAGCTCAAGACGGCCACCCTGCACGTTCCGGACTTAGTGCGGGCCGCCGGGTAACTACGGCCCTGTGATAAACATCACGGCTCATGCGCCCGGCGTAGCATCTAATGGAAACATGGCCGCAGTCCATTCCAGTGTCGCCTTGAAAAAAGTGCTGTTCCCCACGGATTTTTCTGAAGAGTCGGCGCATGCCATTGATTACGTCCGCGCTTTGCGTCACGGTTACAATGCGAAGATCTGCGTCCTTCACGTGGCCGATCTTTTTCCCTACTCGCTGAGCGACGATCCTGTAGCCACCCAGAAAGCATCTTCCATCCTCCACCAGGCGGAGGCCCGGATTCGCGACTTCATGCTGGTCCACCGTTTCGATCGCAAGCATTTTGAGCCGGCCGTGGTGTCTGGCGAAGTGTTTGAAGCCGTGGCCAAATTCGTCGCGGAACATGAAATTGACCTTGTTCTTCTGGGCAGCCGGGGCGATCTGGGCATCAGCCGGTTGTTTCTTGGTTCCGTGGCGGAGGAAATCTTCCGTACCGCGCGGTGCCCGGTGATGACCGTGGGTCCGCAGGCCCACGCCCCTGAAAAAGACGGGCGTTTCAACCGACTTCTATTTGCCACCGACTTCAGCGAGCATTCCCAATCTGCGTTGCCTTATGTCGAATTCCTTTTGGCGGACAACCCTCAGGCTAAGCTCACTCTGGCCCACTTTCACCAACGGGAGGAGAAGGAACTCCTAAGCCGCCATCAGGAACAGCGGAATCTCGAGGACCAACTGCGTTCCCTGGTTCCCGACACTCTCCAGGACCGCATCGCTGACGTGATTGTGGCTCCCGGGCCCGCGGCCGGCGGCATGGTGAAACTGGCCACGCAGTTGGAGGCCGATTTGCTCATCCTGGGCGTGCGGTATGGGGGCTCGTTCTTGCGGATCGCGACGCATGGACCTTTCTCGGTAACGCAAGCTGTGATCGGCCGCGCGCCGTGCCCGGTCTTCACAGTGCGCGGTCCGCGGTCCGCTTCGATTTCGGGCGCGTTATGAAAGCGTGATGCGGAAGCCACCTGTATGGGAAGACTCCAACAACTTGCTAGTCCGCCTCCCCGCCATCCGGTGGAAACCTCAACGGCGTTCCAGGGACTGACGGAGACCGAAGCCCGCGAGCGCCTGAGCAAGGAAGGCCCCAACGAGCTGCCGTCGGCAAAGTCGCGCACTCAACTGCGCATCGCACTGGACGTTCTCCGCGAACCCATGTTCATGCTGCTCATTGGGACAGGCACGGTCTACGTGCTGTTGGGTGACCCGCAAGAGGCGATCGCCCTTCTGGTGGCAGTCTTCGTGATTATTGTCATTACCATTAACCAGGAGCGGAAGACGGAGCGGGCGCTGCACGCTCTGCGCGATCTCTCCAGCCCAAGAGCTCTGGTAATTCGCGAAGGCAAGCGCCGGCGCGTTCCCGGACACGAAGTGGTGCGCGGCGACCTGGTTGTGCTGTCAGAAGGAGACCGTGTTCCCGCCGATGCCATCGTCCTTGAAAACCGCAACCTTTCCGTCAATGAGTCGCTGCTAACAGGTGAATCTGTTCCTGTGCGAAAGACTGCGGGCCATCGCGATACGCTAATGACTCGTCCCGGCGGCGATGACTTGCCGTGCGTGTTCTCCGGGACCCTGGTGGTGCAAGGGCGAGGCGTGGCCCAGGTGCTTGCGACCGGCGTTGCCACCGAGTTGGGGAAGATCGGCAAGGCGCTGGAAGGCTTGCAGACCGGGAGCACACGGCTTCAACTTGAAACCAGCCGGCTCGTCCGCGTCTTCGCCGTGGTTGGCTTTCTCTTGTGCGTCGCGGTGGCTTTGATCTATGGCTATACCCATTCCAACTGGCTGCGGGGAATCCTGGCTGGTCTCACCCTGGCGATTTCCATGGTGCCGGAAGAATTCCCGGTAGTGCTGACCATTTTCCTGGCCATGGGCGCCTGGCGCATTTCCCGCAAGAACGTTCTGACGCGGCGCATGCCGGCCATTGAAACCCTGGGTTCAGCCACCGTCCTCTGTGTGGACAAAACCGGCACCCTGACATTGAACCGCATGTCCGTGCAGGCGCTCTATGCGGCGGGCCGGACTTTCCAGATCGCACCCAGCACCCACCAGGTGCCGGAACATTTTCATGACGTTGTTGAGTACGCCATTCTCGCCAGCAGTCGAGATCCTTTTGATCCCATGGAAAAGGCCTTTCTGGAGTTGGGCAAGCACGCGTTCCCTGAATACGAACATCGCCATCCGGAATGGACGCTCGTCCGCGAATACCCGCTGTCGCCAGGCTTATTGGTCATGTCTCGAGCCTGGCAGCCTGCGGGCAAAGCTGCTTGCGTCGTGGCTGCCAAAGGAGCGCCGGAAGCAGTACTGGAACTCTGCCGCGTCTCGCCTCCGGAAAAAGAACTGCTGCTGGCTGCAACGTCGGAGATGGCCGCTGCCGGCTTGCGCGTCCTGGGTGTAGCCAAGGCACAACTCACAGCGCCACTGCCGGATGAACAGCGCGTCTTGCCTCTGGAATTCGTGGGCCTGGTGGGACTGGCTGACCCGGTCCGCCCTTCTGTGCCGGCCGCGGTGCAGGAATGTTATCGCGCTGGAATTCGGGTCATCATGATCACCGGCGACTATCCTGTGACCGCGCAAAACATCGCCGCTCAAATCGGGCTGCGCGATTCCACCGCGGTCATTACCGGCCTGGAACTTGATGGCATGACGGACGCTGAACTCCGCCGGCGAGTGCGCGGCGTCAATATGTTTGCCCGCGTTGTTCCTGAGCAAAAGCTCCGTTTGATTAGCGCGCTCAAAGCGGAGGGAGAAGTAGTGGCCATGACTGGAGACGGCGTTAACGATGCGCCCGCGCTGAAGGCCGCCGACATCGGCATTGCCATGGGCGCCCGCGGTACGGACGTGGCCCGCGAAGCAGCTTCGCTTGTCCTCCTGGACGACGACTTCTCTTCCATCGTGAACGCCATACGCCTGGGCCGCAGGATCTATGACAACCTGAAAAAAGCCACCGCGTACATCCTGGCCATCCATGTTCCCATTGCCGGAATCACCCTGGTTCCCGTGTTGCTGAAATGGCCCTTGGTCCTGCTGCCGCTGCACGTGCTGTTTTTGGAATTGATTATTGATCCCACGTGTTCCATTGCCTTTGAAGCTGAGCCGGAAGAGTCGGATGTGATGGCTCGTCCGCCCCGGGACCCCAACGAATTGCTGTTCACCCGCAAACGCACGCTCATGAGTCTGGCGCAGGGGCTCACCGTGCTGGCTTCAGTCCTTGTTGTCTATCTCTTCGCCATCCGCCTGGGGCATGATGAGTTTGATTCCCGTGCTTTGGCTTTTTCCACCCTGCTGGTTGGCAATCTATGCCTGATCTACACCAATCGGTCCTGGAGCCGCACCATCTGGCAGATGATGCGCTCGCCGAACCGGGCGTTGCTCTGGGTGACCGCGGGCGCCCTCTCCGCTCTAGGACTCATTCTCTACGTACCCGCGTTACGCGGCTTGTTCAAGTTTTCCGTATTGCATCCTATAGATTTGGTGGTTGCCATTTCCGCGGGTTTCCTCGGCGTGTTGTGGTTTGAGTTGCTCAAGCTCTTCGGCGCCCGTCTGCGCCCCGGCCCGTCCAGCAGAGAGGCGGTATGAGAAATAACAAGGATGCCGCAACCGCGCTGCTGCTGGTTTTAACGGCGCTGTTCCTCTATCTATGCTGGATGCTGTTCCGGCCCTATGCCGGCCCTATTATCTTTGCCGCCGTGATCGCCATCATCTTCCACCCTGTACACCGTTACTCGCTGCGCATTTTTCGTAACCGGAATGCCGCGGCGCTGGCCAGCACCCTGGCCACCATGTTTGTTGCCGCCGTGCCGATCTACTTTCTGGGAAGAGCGGTCAGCCATGAACTCACTGATCTCTACCGTTCGCTGGCTACCAGGAGCGCCCCGGAAGGCGGCCTTTCCGCCAGCGCCCTGCACGCCGTTGAACGTTTGGTTGCCTGGGTTGGACAGCACTTTGCCTGGCCTGCGCTTGACCTTCACGCAATGGCCGTCCGCCGGCTGGAAGAAGCCAGCGCCTTTCTGGTCCGCCTGGGCGCAAGTCTGGTGACCAACATCTTCACCTGGATCGCCGACGCAGTGATTGCGGCGCTCGTCCTCTTTTTCCTGTTTCGCGACGGCGCGGCCGGCATGGCCCGTCTAGGCTCAGCCCTTCCGCTCGGGGCAGAGCGCTTTGCCGAACTGCAGCAACGGATCAATGCCACGGTGATCGCCAATTTTTATGGCGGCGTGGCTGTGGGCGCAGCGCAGGGCAGTCTGACCGCCCTGGCCTTCTGGGTGCTGGGAATTGATTCGCCGGTCTTGTGGGGCGTGGTCACCGCGTTCTTTTCTCTGGTGCCCGTAGTTGGATCAGCTACGGTCTGGGTGCCTGCAGGGGTAATCCTCCTCTTCAGCGGACACCTCATTAAAGGCATCATCCTGCTGGCCTGGGGAGCTGGCGTGGTGGGGCTGGCGGACAACGTTGTCCGCCCCTGGATCATCAGTGAGAGCGTTCGCCTGCATACGATTTACGTTTTCTTTGCCTTGCTGGGAGGCATGCAGGTTTTCGGCGTGATGGGACTCTTCTTGGGCCCGGTGATTCTCTCTGTAACCGTGGCGCTACTCGGCATGCTCCGTCAGGACCTGCAGGAGCGGACACACGCCGGGCCCTCGAACGCGAATTGATACGTTGCCCGCAGGTCCGTCGAGCCTGCTTGGCCAGACCAAGCCTTCAGAGCTCTTAGTCTTTGGACTTTCTGCCTAACAGTATGCCGGCCAGCAGGCCCAGGGCGAATGCTCCGGCTGCCACCGAGGCAACCGACGTCAGCGGGCGGGCCTTAATCTGGTGGCGAACTTCGTCCACGCCTTCCTCGGCGGCAACTTTTGCGCGGCGCACGCTGCGCTCGATGTCATGATAGGTATCGTCCCAGCGTTCTTTGACTTTCTCCGTGAGGTCACGGGCTTTTTCCGCGATCTCCGCCACGTTGGCTTTCACCTGTTCACCTGCACGCGTCAGGTTTTCGGCTTTCATATGCTTTCCTCCTGCATTGTCTCAAGACTAACTCTGGACCACCGGCCGGACGGGGAATGTGACCTTCATCACATGCGCCGGTGAGCCACAGCACAGCTACCGCTGCCACCTATCCGGCAAACTGGAAGGTGGAGAATAACTATTATGACAGACAAGACCTTTGCCGATCGCACGATCTCTCCCCGTAGCCAGAAAAATTTATTGGATGCCATGAAAGGCGAGGCTTTTGCCTACGCTAAATACAAACTTTTCGCCAAACAGGCCCGCGAACGCGGCCACCTTGAAGTGGCCCAGCTGTTTGACAAAACCGCAGATCAGGAATTCTTTGAGCACTTTAACGAAGAAGCAGAATTGCTGGGTCTGGTGGGTACAGACGAACAGGACCTGAATCACGCCATTGCCGGCGAGTCCTTTGAAGTGGACACCATGTACAAGGACTATGCGCAACAGGCCAAGGAAGATGGCGACGAGGCGGTTGCCCATCGCTTTGACGAAATCCGGCATGATGAAGCCGCACACCTGCTGGCGTTTGAAGAAGCACTGATCAAACTCCAGACCCGTGAGCGCTTCAAGAATGCCGGCCTCGAGTCGAAGGCGCATGACTTTTAGTCCGCCGGCTGCCCGTTTGCAAGTTGAGTTGGCCCATGCACGCAATCAAGCTCTCACGGATCATCGGCCTGCTGGTCGTACTGGCTGCAGTCAGTGCTGGAATCTTCTACTGGATGCGGCCGCGGCCAGTGGCCGTGGTCCTGCGTGCCGTGGACCAGGGCCGAGTCGCCCGCACGCTCGCCAACACGCGCGCGGGAAGTATCAAAGCTTGCCGCCGCTCCAAGCTGGCCTTACCCTCCGGCGGTCAGATCGCGCACATTTACGTGAGCAAAGGCGATCACGTCCGCCAGGGCCAGCCTCTGCTGGAGCTCTGGAACGCTGATCTTAAAGCCAACATACGCGTTCTGGAAGAGGAGATCAACACAGCCCGCGCCCGCCAGCATGAAGCCTGCACCCGTGCTGATCTTTCGGCCCGCGACGCTCGTCGCGCGGAAAGGCTCTTCCAGGACAAGTTGATCGCAGAAGAACTATGGGACAAAGTAGCGTCTGAAGCCCGCGCGCTTGAGGCCACCTGCGCCGCCAGTCGCGTGGAGATTGATCACAGCCAGGCTCGCTTGAATCTGGCGCGCACGCAGCTGGTCCAGACCATCCTGACCGCGCCCTTCGCCGGACGAGTAGGCGATATTACCGGTGAACTGGGCGAATTCACTACGCCTTCGCCGCCCGGCATCCCCACGCCGCCGGCCGTGGACTTGATTGACGACAGTTGCTACTACGTGAGCGCCCCGGTGGATGAGATTGACGCTGGTTCCCTGCGCGTGGGCATGCCCGCGAACGTGTCCATTGACGCATTCCCCGGCACGCGCTTCCCCGGCCATGTGCGGCGCATTGCCGACTACGTCTTGGAAGTTGAGAAGCAGGCCCGCACGGTTGAGATTGAAGTGCAATTCACCACGCCGCCCGACAAGGGCCTGGTGGTGGGATACAGCGCGGATATTGAGATTACTCCGGAAGCTCGGGACAGCGCTGTCCGCGTCCCGACGCAAGCCATCCTGCAGAACAAGAGCGTTTTGGTATACAACCCGCAAACGCGCAAGCTGGAGTCGCGGACTATCCAGACCGGAATCAGCAACTGGGAATTCACTGAAGTTACCGCCGGCCTCGCACCCGGAGAACAAGTTGTCATGTCACTGGACCGTGCCGGCGTGAAAGCGGGGGCCAGCGTGACCGTGGAGAGCGCCGGCGCGGGACCGGCGCGATGATCGAGCTCAAACAGATCAACCGCGTTTTTCAGCTAGGCTCGCAAAGCGTGCATGCGCTGAAAGACGTTGACCTGAAGATCAATCCCGGCGATTACCTTTCCATCATGGGCCCGTCCGGTTCCGGAAAATCCACTTTGTTGAATGTCATCGGGCTGCTGGATCGCCCTACGTCCGGCCAATATTGGTTTGAAGGCCAGGACGTAACCAAGCTCGACGACGCGCAGCAGTCCGTCATCCGCCAGCAGAAAGTCGGGTTCATCTTTCAGTTCTTCCATTTGATCCCGCGTCTGACGGCCGCCGACAATATCACCTTGCCCATGATGCTGGCCGGGATTCCGGCGGCCCAGAGGCAGAAGTCCGCGGAGAAACTGGTGGCCGAATTTGGCCTGGCGGAGCGCGCGCAACATCGTCCAGAGGAACTCTCCGGCGGGGAGCGTCAGCGCGTGGCCATTGCCCGCGCCACCATCATGCATCCGGCAATCTTGCTGGCCGACGAGCCCACCGGCAACCTGGACCGCGCCACGGGACGCGATGTAATCAATTTGCTGGAGACGCTTCACCACAGCGGTGTTGCCCTGGTGATTGTGACGCACGACCCGGAACTCGGCGGACGCGCACATCGCCAGCTCAAGATGCTCGATGGAGAGATCGTCGCCGAGGTGGCGTCTGCCGTGCACGCATGAAAAGCAGTGATTTATTCCGTTTCGCCTGGCGTGCCTTCAGCGCCAGCCGGCTACGTGCCGCGCTGATGCTGCTGGCCATGTCCATTGGTATTGCCGCGGTAATTATTGTGACCTCTCTGGGAGAGGGCGCCCGCCGCTACGTCACCGATGAATTTGCATCGCTGGGCACGAACCTCGTGTTGGTCTTTCCCGGGCGCTCCGAAACAGCCGGAGCTGGCCCTGGGCTGCTGATCAGCCGGACGGCGCGTGACCTTACCGTGGATGACTCTTCGTCGTTGGCGCATCTCCGCTGGGTCACACGCGTGGCGCCGGTCGCGGTAGGCGCAGCGGAGGCCAAGAAGGGCCAGCTCGTCCGCGAAGTTCCCGTGGTCGGCTCCACGGCAGCCTGGGCTGAAATCCGGCATATGCCCATGGCAGAAGGGACTTTTCTTCCCGTCGAAGACCCCAACGCCGCCACGCCGGTTTGCGTCCTGGGCGATGTTGTGCGCCGGGAATTCTTCGGCAGCGCTCCGGCCGTGGGCGAGTGGCTCCGTCTGGGCGACCGCAAGTTTCGCGTGATTGGCGTGGTGGCCGCCCGCGGCCAGGGACTGGGGATGAACACGGATGAAATTGTCATTGTGCCGGTCGGAGCGGCACAGCAGCTCTTCAACAGCACCTCGCTCTTCCGCGTGATGGTGGAGGTCTCCAGCCGCGACGTGATCAACCAGGTGCGCAATGACGCTGAAGAGCTCCTGGCCAAACGCCATCAAGGTGAACGTGACGTCACCGTGCTCACCCAGGATGCGGTGCTGGCCACCTTTGACAACATTCTGGTGGCGCTCACGCTGGCCATCACCGCGATTGCTTCCATCAGCCTGGTGGTGGCCGGTGTCCTGATCACCAATTTGATGCTGATTTCCGTTTCTCAGCGACGCGCCGAAATTGGCCTGCTCAAGGCGCTGGGCGCTTCCCAGCGGCAGATCCGCAGGATCTTTCTGTCTGAGGGAGTGGTGCTTTCCGCCACCAGCGGTCTCCTTGGCATCCTGGTGGGTGAGGGCGGCGTGGCCCTTCTGCGCGTCGTGTATCCCTCATTCCCGGCCTTTGTTCCAAACTGGACGCTTGCCGCGGCGCTGCTCGCCGCCGTGGCTACTGGAACGATTTTCAGCCTATTGCCCTCGCGGCGCGCGGCCATGCTTGACCCGATTCAGGCGCTGGCCCGGAGATGAACATGCTGTACCGTGACCTACTGCGTTTTTCGTTCGGCGTTGTCCGTGCTTATCGTATGCGGGCATTCTTGTCTGCCTTGGGCATCGCCATCGGAATCGCCGCGGTGGTACTGCTCACCTCCATTGGGGAGGGCATTCAACAGTTTGTGCTGGCGCAGTTCACCCAATTCGGCACTAACCTGATCAGCGTGAGTCCCGGGAAAGCGAAGACCGCTGGAATGTCCATGGGCGTCTTCAATTCCGTCCGTCCGCTGACCATTGCTGACGCGCTGGCCATCCGCCGGCTGCCCAACATCGAGACGGCGGACCCCATCGTTTCCGGCAATGCCGAGGTAGCGGCGGGCACGCGCCGCCGGCGCGTCACGGTCTATGGCGTCACCTCCCAGTTTCCCCGCACTCTGAGCATGCAAGTGATGATGGGTAGCTTTCTGCCTCCTGACAAGCCCGAAGCCGCGCGCCCCTTGACGGTGCTGGGCTCCAAAACCAGACAAGAGCTGTTTGGCGACCGCAATCCGCTGGGGCAGCACGTTGAAATCGGGGGATCCATGTACACCGTAATCGGAGTGATGGCGCCCAAAGGCCAGGTCTTCGGCATTGATTTCGACGACACCGTCTGCATTCCCGTGGCCAGCGCCATGCAACTCTTTAACCGTGAGGGGCTGCCGGAAATCCACGTGACCTACAACCCGGATGTGCCCGTGGATTCTGTTGTCAATTCCATTCATAGGCTCCTCATGGACCGCCATGACCGCGAAGATTTCACCATCACCCCGCAAAAAGAGGCCTTGAAAACCTTGGACTCCGTGCTCGGCATGTTCACCTTCGCCGTGGCCGCGCTGGGCGGCGTGTCCATTGTGGTGGGCGCGATTGGCATCCTGACCATCATGATCATCGCCGTCGGCGAGCGCACATCTGAAGTGGGACTGCTGAAGGCCCTGGGCGCGACTTACGGCCAGGTGATGGTGTTGTTCGTCAGCGAAGCTGCACTCATTGCTTTTCTCGGAGGTCTCGGCGGAATTCTTTTAGCGCTGGGCGTGGCCCGCGGCCTGGTCCTGCTGGGAGTGGCCTTGCCGGTAAAGACCTCGTGGTTTTACGTCGTACTGGCGGAATGTGTTGCCGTGCTGGTAGGACTTCTCGCCGGAGTCCTGCCTGCGCGGGCGGCGGCAAAGCTGGAACCCGTGCAGGCACTGCGCGCGGAATAGTGCGGAGCCGCCGCGAGTGACGGCCGCCGCTGATTCGTCGTCCTCAGACGTCTAGTGCTGCTCAGTTGCTATCGGCTGGCAATTGACTTGGGCGCCGCGCCCGCATCTTTGGCGATCGGGCCTCCTGGATCGGGCAACCCCATCTTGCGAAAAATCGCCATGGCCGGGCACCAGTCCGTCAATCCTGACTGCAGCAGGTTCAGCCCCACAAAAGCCGTGAACAAGAACCACCAGGGTGAAACCCAATAGCCAAGCGCCAGGGAAAGCAGCACAAAAATGCCTGCCGTTAATCTCAATGCGCGTTCAACTGTCATAAACAACTCCTTCTTCTGAAAACTTACGCTGCGGGAACGGCCTGCGCCGCGTCCTGCGGTGTGTGAACGTTTGGCGGCGTGGCTTTTTCGTGCCTCCGCTCGCTGAGGTAGTAAAGAACTGGTACGGCCATGCGCGAGAGGAAGGTGGACGCCACCTCGCCCGCCATCAGGGAAATAGCCAGCCCCTGAAAGATCGGATCAAAGAGAATCACGCTGGCGCCCACCACCACCGCGGCGGCGGTCAGCAGCATGGGACGGAAACGCACCGCGCCGGCGTCTACCACCGCTTGCGCCAGGGGCACGCCGTGCGAACGGCGCAGTTCGATGAAGTCCACCAGGATGATGGAATTGCGCACGATAATCCCCGCCCCGGCGATGAAGCCGATCATGGACGTCGCGGTGAAGAACGCTCCCATCAGCGCATGCGCCGGCAAAATCCCGACCAGCGTGAGCGGGATGGGCGCCATGATCACCAGCGGCGTGACAAACGACTTGAACCAGCCCACCACCAGCACGTAGATCAACACCAGCACCACCGCAAAAGCCAGACCGAGGTCCCGGAAGACCTCAATCGTGATGTGCCATTCGCCGTCCCACTTCATGGTGTAGCGGTCCGTGGATTCCGGCTGCACCGCGTTGTAGCGGCGGACGCCGTAGCCCTCTGGCAGGCGCAGCTTGTCAATCGCCTCATTCATCTTCATGATGGCGTACACCGGGCTCTCTTCTTCGCCGGCCACGTCACCCGTCACGTAAACCACGGGCTGCATGTTCTTGCGATAGACACTGGTGTCAATCACCGTCTGCTTCGTATTGGTGAGTTCTCGCAATGACACCTGGCCGCCGGCCACGGTGGGAACTTTGATGCTGCCCAGCTCGTCCATGCCGGAGCGGTCAGCGCGCCCCAGGCGGACCTGGATGGGAACGTCTTCGCGGCTCTGCGGAGAGTGCAGCAGCCCGGCTTCCGCGCCGTGCAGGCTCAACTGGACGGTCCGCGCGACGTCCCCTGCTGAAACACCATGGAGCGCTGCTTTTTCCTGGTCCACGTCCATGTCAAAGCGGGTCTGCGGGTCTTCCACGTACCAGTCTGTGTCCACCACGCCGGGCGTGTGCTGGAAGATATCTTTGATCTTCGCGGCTAGTTCGGTCTGGCCTTTGTAGTCAGGGCCATAGACTTCAGCCACCAGCGTCTGCAGCACCGGCGGGCCCGGCGGGACCTCCGCGACCTTGACGCGGGCGCCAAACGGCTGGCCAATCTTCTGCAGTCCCGGCCGCAAGCGGCGCGCGATTTCATGGCTCTGCGCACTGCGCTCGCTGCGCGGCAGCAGGTTCACCTGGATGTCAGCCTGGTTGGGCTGCGAGCGCAAAAAGTAATGGCGTACCAGGCCGTTGAAGTTGTACGGACCGGACGTCCCGGAATAGATCTGGTAGTTCAGTACTTCCGGCTGTTGGGCGAGGTAACGCGCCAGTTCCTGTGACACGCGTGTAGTCTGCTCCAGCGTGGTGCCGTCCGGCATATCCACAATCACTTGAAATTCGCTCTTGTTGTCAAAGGGCAGCATCTTTACGCGGACCATCTTGAGTGGCACCAGCGTGCACGCGGCCAGCAGAAGCACCACCACGCCGGCCAGGAAGATTAACCGGCGCTTGCTGTTGTTGATTAACGGATTCATCAGCCGGCGGTAGAGGCGCGTCATGGCTCCCTCGGTGCCGTGTTCGTGGCCGGCGTCAGGCTTGGCGTAATGGCTAAGCAGGCGCAGCGCGGCCCAGGGTGAGACCACGAACGCCACGGCCAGCGAAAACAGCATCGCGGCGGACGCGCCCACGGGAATGGGCCGCATGTAGGGGCCCATCAGCCCGCGCACAAAGGCCATGGGCAGGATTGCGGCGATCACCGCAAACGTGGCGAGAATCGTCGGGTTGCCTACTTCATCCACGGCTTCCACCGCCACCTGGGGCAGCGGACGTCCGCGATTTTCCGGCAGGCGGAAATGGCGGACAATGTTTTCCACCACCACGATGGCATCGTCCACCAGAATGCCGATGCTGAAGATCAGAGCAAACAGCGTTACGCGGTTCAGTGTGTAGCCATATAAAAAGAAGATAGCCAGGGTCAGCGCCAGCGTGACGGGCACGGCCAGCAGGACCACGCCGGATTCGCGCCAGCCCAGCGCCAGGGCGATCAACAGCGTTACCGAGAGCGTTGCCAGGAACAGGTGCTTCAGCAATTCGTCCGACTTGGCTTTTGCGGTTTCACCGTAATTGCGCGTGACGGCCACGTTGAGGTCCGCGGGAATCGTATTGCCACGGAGCTCTTGCATCCGCTGCAGCACGCGTTCAGCAATGAAGGTGGCGTTGGTGCCTTTGCGCTTGGCAACGGTGATGGTTACGGCGGGAAATTCTGCGCCGGCGGATGCGTCATGGCTTGCTCCCGCGCCGCTACCGTACAACACGTAGTTGGTGGGCTCCGTAGGGCCATCTTCGATTCGTTCTGCCACGTCGCGCAGGTACACAGGCCGCCCGTTATGGACGCCGGCCACCACGTCGCGCAAGTCTTCGGCCCGGGTAATGAATGCTCCGGCTTCCACCTGGAACTCGCGGTTGTCACGAGAGAAGCTGCCGGCCTGCTCGCGCGTATTCGCAGCTTGAATTCGTTGCACGACTTGTCCCGGCGTCAGTCCGTACCCGGCGAGCCTCTGCGTGTCCAGGGTTACGCGGACCACGCGCGGCTGCCCGCCGATGAT
Organism: Terriglobia bacterium; assembly: GCA_020072815.1. Taxonomy (NCBI): domain Bacteria; kingdom Pseudomonadati; phylum Acidobacteriota; class Terriglobia; species Terriglobia bacterium. The sequence continues at coordinate 218,173 of JAIQGE010000006.1, read as the reverse complement.
GCTGGTTTCAGAAACATCGTCAATCTGCTTGATAGTGTGTTCCAGTTCGCCGGCCACCAGACGCAAACGATAAGGATCGTATTTGGCGCCCGAGAGCGTCAGGCCCATGATCGGTACGTCGTCAATGGAGCGGACTTTGATGAGCGGCTGCGAAACTCCGGGAGGAATCTTGTCAAAGTTCCCGGCAAGCTTGTTGTACGTCTTTACGATGGCATCTTCTTCTTTGGTGCCCACATAGAAACGCACAATCACAATGCTCATGCCGGGATGGGAGATGGAGTAGAGATATTCCACGCCCGGGACTTCGCGCAGCAACTTTTCCATGGGAATGCTCACGCGCTGCTCCACTTCCTGCGGCGTGGCGCCCGGCATCTGCACCATCACGTCCAGCATGGGAACAATGATCTGCGGCTCTTCTTCGCGCGGCGTCTGCCAAATCGCCATGGCGCCCAGAAGCAGCGCGCCGGTGACCGCGAGCGGCGTGAGCTTGGATTGGATGAAGGTGCGGGCGATCGTCCCCGCCAGACGCAGCTTTCCCATCACCGCACCTCAACCCGCTTGCCCGCGAGTTCACGGCCGGCAGGGTTGGCGATGAGCCTGTCTCCGTCACTCAAGCCGGAGAGGACTTCCGTCTGGTCTATGGTTGTGTTTCCCAGAGTAACGTACCGCAACGTGGCGATATTGTTTTCACCCAGGACGTAAGCCGTTTGCAACTGGCCGCGGTCGATTACTGCCGAGCGCGGCACGGAGATTGCCTGTTTCTGTCCGCGGACAAACGCTGCCCGGGCAAACAGTCCGGAACGCAGCCTCGAGTTCTCCGGGAGATCAATCTTGAGGAGAAAGCTGCGGCTGGCCTGGTCTGCCGCCGGGATGATCTGCACCACCTTGCCCTGCAGCGGCTCGCCGGCCAGGGCGTCCACTGAAATTGGAACGGACTCTCCCAGACGAACAAATTTCAAGTCGCTCTCATCCACCGTGGCTTCCAGGCGGTAGCGTCCAACCTGCTCCAGCATGAGCAGCGGTAGTCCGGGAGTGGCCAGCGCGCCCGGATCAACGTGGCGCTCCGTCACCACGCCGTCAAACGGGGCAACCACCCGGGTGTAGCTCTGCAGAATGCGGTTCTGGTCAAGGGCCGCGGCAGCCTGGGAGCGATTGGACTGCGCAAGATCATGGCGAGCGCGCGTGGTTTGCATGCGCGCCTTTGCGTTGTCGTATTCCTGGGCGCTGATGGTGCCCTTGTCAAAGAGATATTGCAGGCGGTCAAAGCTGGTCTTGGCCAGCGTTTGCTCGGATTCCGCCGCGGCGATTTCATTTTCCGCCGCTTGCAGCGCCGCCTGGCCGCGCTCCGTGGACGCGCGTAGTTGCGAGTCATCCATGGTGACCAGGAGTTGGCCGCGCTTGACCGTATCACCTTCACGCACAAGAACTCCGGTGACGTTGGCCATGATCTGCGCCGCGACGGGAGCTGTGCGCCACGACCGGATGGTGCCGGTAGCCTGGAACTGATCGGGGACCGCCTGTTGTCGCACTTGCACCACGGTAAGACCGCGGACCGTTTCCGGGACGCTGGCAGCGACTTCATGCGTCCTGTTGCAGGCTGCCAGGCCGGCTACCGCTACCAGCAGCACTCCCAGCGATGGAAGGAATCCGGCGTTATATTTCATCACGCTACCTCAATTCGTCTGCGTGGTCCCTCTCACGCCACATCTGCGGATACCGGTTCGCAGCGCCTCGATTACCGCGAATTCTTCGCGCGTCTTCGTTCCGTAACGGACGGCGCCGCGTCCAGTTCCGCCAGTTGTGCGCGGGTGTGTTCCGTTGCGCTGCGGCAGACCAGATTGCAAAGCTTGAAAACCATGGGATCAGCGATTGCGTAAAAAATGTTGAGCCCCTCGCGCCGCCGGCTGACCAGCCCGCCCTGGCATAGCGCCTGGAGATGCTTGGACACATTGGGCTGGCTGCTTTCCAGGGATGCGACGATGTCATTCACCGGCTTGGGGCCTTGTTCCAGTAACTGCAGGATGCGCAGCCGCATCGGTTCGCCCAGCAGTCGAAAGCGCTGCGCCACCAGTTCGGTCATTCTCTCGCTCAGGTTCAAGGGCATCTCTGGATGGCCTTCCTTGATTGATCGTAAATCACTATATAACCATATAGATATATTGTCAAGGGCCTCTAACCTTCTCATATCTTCTGGTTGAACCGCCCTCTGCGCCCGTGATTCGCGTCACACGACGCGGCTGCGCTTGCCAGACGAAAACTGATAAAGGACCCAAGCTAACTCATTACCCATGGCTGGCATCGGATGCGAGCGCGGCATTTGTATAATTCCACCCCAGCAGCCGGTTGCGACTGGCTCGGAGAGGTTCATGAGCTCAGCCCACAACCCGGACTGGAACAGTTTTGCCCGCAACCAAGCCAGCCAGAAGTGGCGCAAACAATCCGCCGCCATGGGCAGGGGCATGACGGAGGCCATTATTGCCGCCGCGCAAATCGCGCCCGGAATGCAGGTGCTGGACATCGCCTGCGGGACCGGCGAACCCGCCATCTCCATTGCTGCACAGCTCGAAGGAAACGGCTCGGTGGTAGGCCTAGATATTTCTTCCGCTCCGCTCAAGATTGCGGAAGAGCGCGCTGCACAGTGCGGACTTGAGAACATCCGCTTCCTGCTGGGCGACGCCCGGCAGCTTCCCTTCGCCGACGCCCAATTTGACCGTATCACTTGCCGGCTTGGCGTAATGTTCTTTCCCGACCTGCCCAACTCGCTTCGTCAAATGCATCGCGTGCTGAAGCCCGGCGGCCGCGCGGTCCTGCTGGCCTGGGGCGTGATGGGACAACCTTATTTCTCTTCCACCATCGGCACCGTGCTCAAGGCCCTGTCCGGTGGAAGCATTCCTGAGGCGGCAAGAAAGATGTTCGCCTTCGGACAGCCAGGACTTCTCGCCCGCGGATTACGTGCGGCGGGCTTCGAAACGGTGGAAGAGAACTTCACCACCGTGCCGTGGACCTGGCCGGGCACTCCCGCAGAAGTCTGGGAGTATTTTCAGGAAGTCACTGTGCCGTTTGCTCCGCTGCTGCAATCCATTCCCGCCGAGCGCCGCGCGGAAGTAGACGCGGCGGTGGTGCGGGCCATCGCCGAATATCAAGATGGCGGCGAAATCAAGTTCACGGCCAAAATCAATATCACTTCAGCCGTGAAATAAGCAGCACTGCGGACAGACCAGCTCTGTCCAGCTTCACTGCGGATTTCGCCGGCGGAGCATCAAGTCAGGTCTTCAACTCTCAGTTTGGTCTCTGGGCTCTTCCAGTTCGCCTGGAACTGGTCGTCCACGAACTGCGCGTCGTACGTGCGTTTTTGCGCTTTGAGCGCGGCGCTCAGTCCGAACAACGAACGCGGGTTGCGGGGATTGCGCTCCAGGTCTTCGCGAAAGACTTTCTCCGCGCCGGCGGCGTCGCCGCCCATCAGCATCACCGCGCCGAGTTGTTCGCGCACGGGGAAGAACCAGTCAGGCGGCTCGTCATACTTGAGGGTGTCCTGCAGGGTCACGGCTTTGCCCAGCATGGAGAGCGCCGCCGCGGAATCGTGTTTGGTCAGCGCGATCTTCGCGCCGAGCACGTTGTCGGCGATGGTCAGCACGTCTTTCGCTTTGTTGTTCACCGGCATGGCGAAGACGGCGTCCGGTGGGGTCTGCTCCGCAGCCTGGTGGACGATCTTCAATTCTGCTTCAGCGTCGCTGACGTTGCCCTTTCCGGCAAACGCCATACCTCGGGCAAAGTGCCAGAACACGGTGGCGACTTGCATGGCCTTGTCCGGTTGCGGCATAGCCAGAATCTGGTCCCATTTGTGGAAGCGCACTTCCACCGCCATGGGGATGGTCATGAAGCCTTCCAGCGGCGGCATGTCCTTCACATGCGGACCCACATGCGCCACCAGCATCTCCGCGGCTTTGTGCGACTCAGCATAATTCCCGTTCATACTCGCGCACATGGCGATGAAGTGCAGATTGTGGCTGTAATACATCACGGGATAAATCCCCGGAATCCCGCCCGACTGCATGTACGCGCGGTCCGCGGCGGCAGCCGCCTGATTGGTTTTGATGCCCGCCTCAAAATCCCCGGTCCGGATATACACGTGCGCCGGCATGTGGACCAGATGTCCCGCGGCGGGAGCCAGGGCCGCTAAGCGGTTGGCGGAGGCCAGCGCGCGCTCCGGGTTGGGCGACGCCTCCACCGCATGAATGTAATAGTGGATGGCGCCCATGTGGTTGGGATCGCGCTTCAGCACAGATTCCAGCGTGGCGACGATTTCTTCGGTCCCCAGTTCCGGCGAGCCATCCACATGCCAGAGCCCCCAGGGATGCAGGTTCATGCTGGCTTCCGCCAGCAGCGTGGCGGCATCCAGGTCGTCGGGAAATTGCTTTACCACGTCACGCATGGCGTCACGGGATTCTTCCGCCGCCTGGCGCAGATCAGCCTTGGGATCGGCGGGAAAACGCTTGGCCAGTGCGGCGATGTAGGCCTTCTCGCTGGCGGAAGCGCCGGAGGAAAGGTCCAGGGCTTTCTGGATGGCTTCATGCGCGTGTTTGAACCGGTCAGGATCCGCGGGATCGTTGTAGTTGGGCCCTACGGCTTCCGCGATGCCCCAGTAAGCCATGGCCAGTTTGGGATCAAGATGTGCGGCGCGTTCGAACGAGCGCGCGGCTTCGTCGTGGTTGAAGGCGTAGATCAAGCGCAGACCCTGGTCAAAAAACATCTGGGCTTCAGGGTTGCTGGTGGTCACCGGATGATGCAGGTTTCCGTATCCCGTCATCAGCGTCGCCGGTTGGGGCTGGCTGGGTGATGGATGCTGTTGCGCGGCGGCCAGGCCGACCGCCAAAATGAGGATCACAAATGCGGCAAGGTTCTTCATGGTCATTGTCCGTCTCCAATGAGAAGAAATTGGTTCATGTGGTCCCGCGAACAAGGCATTGTACCTTTTTGTCGAACGAACGAGTTGGAGTCCTGCCCTTGGTCACGGTTCATTGCTTTGGATTTATACTCCCCTATCGTGGTTCTTGCGGGGACCATGTTTTGAGTCGTCATGTTCCGTCGCTTGCTCATTGCCGCTCTGTTCGCCCTGCCGGTGCTCGCGCAGACCAGTGATCTTCTTCCTCAGCAGCCGCTGCGGCCGCAAAGATTGAAGATCGGCCTGGTGCTGGAAGGCGGCGGCGCGTTCGGCCTAGCGCATATCGGCGTCATCGAATGGCTGGAGGACAACCACATTCCCGTGGACTACGTGGCGGGGACCAGCATGGGAGCTCTGGTCGGCGGGATGTACTCCATGGGATACAAGCCGGCGCAGATCCACCGTCTGGTGAAGCGCATCAAGTGGGACTCCGTGCTTTACGACCGCATTGACTATGGCGACCTGGCATTCCGCCGCAAAGAGGACCAGCGCACTTACCCTAACTCGCTGAACTTTGCGTTTCGCAAAGGTCTGCGCCTGCCGGAAGCGTTCAACGCCGGGCATCAGGTCGGCCTGTTGCTGGACAGCGTGACCCGGCCTTACTGGGACCTGCAGCATTTTGACGATTTGCCCATTCCTTTCCGCTGCGTGGCCGTGGACATGGTCACCAAAAAAGAAGACGTCTTCGACAAAGATTATGTCTTCAAGGACGGTTCCCTGCGCATGGCCTTGCGCGCCACCATGTCCATTCCGGGAATCTTCAGCCCGGTGCGAGACGACAAGAAAATGTACGTTGACGGTGGAGTGTTGGACAACCTGCCGGTGCGCGTCGCGCAGGACATGGGCGCGGACCTGATTATCGCCATCCATCTGAAATCTGCGCCAGTCGATCCCAACAAAGACATCTCCGCCGTGGAACTGGCCACCGAGGCCGCGCTGGTGGTTACCGGGGCCAATGAGAAGCGCAGCCTGGCGTTGCTCAAGGAAAGCGATGTTGTGATCAACGTGAACGTGGCGGACCTGAAAGCCAACGAGTACGACAAGTATGACGCCTTTATCGCCCGCGGGAAGCAAGCCGCCGAAGAAATCAAGGACAAGCTGTTGGCCCTGCGCCTGGACGACGAAGCCTGGAAGCAATACACGTCCAACCGCGCCGCGCGCATTCCGGCGGGAATGCAGGCGCCGGAATCGCCGCAGGCCATGACCATTTCCATAGACGACCACGCGTTGAGGGAGCAGGTCCGCTCCGGCCTTTCAAATTACTCGGGAAAACCGCTGGATGAGGCGCAGTCGGAACGTTTGAAGCGCGACCTGGACCGGATCGTGGGCACGGGAAAATTCGCGCGCGTAGGCTACCATTTGGCCCGGCAGGACGGCCAGACCGTCTTGACCATTAACGCCGCGTCTCGCGACTACGCGCGCGCGACGATCAAGCCGGTGATTGAGTTGAATGCCAGCGACTATCGCAGTCCTCTTTTTGTTCTGGGCGCGCGGGTCACCGCTTTCGATATCGGCGGCATCGGCTCGGAGTGGCGCAGCGACGTGCTCTTGGGATCGCAATACGGCCTGGCCACCGAGTACTATCGTCCGCTGTCGCCCTCCAGCCATTGGTTTGTGGCGCCGCAGATCACCGCGGAGTCGTCACCCTTCACCATTTATCGCCGGCAGGATGAACTCGCGCATTATCAGCTCCGCACCATCGCCGGCGCGCTGGATGTGGGCTACATCTTCAGCCGCAACGCTGAACTGCGCGTGGGCTACGAAGGCGGCGGCGCCAAACTGTCAGAGATCGTAGGTGCTCCGCTGCTGCCGTTTACCTCCGACCGCATCGGCACAACGTCTGTCAAGTTCGCTCTCGACCGCCTTGATTTTTCGCTGCGCATGCTGGAAGCGCCCGTGGTCCCGCGCAACGGCGTGGAGTGGGTGTCAACCGTGCAATGGCATGACGCCTGGCTCGGCGCCGACCGCCACTTCGCCACCGCGGAAAGCGATCTGGGGGTGTTCAAGTCGCTGGGGTCCGTCCAATCGGTCTACTTCAAGGCTTCCGGCGGATCAACTCTTGGCTTTACCAACAATGGGCTGCCCAGCTTCAGTCTGGGCGGCACCCAGCGGATGGCCGCGTACGGGACCAACGAGTTCCTCACCAACCAGTACGCTTACGGACGCGCGGGATATCTTCATCGCATTTACGCCATTCCGTCATTGCCCGGCGGCGGGTTTTATCTCACCGCGTATCTTGAAGCCGCCAAGCCTTACGGGATCGGCGGTGCTCCAATTCCCGCAGATGGTGTAGCCGGATTGATTCTGGATTACGCTTTCGGTCCGATCTTTTTCGGCGGAAGTTGGGGCGAGGCCGGCCACAAGAAATTCTTCTTTCACTTGGGAAAGCAGTTCTGACGTCCAGGAGCATTCCATGAAGCGTTCTCATATCCTGTTCGTGATCGCGGCCGGATTCGCTGCATCAGCGGCATTTTCTCAGCAATCCGCGGCACAGACGCCCGTCGCGCCGTTTGATGTGGTCATCACCAACGGCAAGATCTATGACGGCTCCGGCAATCCCTGGTATCTGGCCGACATCGGCATCCGCGGCGACCGCATCGCCGCCATCGGCAAGCTGAGCAACGCTCAGTCCAAGAAATTTATTGACGCCGCCGGTCTCGCGGTAGCGCCGGGGTTCATTGACATGCTGGGCCAGTCGGAAGGCTCGTTGCTGATTGACAACCGCGCCATCAGCAAGCTTTCGCAAGGCATCACCAGCGAGATTACCGGCGAGGGCGGCTCCATCGCTCCACAGAATGAGATCACTCTCAAGGCGCTGGCGCCGTCGCTGGAGCCGTATCACCTCAAAGTTGACTGGACGGACCTCGCCGGCTATTTCCGTCGATTAGAGAAACAAGGTACGCCCATCAACCTGGGAACTTACGTCGGTCTGGCGCAGGTGCGTGAAGCCGTATTGGGCGACGACAATCGCGCTCCTTCCCCGGCAGAGCTGGAAAAGATGAAGGCCCTGGTGGCTCAGGCCATGCAGCAAGGGGCCATGGGTGTTTCCACGGCGCTGATCTATCCTCCCGGCCACTACGCAAGAACCGAAGAACTGATTGAGCTGGCCAGAGTCGCCGCGCAATACGGCGGGATTTACGCCAGCCACATGCGCAGTGAAGGCAAGAGCGAAATCGCGGCCATTGACGAAGCTCTGCGCATCGGCCGCGAGGCCGGCATTCCCGTGGAAATCTTCCATCTGAAAGTGGCGGGGCAGCCGCGCTGGGGGAACATGCCACAAATGGTGGCAAAGATTCAGGCGGCGCGCGACGCCGGCCAGGACGTCCGTGCCGACATGTATCCGTACGTCGCCGGCGGGACCGCGCTCATCTCCGCCCTGCCTCCGTGGATCGCCGATGGTGGTCTGGACAAAGCTCTCTCCCGCCTGCGCGATCCTGCCGTCCGCGCGCGCATCAAGACCGAGTTGGCGGAAGAACACGCTGAATGGGAAAACCTCTATCTTATGAGCGGCGGCGCCAGCGGGGTGATGCTGTCGTCAGTGGTCAGCAAAGACTTGAAGCCGCTCGCTGGCAAGACTATCGCGCAGATCGCCCAGGAGCAGAAGAAAGACCCGCTGGACACGCTCTTCGACCTGGTGCTGGCCGACCAAGGTCAGGCCAGCGCGCTCTACTTCATCGCCAGCGAAGAGGATTTGCAATTCGGCCTCAAGCAGCCCTTCACCAGCATCGGCCTGGACGCCGGTGAGATGCCGCTCGATGGGCCGCTCTTTGAGCCGCACGCCCATCCGCGCACCTTCGGCAGCATGCCGCGCTTTCTCGGACACTACGTCCGCGACCTCAAGCTGCTGCCGCTGGAGCAGGCCATCCGCAAGATCACTTCCATGCCCGCGCAGCGCGAGCACCTGACCGCGCGCGGCTTGCTGCAGGAAGGCTTCTTCGCGGACATCACCATCTTTGATCCCGCCACCATCCTGGACAACGCTACTTACGCCCAGCCCGCGCAGCTTTCCGTGGGAGTGAAATACGTTTTCGTCAACGGCCAGTTGACGTTTGCTGATGGCCGCCTGACAGGCGTCAACGCCGGACGCGCGTTGCGCGGGCCAGGAGCGCGATGATTCGAGCGCGTTAGTCTTCGACCACCGTCACCACCGGTGTCCGCTGCCCGAGCTTGGGGATCCGCGCGTCGGCCAGGTGCAGCCGCCGAGGAGCATAATGACAGGGAATGAGACCTTCCAAGAACCCCCGCCGGAGTGAACGCCAGCTTCGGCCCGAGCTGCGCTCCATCGCAGACCGCGCTTTTTCGCGAGCCGCCGGCGCGCCCTTGATCGAGGGCAATTGCGTGCGCTTGCTGAAAGACGCGCGTGAGAACTATCCCGCATGGCTCGAAGCAATCGGCACGGCCAAACAGCACATTCACTTCGAGAGCTACATCATCCACGAAGACGAAACAGGACGCATGTTCGCCGAAGCATTGATCGCAAAGACGCGGGAAGGCGTGCGAGTAAGACTTATCTACGATTGGATGGGCGGGCTGGGCAAGACTTCGCGCAAGTTCTGGGACTATTTGCGTGCCGGTGGCGTTGAGGTGCGTTGCTATAACCCGCCGCGTTTTGATTCTCCATTTGGGTGGCTCTCGCGGGACCACCGCAAGATGCTTGCCGTGGATGGCGAAGTTGGCTTTATCACCGGTCTGTGTGTTGGCCGGATGTGGGTCGGCGACCCGGCCAAGAACATTCAGCCGTGGCGCGATACGGGTGTGTCGGTGCGCGGGCCCGCGGTCGCTGACGTTGAGCGCGCATTCGCGCAGGTTTGGGCGACGATGGGCGAGCCCATCGCTGAAGATGAACTCGCCAGCAACGGCACGCTCGCAGCAGCAGGAAATGCAAACGTCCGCATTGTTGCGACTGAGCCTGCCACGGCCGGCTTGTTCCGCCTGGACCAAATGGTGGCTGCACTGGCGAGGAAGAAAATGTGGCTCACCGATGCCTATTACGCGGGCACAACCCCCTACGTACAGGCATTGAGGGCCGCAGCACAAGACGGCGTTGATGTCCGCCTGCTGGTGCCGAATGCCACGGACCTTCCTCTCATCAGACCGCTTTCGCGAGCGGGTTATCGGCCACTCCTGGAGGCGGGCGTGCGCCTGTTCGAGTGGAACGGCACCATGGTGCACGCGAAAACAGCAGTGACTGACGGGCGGTGGGCGCGCGTCGGTTCCACCAACCTGAATATCTCGAGCTGGCTGGGTAACTGCGAATTGGACGCAGTCATCGAAGACGAACCCTTCGCCGGCCAGATGGAAGAGATGTACCTTCAGGACCTCACCAACGCAACAGAAATAGTCCTGGATATCAAGCGAAAGGTCCGTGCCCCGGGCGAGCCGCGCCACGCCGTTGCCGCTACAGCCAGGGGCGGAGGAAGCATTGGGCGTGCCGCGGCCGGGGCCATCCGCATCGGCAATGCCGTCGGCGCAGCCTTCACCAGCCGGCGCGTGCTAGAGCCGGTGGAAGCACAAATCCTCCTGGTAACTGGCACGTTGCTCCTCGCCTTCTCTCTTCTTTTTGCCTTTTTTCCCCGTGTGCCGGCGTACGCGCTTGTGGTTGCGTTCGGCTGGGTCTCCCTCGCGCTGCTTTACCGAGGTTACAAGCTCTATCGCAAAGGGAAGGCAGACTGATGACATCGAAGTGGAATGACGGGAGCCTTTCATCGGGCAGGTCACGATGGTGCGAAAGCGCCGCTCTTGGCGGGAAAAGATGTGGCAGGCATGTGGGGGCTCGAACCCCAGACCTTCCCGGCGAGCCGGGACGCTCTAAACCAACTTCTTGTCGATGAGTTCTTGAATCGATCGGTGTGACTTCCACGATTTCAGCTGGCGTTCACGGCGGCGAGCTTCAGCCAACGTTGAGTATTGTTCCTGGTAGACCAACTTCCACGGTCCACGCCCCCTCGTGTATGGGCTATGCCCGCGTGCATGTTCATCAAGCCGTTCCTGCAGCTTGAGCGCCGAACCGATATAAAACCTGCCGCTCGTGGTGCTCCGAAGAACGTACGTGAACGCCATGAAATGAGATAAATGGTAGGCACGTGGGGACTCGAACCCCAGACCTCTACCGTGTCAAGGTAGCGCTCTAACCAACTGAGCTACGCGCCTACATCCAGCAGATTTGACCATTTTACCGCAGAGGGCGTTGAGGCCGTAGAGAAAAACGCGGACGAGCGAAATACGGATAGCGTCTGAGCTTGTTCGCCGGCCTACACCGCATTGCTCCGGCCTCAGCAATTCAAGTATGCTTGGCTTTCCCCCGGCTAACGGAGGTCCCGCCAATGGCCGACATTTTTCACGACTTCCCCATCAAGGCTTCTCCCGACAAAATCTTTGACGCTGTGACCACGCCGCGCGGCCTGGATGCCTGGTGGACCAAGCGCTCTGCCGGCGAGGCTCGCGACGGTGCGGAATTCGAACTGTGGTTCGGCCCGCAGTATGACTGGCGGGCCAAGGTCACCAAGTGCGCTCCCAACTCCGTTTTTGAGCTGCAGATGACACGCGCTGACGCTGACTGGACGGGCACGCGCATCGGCTTTCATCTGCAGCCGCGTGATGGCAGCACCTTTGTCCAGTTCCACCACACAGGCTGGCCGCAACCCAACCAACACTGGCGGATTTCAAACTACTGCTGGGCGATGTACTTGCGCATCCTGCGGCGATATCTCGAACACGGCGAACTGGCGCCGTACGAAAAGCGCCTTGATGTTTAAACAAAAGCCGTTTAAACACAAGCCGCTTGAATGAAAGCCGCGTGGACGAAAGCCGTGTGAACAAAAGCCGTGTGAACAAAAACCGATTGAACGAAGCCGTGTGACTGAAGGCTGAGTTGGGGGTCAGCGATTCACCGGAGATTCGCTGATCCAATGGAAGCCCCGCTCGTAAAGCAGGAAGCCCTTCAACTCGACCTTGCGCAGTCTGGCCTGAATTTTCTTGCCGTCCATCTCGCCGCTGAGCGTGATCAGGTCGGCTGCGGGCTGGTCAAAAGCAAACCTGGATTTCCAACTTGGATCGTTTGTCTTGGTGAATTCCAGGCTTTGCTTGGATTTATCCAGCTTGATCTTATAGCGCTCGACGGGGCCGCCCGCCAAAACGATGCCCACCAGGTTGTAGCGTTCAAAGGTGAATCGCCGCCAGCGCGTCTCGTCGGTAAAGACGGGCGGACGCACCTGCCCGTCCACGATGAACTCATCCACGTTGTAGAAGCCGTAAAGCGCAGGCTTGGGTGCGCCGTCGCCAACCTGTTTGTATTGCTGGTAGCTTTGGTTCAACCAGAAGCCGCCCAGGTAGAGGAGCAAACCGGCTTGCGCGACAGATACGCTTACATTCAGCCACTTCCTCCGGAACAGCGCGGGATGCGGTACCGCGGCCGCCGGCCGGTTCAAGACGAAGACATTCAGCATGCGGCGTCCCTCCGGGGCCATCAGGTACACGGCCATCAGCAGCAGGTTGAAAGAATATAGTTTGACCGGCACGTCATAACTCATGTTCAGGATGAAAACGTTGGTCATGGCTCCGATCGCGAGAAGAGCACCCAGCGTCGCCAGCCGGGGCACGAACAGCAGCGCGCCGCCTACAAACTCCACCAATCCGGTAAACACGTTGTAGGTCTTGGAGTAACCCATGAAGGTCCAGAGCAGGCCCATGGGAGAGCTGGCGCCATACGGCTCCAGAAGACGCCAGAGCCACAAGTCCGGGAACTGGGCCTTGATCACTTTGAACGCGCCATAACTCATTAGAGTAGAGCCCAGGACAATCCGGACATATAGCCACAGCCACTCCTGCATGGAACGATAGCTGGGACGCTTGCGGTCCAGAAAGGTCCAGATGGCGGCCGCCGCGATGGCGATCATGAGCTGCACCAGGTTCTGTACCCAGGCGAACAGCGAGTCGCCGCTGCCGTTGGGGGAATAGACGATCGGCCGACTCAGGTGCAGAATGTGCGCGCCGGTCCAAACTGTCATCTTGACGAACAACGTTTCATACCAGCCGAACAGAATGTCAGTCCCTGGAATCATGTTCAGAGGAAACGGGAAGCTGTAGAGAATCTGATAGGCAAACACCAGACGGAAGGCCACGCGGGTGGCGATGCTCCAACGGGGCGTGTCGGTGTCTGGACCCTGCGGTTCACTTGGGGCTTCGTGTGCTTGGCCGTCATCTGCCTGTTGCATCGTCGTCAGCCTCTGTATGGAGTTGTTGTTGTGCAAAAAACGTACTTTATTTCGTTCGGATCGCGGCGTCGCCAACCGATGGTCATGCCGCGTTCTGGCAAGCGGCAGTCATTGTACTAGAGCCCTCATGCCTCCTCTACCCTTGCATTTTTGCGGCAAATCCGCTGAAATCAATGGATTGGGGCGTGCGGCCAACTCATGGACACCGGACAACTTGTTCTGGTTACGTTACATAATCCGCGGGAAAAGTTCTGGGGCGTTCTGCTGGCGCTTACTCCGGCCGGGGCCAGCGTGCGCGGCGTAGACTTGCAGTCCCTGGACGACTTCATGCAACTGGTCAAGTCGGGCGAAGCCGCCACCGCCAGCATCGTGTTCTTCCCCATGCATCGCGTACAGAAGATTGAAATTGACGCGCGGACAGGCGAACTGCCTTCTCTGGCCGAGCAGTTTGCTGCCCATACCGGCTGGGACATCCACAAGTTTTTACAGGAGCCCTCTCATTGATCCGCCAGCTTGGCTCGGCTCCTAACCTGCTTACGCTGCTGCGGCTGATCTTCATTCCGTTCATCGTGATCGCCGTCCAGCAACACGCTTATACCTGGGCGCTGGTCATCTTTGTTGTGGCCGGGATTACGGACGGGCTTGACGGCCTGCTGGCACGGCTCTTGCAGCAGAAAACCACGCTGGGCCAATACTTGGACCCCATCGCCGACAAGCTGCTGCTCAGCACCATGTTCTTGGTGCTCGCCGTCTTTCATTTGATCCGCTGGCCGGTCACTGTGCTGGTGTTCAGCCGTGACATCCTTATTGTGATTGTCTGCACTCTGCTTTACGCCACGGGGACCATGCGCACTTTCCGCCCCAGTTGGCTGGGGAAAGCCAATACCCTGGCGCAGATTGTCACCGTACCATTCGCCCTGATGAGCGAAGTTTCCGCGGCGCGCTGGATCCACGCCGGCAAACACTTTGGCGTGTATGCCACGGTGGGATTGACCATCTTGTCGGGCGTGCACTACGTGGTGCGGGTAGCCATGGAGCTGCGGCATCACGCATCGTCGAAGGCGCCGGAGGATGGAGGGTAAGAGAGGGTTAATCGAGCTCCCAAGATCATGAATTCCTTCATCAAAGTCGTGGCATGGAGCGCTGCGCTGTTCGCTATGGCATCGCCTGCCTTTGGACGGGTAAAAGATATCCATCCAGAAAAGCTGCCACAGGTTCCGGCGGTCCAGCAGGCTTACCAGGACGTGGACAAGGTGGAGGACATGGTGCGCCAGTGGAGCGACAAATGGCGCTACGATACGCCGAAGAAGAAGGTTGCGTCGCAGTTGAAGAAGGACCTGAGTGAATTGCAGAAAGCCGCTGCAGCCGCGCCAGACAATGCAGAGCTGCTCCTGCTGACCGGTCTGGTTGCGCACTACGCCTACAATCTCGACGTTGAAAATGCCCACGACATTGTCGTGAAGATGCTCAATCAGGCGCTGGCGCTGGCTCCCAACGATCCGAGTGGCCCGTGGTTTCTCGCGATCCATGAGTGCCAAACGTTTCTCATGTTGGATGGGATGAAGAAGTTCCTGGCCGTGGAGCAGGCGCACGAATGGAGAGAGTTGCCCGCCAACTTCTGGGACGATTATCTCGAGTGCTCTGTGCAAGCGAACATGCCTGCGCACGGATTGCGCGCCGCAGATCATATTCTCGCGTTCAAAGGTGGGCCTTCGTCCTTGCGCGACATCTATATTCGGATACTGCGAGAGAGAATCACGCAGCCTGACCCGTCCACCGATTACACTGCGAAGCAGGTCTGGAACGCACGGCAGTCTGACGCCAAGGTCACCTTTACGGACACAATGCATGGGTTCGCTTTTGTGGCCCCGGAGAACTGGAAGACATCCATTCCTGACATCAAGAATGGACTTGCTGTTGTCCAGTTCGAAACTGGGCCCTACGCTGGGAATGGCGACCAGGTAATTCCTAACATTTTGATACTTGCGCGCCCCCCGAAGACCGGAGAAGGCCTGGAAGACTTTCTCAAATCGTTTCTGGCTAATCAGTCACACGAGCCGGTCCAGGCCATCGCATGTCCTGTGCAAGAATGTCTGGCTCTTGAAGCGCTGAAGCCGAAGGCCTACGGGAAGGCCGGGGACGGCCACGGGTTCTTTGTCGCATTCAAACGGGACGCTCCTGAATATCCGGGCCTTATCTTCGAGCAACCTTCAGAGCCACCCAAGGGAGAGCCGGGCAAGGTCCAGTATTACCATCCTAATGAAACTATGCATCGCCTCAGCGGGCCGATCTATTATCTGGTGCTGCTGGACACGGCGGCATCCGTGCGCGACAAAGCCAGTACGGATTTCGAATCATTTCTCAAGAGCATGCAGTTGGAGTAAGCGGCCACGCGGCCAGCCAAGAGCCGGTCATCCAAAAGCCAAATACCAACGGCCAATGGCCAAGAGATGATGGCTGCTTTGCTACAATCTCCTTTCACTGAACCATGCCGCTCAGGCTCTACAACACGCTCTCCAATAAGGTCGAGGAGTTTGCGCCGTCGCAAGACAACACCGTGCGCATGTACGCTTGCGGTCCCACGGTGTACGACTACGGGCACATCGGCAACTTCCGCACCTTTGTCGCGGTGGACCTGCTGCGGCGGTTTCTGCGACAAAGCGGCTTCAAGCTGCAGCACGTCATGAACATCACGGACGTGGACGACAAGATCATCCGCAATGCCGCGCGCGAACAGAAGACCGTCCAGGAATACACCCGCAAGTACGAAGAAGCGTTCCTGGAAGACAGCGCCACGTTGAACCTGGAGCATCCGGAAACGCTGGTCCGCGCCACTGAGCACATAGCCGAGATGGCGGAGTTCATCAAGAAGCTGGAAGCCAAGGGCTTTGCTTATCGCACGGATGATGGATCCTATTATTTCAGCATCGCCAAGTTTCCCGGCTACGGCAAACTGTCGAAAAAGGATTTTGGCGGCATGGAAGCCGGCGCGCGTGTGGATGTGGACGAATACGAGAAAGACAACGCACGCGACTTCGCCCTGTGGAAGGCGCCCAAGCCGGGCGAGGCCTTCTGGGAAAGCGCGATCGGGTCGGGACGTCCCGGCTGGCACATTGAGTGCTCGGTGATGTCCATGAAGTATCTGGGAGACAGTTTTGATCTGCATGCCGGCGGCGAAGACCTGACCTTCCCGCACCACGAAAACGAAATTGCACAGTCCGAAGCGCTCAGCGGGAAAACATTCGCGCGCTTCTGGATGCACGTCCGCTTTCTGCTGGTGGAAGGCAAGAAGATGTCCAAGAGCGAAGGCAACTTTTACACGTTGCGCGATCTGGTCCTGAAAGGCCACAAGCCGTCGGCGATTCGCTTTCTGCTGACTTCCGTTCCTTACACCAAGCAGCTCAACTTTACTTTCGCCGGGCTGGAGCAGGGCGCCAAATCCGTGGAGCGTCTGCGCGAATTCAAATCGCGCATTGAGAGGGCCCAGCTTGCGCCGGGAAAGAACGCTGCAATACAAGATCTGGCGGACAAGACCCAGCGCGAGATGCGCGCCGGCATGGAAGACGATCTGAACACCGCGCGCGCGCTGGCGGCGATGTTTGATATGGTCCGCGAAGCCAACACCGCAGCCGACCAGGGCAGCCTGAAGCAAGATGACAAGGGCCCGCTGCTTGCCGCCCTGCAGCAATTTGATGAAATCTTTGCCGTTCTCAAAGACGATGACGCGGAGAAGATTGCGCGCGTCGCCGCCTGGGCCGAGTCGCACGGCAAGCTGGAAGGCTCCGCGATCTCCGGCGATGCAATCACTGATGCTGACGTTGAACGCCTCATCGCCGAGCGCAACGCCGCCAAGAAGGCCCGCGACTTCGCCAAGTCAGACGCCATCCGCAAACAGCTCACCGAAGCGGGCATTATTGTGGAAGATACCAAGGATGGGATCAGGTGGAAGAGGAAATAGCTACAAATTGGTAATTTAGTAATTTGGTAATCGGGTAATTGAAAAAACAGCCGCTCCTCAACGTTTCTTCAATTGCCAAATTACTAAATTACCCAATTACCAATTTCCCCTCAGTCTCCCGCCACATTCACCGCAGGCAACTCTGCATTCTCGGCTGGCCGGCTCTCCACGCGCTTGAGCTTTGAAGTATTCACCAGCGCCACCGACCCGATGATGATCGCCGTCCCCACGAACATGTAGGCGTCCACCTTTTCGCGCAGGATCAGCCATCCCAGGAACACGGCGATGATGGGGTTCACGTAAGCGTAGGTCGCGACTTTGGGCGTGGGCACGTGCTCCAGCAGCCAGATGTACGCGGTGTATCCCATCCATGATCCACACACCACCAGGTAGGCAATGGCTTCCAGCGCCGGCGCGCTCCAGCGGGTGTGCTGAAACTGGCCGGTGGCGCCGGCCACCAAGGCATTGACCGCCCCACCCAGGGTCATTTGCCACGCAGCCGCGGCAAACACGCCCACGGTAAGCTGAAAGCGATGGGAGAAAACCGAGCCCAGCGCCCAGAGAAATGACGCTGCTGCCAGAATCGCCGCGCCAAACAGCTCCAGACGCGACAGATGGGTGCCGGCGGCAATGCGCGGCCAGAGCAGGACCATCAGGCCTACGATGCCCAGGGCCAGACCCACCAGGCCTTGTGCAGTCATGCGTCCGGCGCGGAAGATCCAGGCTTCAATCATCACCACCCAGATGGGGACCAGCGCCACAATCAGCGCCGCCAGGCCGCTGGAGACATACTCTTCCGCCCATAGCACGCCAATATTTCCCAGCGACAGCAGCAGGACGGAAATCACCAGCAGGCGGAGAAAGTCGCCGCGGGTCAGGCGGATTTGGCGTCCCGCCATGGCGCACGCCGCCAGCATGATGGGCCCGGCAATCAGGTAGCGGACGGCCCCAGCCACGTACGGCGGCATGTCCCGAACAATGATCCGCATCGCCAGGTAAGTAGAGCCCCACAGCACATAGAGCACGGCAAAAGCCGTGATCATACGGACGCGATGTTGGGAACCGTTGGCTGGATTCATGACGGAAACTACTATCATCTGACGCGCACCGCACGTTCTACGATGCGAAAAAATGCGAAAGGCATCAATTTAGTAGCCCACGGCACCATAGTAACCGCCAAAAGCATCGTAATTTAGCAGTATAATGATGGCTGACCATGAAGAATGCGCGCACATCCTGGTTTTCACTCAACTCACCGGAGCGGTCTCTGGCTTGCTGGGTGGATTTCCTGGTCTGCCCGCGCCGCTACCTGGCGGTGCTGCCGTCGCACGCGCGCGCCAACCTCTTCGCCGGCGACTAATCCCGGCATCAAGTCCCCCTCTGTTTTTCCTTCAGCTTTGTTCCGGTTTCCATGAAACTATGCTGAATGCATCCACACGCAACCGTTTTTTTCAAAGAGGATGACTATGCCGACCACAACGATGACACCTGCCGCGCCATCCATTAGCGCTGGACCCAAGATTCGCACCAAGCTGCCGGGCCCCAATGCACAGAAGATTCTGAAGGGCGACGCGCAGTACATTTCGCCTTCGTATACACGTTCTTATCCGCTGGTGGCCAAGAGCGGCCGCGGCTGCATCATTGAAGACGTTGACGGCAACGAGTTTCTGGATTTTTCGTCGGGAATCGCCGTCTGCTCCACCGGTCATTGCCATCCGGAGGTGGTGGCCGCCATCCAGAAGCAGGCGGGCGAGCTGATCCACATGTCCGGCACGGACTTTTATTACGAAAACATGATCACCCTGGCGGAGCGCCTGGCCAACACCGCGCCCATGTCCGGGCCGGTGCGCGTGTATTACGGCAACTCCGGCACCGAAGCGGTGGAAGCGGCCATGAAGCTGGCGCGGTATCACACCAAGCGCCAGGGCATCATCGCATTCTACGGCGCGTTCCACGGCCGGACCATGGGCTCGCTTTCGCTGACGGCCTCCAAGGTCCAGCAGCGCCGCCGCTTCTTCCCTGTTGTCCCCGGCGCGGTGCACGCGCCGTACCCGTATGTTTACCGCCGTCCGGAGGGCCAGACGGAAGCGCAGTTCTTGAAGGAATGCGTCAGCTTCATTGAAGACCGCATCTTCAAGACCATCATGCCACCGGAAGAGTGCGCGGCGATTTTCATCGAGCCCATCCAGGGCGAAGGCGGGTACGTGCCTGCGCCCAAGGAATACATGCAGGAACTGCGCCGGATTTGCGACAAGCACGGAATCCTTCTGGTGGCCGACGAAGTGCAATGCGGCGCCGGACGCAGCGGCAAGATGTGGGCCATCGAGCACACCGGCGTGGAGCCGGACATTATCACCGTAGCCAAGGGCATTGCTTCCGGCATGCCGCTGGGCATCACCATGTCCCGCGCGGAAATCATGGACTGGGTGCCGGGTTCGCACGCGTCAACCTTTGGCGGCAACCCCATCTGTATTGAAGCGGCGCTGGCTACCATGAACGTTCTGGAGCAAGGCGCCATTCGCAACGCGGAAGTTGTGGGCAATCACATTCTGCGGCGCATCACTCCGTGGATGCAAAAGCATCCCATGGTGGGCGACGTCCGCGGGCGCGGCCTGATGATCGGCGTGGAGATTGTGAAAGACAAGGCCACCCGCGCCACGGCGCACGACGAACGTGACCGCATCGTGGAACTAGCGTTTGAACGCGGCATCCTGTTCCTGGGCGCCGGGGAAAACTCCATCCGCATCGCGCCTCCGCTGATCCTGACGCCGGAGCAGGCGGACATTGCCATGGACGTGCTGGAAGAGTGCATCGGAATTGTGGAAAAAGAGCAGTAACAAACTTGGCCACGAATTGACGCGAAAAAACGCGAATCCAGCATTAGCTTTGCTATGATTCGTGTTCATTCGCGTTGATTCGCGGCCTGTTTTTATGCTTCGATCGGGAAAGATTGTCCGCTTCGCCCTCCGCGCCCTTGATTCCGCCGCGCGCATCCTGCCCGGCGGGAAAGCCCAGCCCGAGCATCTGCGCACCGGGCGTCGCGGAGAAGAAGAAGCCTACTTCTATCTGCGCGAGAATGGCTACGTCATCATCGCCCGCAACTACCGCAGCCCGCGCAGCCGCAGCGAACTTGACCTGGCAGGCTGGGAAGGCGATACGCTGTGCTTCATCGAAGTCAAGACCAGGACCACGCGCGCGGTCCAGCCCGCCGAAGCCGCGGTTGATCCGGAGAAACAGCGCGACCTTTCGCACGTCGCCCGCGAGTTCCTGCGCCAGATCAAAGGCCATCCTGCGCACCGGTTCGATATTGTGAGCGTCTATCTGGAGACCGGCAAGAAGCCGGAGATTGCGTTGTTTAAAGACGCCTTCCGTCCCGCCTGATGCCCCGCCGACGGGTTCCGCATGACCTCGCGCCTGCTCCGGTTGTAAGATAGTGTATGTGCCTGAGCTCAGAAAAGATCCCATCACCGGACGCTGGGTAATCATCTCCACCGACCGGTCCAAGCGGCCCGGTGATTTTTCCCGCGAGCATGCCGGCATCACGGCCCCGGCTTTCTGTCCTTTTTGTCCCGGAAATGAAGACAAGACGCCTCCGGAGATCATGGCCTACCGTCCCAGCGAAAACGGCCACAACAAAGCCCGATGGAACCTGCGCGTGGTGCCCAACAAGTTCCCCGCCCTGGGTATTGAGGGCGATCTTGACCGCCAGGCTGACGGCATGTTCGACAAAATGAACGGCATCGGCGCGCATGAAGTGGTGATCGAAACTCCCAACCACATGGAGACCCTGGCCAGCATGCCGGTCAAGCGCGTGGAAGATGTGCTGTGGGCCTTCCGCGATCGCATCCTGGACCTGAAACAGGACCGGCGTTTCAAGTACATCATGGTATTCAAGAACCACGGCGCGTCCGCGGGCGCGTCCCTGGACCATCCGTGTTCGCAGTTGATCGCTTTGCCGATTCTGCCCAAGCAGGTGGTAGAAGAGCTGGAAGGCGCCAAAAAGTATTTCTCCAACAAAGAGCGCTGCATCTTTTGCGACATCCTGCGCCAGGAGATGGAGGCGCGGGTGCGCGTTGCCGCGGAAAACCAGGACTTCATCACCCTGTGCCCCTATGCTCCGCGTTATCCCTTTGAAACCTGGATCCTGCCGCGCCGGCACGAGTCAGCGTTTGAGAATTCGCCTTCCAGCCTGTATGAAAACCTGGCGCGCATGCTGAAGACCGTGCTCAACAAGTCCATTCAGTTGCTGGACGATCCCGCCTACAACCTGGTGCTGCACACTTCGCCCATCCAGGAAAACGCCAACGACTATTACCACTGGCACCTGGAGATCATCCCCCGGCTGAGCAAGATTGCCGGGTTTGAATGGGGCACGGGGTTTTACATCAACCCTACGCCGCCGGAAGAAGCTGCGCGGTTTCTGCGCGAGGTAGTGCTGGAAGAAACCCAGCCGGTCACCAAATGAGGCGGGCCGGCGTAAAAGATTCCGCTGTGCTCCAGCAGCACGGGTAGCATACAATCGCGTTCGTAGAGGCGAGGGAGGATACTTGAGCAACATTTTCCTGGCATTGCAGATCTTCGCAGCATTTTTCCTGACGCTGTTTGGTTTGGCGGAATTGTTCCGCAGCCCCGGGACGGAGACCGGGCTTCAATTCATCGTCGCGATGCCAATAGCGCAACGGTTCGTGGCGGCGCTGCTGTCCTCTTTGGGCCTGACTTTTCTTTCGCTGATAGCGATGAACGTAAAGAAAATGCGCGGCAACTAGGGGCTGCCTAGGCCTTTCCCGAAGACCGTGCCGCGCTTGGCGCTGGCGTACCGCGGCGAGCCTTGGCGGAGCTTCTTCACCGCGTCAATCACTCGCCCGGCGGCGTAATCAATTTCCGCTTCCGTATTGAAGCGGCCGATGCCAAAGCGTATGGCCGCATTGGCCGCTTCGTCGCTCAAACCCAGAGCCTTGAGGACGTAAGACGGCTCCACCTTCACCGATGAACAGGCCGAACCGCTGGAAACGGCGATGTCATTGACGGCCGCCATCAGCGCGTCGCCCTCCACACCCAAAAAACTTACATTCAGGTTGCCGGGCAAGCGGTGTTCCATGTTGCCGTTCACCGTGACTTCGTCCAATTCCGCAAGCAGTCGGTCGCGGAGGCGATTGCGCAGTCCGGCCATCCGGCAGCTCTCTTCCGCCATCTCCTGGCGGGCGATTTCACAGGCCTTGCCGAAACCGGCGATGCCGGCTACGTTGAGCGTGCCTGAGCGCATGCCGTGCTCGTGGCCGCCACCGTCAATCATGGGCGCCACGCGCACGCTGGGGTGGCTGCGCACGTAGAGCGCGCCGCAGCCTTTGGGGCCATAACACTTGTGAGCCGTCAGCGACGCCAGATCAAGGTTCGTCTGGTTTACATCCAGCGGCAGTTTCCCCAGGGCCTGCACTGCGTCAGAGTGGAAGAGCACGCCGCGCTGTCGGCAGATCTTGCCTATTTCCTCCAGCGGCTGCAGCACCCCGGTTTCATTATTGGCGGCCATGATGGTCACCAGAACGGTGCGGTCTTCGAAAGCCCGGGAGAATTGGTCCAGGTCCATCAGGCCATCGGGTTTTACTGGAAGGTAGGTGACGCGGCGCCCGTATTTCTCCAGCCGCTTGCAGCTATCGAGCACGGCTTTGTGCTCG
Organism: Terriglobia bacterium; assembly: GCA_020072815.1. Taxonomy (NCBI): domain Bacteria; kingdom Pseudomonadati; phylum Acidobacteriota; class Terriglobia; species Terriglobia bacterium. The sequence goes on along the minus strand of JAIQGE010000006.1, from coordinate 195,388 downwards.
GTGGCCAGAGTGATGATGTGGTCGCCCCGGTCCTGACAGGCTTCCGCCACGCCTTTGATGGCCAGATTGTCACTCTCGGTGGCCCCGGAGGTGAACACGATCTCCGCCGGTGACGCGCCGATGCACGCGGCGATCTGCATGCGCGCGGCTTCCACCGCGGCCTCGGCTTCCCAGCCGAAACTGTGGCTATGGCTGGCGGCGTTGCCGAACTTTCCGGTCAGGTAGGGCAGCATGGCGTCCAGCACCCCAGGGTCCAGCGGCGTGGTGGCGTGGTTGTCCAGATAGATGGGGAGTTTCAGGCCGGCAGGCACGGCGCGGCCCTTTCCGTCGCTCATGAAAGAGATTTTAACCGGACGGCGGATGAAGGGAAATAAAAAAGCCCGCCGGACAAGCCGGCGGGCGAAGAGTGGTTACGAAAAGTTAGAAAGTGAGCTTGCCGCCAAAGATAATCCGGCGGGTAACGCTCGGAGTCTGGGTGACATCGCCAAACCCGTTGAACGCACCGGTTAGACCCGCATCGTCAATGAACGGATCCACACTGGTGTAGTTGTTGTGGTTCAAGGCATTCAGGAACGTGGTGTGGAACTGGAAGTTAGCGTGCTCGCCCAGTTTCACGGTCTTGAAGATGGACACGTTCGCGATGTTGGTGAGCGCATCCTGAGCCGGGTTCCGTGGCGCGTTGCCAAACGGAGTTCCGAAAATAGTCTGCGCATTAAAGGCGTTCATAATGAACCGAACCTGGTCCTTGGTGACAGTGGTGATGTTGCCTGGACCGTTCAGCTGGTTCAAGCTGATGAGCGTAGTGTCGGTCAGCCCTGCGCCGGCGCAGGTGGCGGAACTAAGAGCATCTCCGCAGAAAATGCCGACTGCGGTGACGGGAGCGCTCAGGTTGCCAATGAACGGATGGGCGGTATCAATACCCGGGAAGTTGGCAATGTACCCGAAGTCATAATAGTCGCCATTCGCGCTGCTGAAGGCTGAACCGAATTGAGCAGGTGTGTAACGCTGACCGGAAGCGATCAAGTAGTTGGCGGAAACCGACCAGCCGCCCAGGATGTGTCCGGCCAAGCCGTGCTGTTCTTTGTAGAACGGCAGCTGCTCGGTGAACAAGATGCTCCAGGTGTGCGGATAATCCAGACCGGAGAACGAGTACTCGCCAGGCCCGTTGACCTGGTTGGTCGGGTTCTGAGCGGCAAAGCTGGTGTTACCGCCGCCAAAGGTTGAGAAGATTTCGCTCACGTTGTCCAGGGTCTTGCTGTAGGTATAGGAGCTCCGGACCGTCAACTGTTTGAACAGGTTGTTGGCGCGGAATTCCACCTGGGCTGCGTGGTAGTTGGAGTACCCGGTGTTGGTGCGGGTGCGGTTGATGCCGTTATTGCAATCCTGACGGCCAATCGCCACCGGAGCAAAAGCCTGGGCAGCCGGGCAAGCGGTCACGCCCGCGGGCACCAGGTTCGGGAAATCGTCGATCAATCCTGGCGCGGGACCACCAAATGCGACGCCAGTGCCGACCATGGGGTTGCCGTCAACCGTCTGGAACAGGTTGTAAGCGTGGTTGCCGACGTAGCGCAGTTCAATGGCCGCGTTTTTGGTCAGCTCGCGCTCCATACCCAGGGTCCAGCTCTGGACCTTGTCAGGACCAAAGTTGGGAGTGATCTGGGTCTCGGCGAACGTGCGAGGATCGAACACGCCGCTCTGCAAAGATGGAGCCAGAAGGCCGCGGATGTTGGGACCTGTCGGAACGGCAGGCAACGTCTTGCCGGCCAGGGTGGCTGCGGTGTTGAAGGTCTGCAGGAACACTTCCGGCGCTGACGTGGAGACGTTCAGGTAAATGTTGTAGAACGGCGGATCGTACAACATGCGATAGCCGCCGCGGAGGGTGGTCTTGCCGGCTCCGCCGGTCAGGAAGCCGCCCCACTGAGGCGAGTAGGTGAAGCCCACGGCCGGACCAAAGCTGTTCTTGGGCGCCGGAATTAGAGGAACCGTGCGGGCCGAAAGCGGAATGGCCGCGCCGGGGTTCAGGAACGGGCCACCGGATCCTGGAGGATTGCCCACCGGCTCGGTGGAGCCCCAGAAAGCGGTTGCCGGGTTGCTCTCACGCGGAACCGTGATGTCATTGAAGATGTTGGCCGGCTGGCCGTAGTAAGACCAAGTCAAGCCCAGCTGAATGGTCAGGTTCTGCCGGATCTTCCAATCGTCGCCGCCGTACGCAAAGGTGTCATACTCGCGGAAATCGAGCAAGGACGGCCCGTTGGCGATGCGGATACGGTTGGGAGCGTTGTTCATGAAGCTGGTCCAGCTGCTGAAACGGTACTGGCCATTGATGTTGGGCAGGAAGATGTTGGGTGAGCGCTGATACGTCCAGTTGATTCCAGCTTTCAACTGGTGCTTGCCCATTACGTAGTTCCAGTTGTCCTGGGCCTGCCAGGTATTCACAATGCGCTGTTGCGGGATGTTGGTGGCCGGTCCAAAGCCGAGCAGGGTGCCGGAGTTGAACAGAACATTGGCCAGCGCGGTGTCAATTTGACCAGCAACCGGGGAAGCCGGGCCGGTGATGCTGCCGCCGAATTCCACGTTCAGACGACCGAACGATACGCGAGCTTCGTTCACCATGTGGGCGTTCAAGTTGCGCGTCCAGCTCAGCAGGGTGGCCTGGCTCAGCGCGGGCACGTTGAAGAAGTATCCAGCAGCGCCGTTGTCGCCGGCGTTGAAGAAGTTGTTCCGGTTGAAAATGTACCGGCCCATGATGGTGTCTTTGCTCAGCTGCACGTCCGTCTTCATGATGAAGTCAAAGATGTGATCAGGCTGAGGAACCGTGCGGGTTACACCGGCAAAGGAAGCAGCCGGGCACGCGCCCACCGCCGCTACCGGAGTGCCCAGGGGCGTCGGACTGCCGGCCGCGATGCCGTAAGGACCAAACGCAGTCAGGGCCTGCAAGCTGGTGCTGGTGGGGAAGCAAGCCGCCAGGGCCGCCAGGCCGGCTGGCGTCGGCGTGAGAGCGCTAGTGGTGAAAACGCTCTTTTGGGAAATAAGTTCCTGGTCGAAACCGCCGAAGAAGAATGCTTTGTTCTTGACGATGGGACCGCCGATGGTGAAGCCGCCGAATTCATCGTTGAGGCGCGGGGGCTTGGTCAGACAATCGGTTCCGCAAATGTCCGAGTTCTTCTGGAAGTTGTTCAGCGAGTTCAGGATCGAGTTGTTCTCGCTGCCGAATACGCTGCCGTGCCAGGCGTTGCCGCCGGACTTGGTCACGATGTTCACTACCGAACCGGCGTTGCGGCCGTATTCCGGACCGAACTGGTTGGTAATCAGCACGTACTGGTTGACAAACTCGGCGTCGGTCACGAACAGTCCGGGGCCGCCCACGCTGTTGTCATTGTTGTTCTGACCGTCAATCTGCTGGTCATTGTTGCGGCCGCGGATGCCGTTCACGCTGAAGCCGTTGCCGCCGTTGGCGTTGGAGAAGAACGAGTCGCGGCTGGAGTTGGTGCCAGGCACAAACAACGCCAGCTGGTCCAAGCCTTCGTTTTCTTGCACGCCGGCAAACGTTGACAGGGCCACGCCGGAGAAGGTGTTGGTAACCTGGGCTGCTGTGGTGTCAACGAGCGGAGCTTCCGAGGTGACTTCCACCGTGGTGGTGGGAGCGCCTACCGTCAGCTTGATGATGCCCACGCCGGTGTCATGGCCGGCGGAAACGATGAGGCCGGTTTGCACCGAGGTCTTGAAATTCGGCGCTGCAGCTTCCAGCTTGTATTCACCCGCCGGAATCAAATTGAACCGGAAGGAGCCGGTGCTATCGGTAGTGCTTGTCATGGCAATACCGGTAGAGGTATTGGTCAACTTGATTTGAGCATTGGGCACAACCGCGCCCTGTTGGTCAGTCACTGTACCAGCTAGTGAACCCTTCTGGGTCTGACCAAAGGACGGGATGCAGATCAATGCCAAACAAGCGACCAGGATTAATACGTCGCGCAGTTTACGATTCATCCTTTGCATCTCCATTTGTGGTGATTTTGTGTTTACTGTCTTTAAAAAAATGCCTAGGGGGCGGGCTTTCAAGGCTTTGTTGATACCCCCGGTGTTAGAGCGAATACACACGCCTGACCGAATCTAAGTGCAAGTATCATGCCTTACTTAAATACGCTTAAAATCAATAGTTTACAGACGAATTAAAGGGCAGTTCATGCTAAATTTTGTACCCTTTCCCAGGTGCATATATGGAATTACGTATTCTGCAAATTGAGGATGGGTCCTGATTTCCTAAGATGTCTGGATCAAAGGGGTTCCGGCTGGGGGCTCATCGGGGCAGTCGCGAACAAAAGGAACGGGATAAGCAGTGGTTCGAGCGAGGATTGGCGGTTGGAAGAACCAACCCACAAATCAGGTGAGCGGCGATGGCTGGAGCGATGGTTTAAGGGCGGAATTCCCCCCGCAAGCGGCCATGGGAAATGAATTTCAATCAGACTTGGGCAGCTTTTGCGGAGAATCTGCCGGATGGTCAGACATTCTGAAACGCGTGCGAAAGTGCTCTGACAGCAGCAGGATGGCGGCGCGGTTTTGGCCGCGGTCCTGTTGGGTAAGGTACTTGATGGCGTTGACCAGGACGCGTTGTCCGTCAATGAAGCGAGGATCGTCTTTGCGTTGCTTTCCCCGGCGGCGGCTGGGATCGGGCATGACCGGGATGGTGAAAACTTTAGCCATGAAGAACCAGGAACCCTTACCAACTGAGATGCCCGCGCCGTCCCGCTTGTTGCGGACCAAAGCACAAACCACCATGCCACGTTGCAACGAGCGGTGCGTTCCGCAAACCGCCCCGGCGGGATGGAACCAGTGTACCGCAAGGGCGGCCTGCTAAGGGCGGACAATCTGGGTATTGGGTTTGGTTTTTAGCTGGAAAAGATCATTGCCCAGCTTGGCGTTCAGCTTGATTCCGGTGTAGTGGTTCAGGCGGTAGTCGCCGACGCTGGCGAAGAACTGCTGCTTTAGCGGGACGTCTCTTTCCGGATCAATCCATAAGACGGCGCTCTTGAACAATTTCTTCAAATCCTCAGACTTGCCGACGAGCCGCAGCCGGGCGGTCTTGACTCCGTCCACGGTTTCCCATCCTTCCATGGTCACGTCAAATGATTTGACCAGTTCATCGCCGCTGCCGCCGAAACCCAGGTTCATCACCGCTTCCACGTCAGACTTGTTCTTGCCGACAATCTTTTCGGTCACCTGGTTGATTGCCGGCTCGTACAGGCTGATTTTTCCGTCCTTGTAGAGGACAAACTTCGTCACTTTCCACGCTACATGAATGGCGACGTCCACTTCCTTGCCGGCGCGACGAAAGTAGATCTGGCCCTTCTGAATGTCGTGCTCGTCGAAATCCTTGGTGAAGTTATCAAACTCGAAATCGGCCTGGGCGGATTTGAAGCTGGTTGCTGCTTGGTTCATCTTCGCCAGGACCTGTTTGAGATCGTCCTGGGGCGACGGCGGCTTAGGCGCAGACGCGGCCGCCGAGGAGACCGCCGATGCAGGCGCCGGGGACGCCTTCTGCGCTATGCCCACGCCCGCCCACGCCAAGCTGAGCACTAACACCGGTAATAGTTTCGTTTTCATTCTCAAGAGCATCAATCTCACGGAAAACTTTTGTGGAATGGATTGCCGCCTGCAACGCGCCGCAGCGATCGCGTTACTTTCGCGCCCAGGCGCGATAGGCCACGATGTGGCCTGTACCGTCGCGCACCGGCTCAACGTGATCGATGGTCAGCGTCCCGGCCACGGGACGGATCACGCGCTGGAAATTCGCGCGCACCATGCCCACATCCTGCGCGTCCACCGCGGCGGCATCGGCCTGGAAGACCAAGCCATTATTTTCGTCGAGTGTGACAGTTAGATGCGCCGTCTGGGCCGCCGGTTGGTCTTTGAAGTCAATAAACCGCGGCGCCAGGAAGATGAACAACAGGATGATGGTGACCATCACATCATAGTGAAAGCTGCCCCGGTCGTAGGTCCAGAACAGATAGCCCTTGATGGTGCGCCAGATGCGAGACATACGTTAAGTGTATAGAAGCTGTTGGTGGCTATTCAAGAATTGCCAGGATTGCCAAAATTGCCAAAAGCGGGCGTTCTTAAAATTTGAATCTTCGATCCTGTCCGCAGCACGCACAATCTCGGCGATTTTGGCAATCTTGGCAATTCTGGCAATCAAAAGTTCTTCTTCGTGATCCTGTCCGTCCCCATGTACGGCCGCAGGGCGTCTGGCACGATTACGCTGCCGTCGGCTTGCTGGTAGTTTTCCATGATCGCCAGCCACGTCCGGCCGATGGCCAGTCCGCTGCCGTTCAGCGTGTGCACGAACTCGCTCTTCTTGGAGCCTTCCGGACGGTAGCGTATGTTGGCGCGCCGCGCCTGGTAAGCCTCAAAGTTCGAGCACGACGAAATCTCGCGATAGAGCTGCTGCCCGGGCAGCCAGACTTCCAGGTCGTAGGTCTTGGCTGAGCTAGACCCCATGTCGCCGGTGCAGAGCAACATCACGCGATAATGCAGGCCGAGTTTCTGCAAGATGGTCTCAGCATTGCGCGTGAGCTGTTCATGCTGCGCGTAAGAATCTTCCGGACGCGTGAACTTCACCAGCTCAACTTTCTGGAACTGGTGCTGGCGGATGATGCCGCGCACGTCTTTGCCGTAGGAACCGGCTTCACTGCGGAAGCACGGCGTGTATCCGGTCACGCTCAGCGGCAGGCGCGCGGCGTCAAGCGTCTCGTCGCGATAGAGATTGGTCAGCGGCACTTCCGCCGTGGGGATCAGCCACAGGTCATGCTTCTCGATGCGGAACTGGTCGTCAGCGAACTTGGGCAACTGCCCGGTCCCGTACATGGACGCCGAATTCACCATGTAAGGCGTGAGCACCTCGGTGTAACCGTGCTCGCGGGTGTGCAGATCGAGCATGAAGTTGGCCAGCGCGCGTTCCAGGCGCGCGCCCAGGTCCCAATAGACAGCAAAACGCGCTCCGCTCAGCTTGACGGCGCGTTCCATGTCCAGCACGCCCAGCTGTTCGCCCAGTTCCCAGTGCGGCTTGGGCGCAAAGCTGAACTGCGGCGGTGCGCCCCACTTGCGGACTTCCTTGTTATCATCAGCCGATTTGCCCAGCGGCACCGACTCATGCGGCATGTTGGGGACACCGGCCAGCAGGGTGCGCAGTTCCTGGTCAGTATCTCCGGCTTGTTTTTCCAGCGTGTCACCCTGCTCGCGCAGCTGTTTGGTCTGCTCCATCTGCGCGCTCGCGTCCTGTCCGGACTTCTTGAGCCTGGCAATTTCCTCGGAAGCTTTGTTGCGCTGGGCTTTCAGAGTTTCCGATTGCGTGATGAGCTGGCGGCGCTTGCCGTCAATTTCGCGGAAGCGCGCCAGCACCGCCGGGTCCTGGCCGCGACGGCGCAGCATCTCCTCGACCTGGGGCAGCTGGTCGCGAACAAAAGCAAGGTCAAGCATAGATGTACAGCCTACCAGTTAACCGCATATCCCTCCATTGAGCCTGCTTCGGCCCGGAGCGGCACCGGGGCCGCTCCGGCATTTGTTTCTGTAGCTTATTGACTTGTGACTGATGAAACGGCCGATTGAGCCGTGCGCTTCACCTGCGGCGCTAACAGGCTGATGACCGCAGAGAAAAGAAAGTAAGTGATAACCACTGACACCAGCGTCAGGGGCAGGAACTGAATAAGTCTTCTAAAGTTTTCCATCGGCGCGTTACCTCCTTGTGCAGGTTGCGGGCTGCAACAGGTGCAGTTTGAACCCGAACCATCAGGCTTTGCGACGTAACGCGCCGAATTGTCCAGTGCCCAGGCCAGCTGCCAGAGTCACTTCTTGCGCAGCAGGACCTCCGGATCAGGGACGTGGCGGTCAATGCGCCTGGGGTGCACGCCCAACAGCTCCCGCACCGCCGCTTTATCGCCCAGACGAATGAATGCCGTGAGGACGATAGCCCGCTCCACGGCCTTGATGGTCTCCTCCAGAGGCTGGGTGAAGGCTTCGGTGTTCGTCACCCGGTAAATCACCTCTTGTCCCTGAGGCGGTTGCACGGTGGTTTTGGTGTGCCGCTGGGGCTTGTCGAGATGCTTCTCGATTCGACTGCGCCCCGTCTGGAGCCGGTCCTTGATGGCGTTGGCGTTGGGTCCGAGCAAATCGACCAACGCCAGCACAATCGCATGCTCCACCTGCTGGATGGTTTTTTCCAAAGGCTGCTCGAAAGCCCGCTCCGTCACCTCGAAAATCGGCGGTATCTCCCGGTTGCATCTTGAGGAACCGAGCTTTCTTTCCAGCTCCTCGATCCGCTTGGCCACATAATCAAAGTCTTCGTGCTCCTTCATGCACTCCACTGCATCCTCCCACTCTTGCGTGGCCCGGGCACGGGAGGCAAACGGGAATTCGAGGAGCAGATTCCCCAGAAGCGTATGGATCCGGGCTGTCAGCCGGTCGTTGCGGAGGTCGCGAGCAAGCTCCAGGGCCACCATTGCATAGCGGCAAGCCAGCAAGCGAGTTTCCGGCGGCTTCTTGCAGAATCTCGAGTTTGCGTCTCGGTACTCGATCGCCGCCTGCTTATAGCGCGCCCGGGCCATCATCAGCCGGTCATCGCGCTGCAGCGCCAGCTCATAGGCCTCGCGGGCCAGGGTGCGGGCATTGAAGATACTGGCGGGCTGGCCATAGAGCGCCAGATTGGTTTGCGCGTGCAGCAGCCGGACCTGGTTGCGGGCATCAATGACCTCCTCCTTCAAGCATTCCGCAGCGGATTGAACATAGTAAGCCGCTTGACGCCGCAACTCTGAGAGGGTCTTAGGATCGTTCTCCCGACGGACTTGTCGATGCAGCAGGTTCGCCAGCTCAATGAAGACGCGGCGGATATTACGGTGCGGAGGTTTGCATTGGATGTACAAAGCGGCGGCTTGCTCGAAGAACTTGCGCGCCTCCACTTCCTGGTCGATGCGACAAAGACGGCGTCCCTTGGCAAAAAGTATGTTGGCCCGAAGTGTATAGTCCGCCTTTTCAGCTAAGTATTCAGCCGACTCTTCCCAACCCTGGTTTGCTTCCTGCTGCCGGCCAAGTTGCATGAGGAGCCAGCTCTGGGTAACCTTGGCGGCAGCCACCATGCCCGGCAGTCCGGCCTGCTGGTAGTGAGAAATCGCCGAATGGATCAAGTTGTAGCCTTCCAGGTAGTTGGCCCGCTTCTTGTGTAAGCGTGCGTAGACAAAAGCCGCCGTACCCCGCACCTCATGGCAGGGATCGAGGCGCGAGGCATTGTCCGTGATCCACTTGAATGACGCTAGAAGGTCCTCTTCGCGCCCCTCGTACAACGCGAGTGAGGCTTTGGCAGTCTCAATATAGCACCAGTCGTAGCCAGTGAGGGCAGGCCAACCTTTCTCGCCGTAAGCCGAATTCAGTCGCTGAGCGACTTTACAGGCTGTCGGGGAGTACTCGGCCCAGCCCGCCATCACGTGAAACAAGAACGGTGCAGCCGGATGGCCGGGATCTACAGCATGCAGCAAGGCGGCATTGCTGTTGATGAGAGCCTTTCCACCCTCGATGTTGCGGTCAACCAGAGCTTGAAACAGCGTCGCCTCGAGATCTTGGGGGATCATAATGATGCTCCTTTTTGATGATGTTCGGCACGGACGTCAACAAGGGGGCCTGACCGTGTCTGTTACAGGCTGGACAAAGCTTGCGGCAGACCGGAGTCGTGCTGTCCGGTCGTTATATGATCTGTACTCTCGGACTACTAATAGTTTCTGTCAAGCGTTACGAAGGGCCACTGGTCCGATTCGGTCGCCACGCATATTCCGGACAGAATGGCCAAACATGAACCGCTGCCGGTTGATGGTGCAGCGCGATCCCTCCTGGTTGCAATTTGTGCTGGCCAATTTGGAAACAGGTCAAGATCCATGACGAACTGCGCGGCAACATGGCACGCACGGTGGGTTCAGTCCACAATCCCCACCCAGCGAGAGACATTCGGAAAAACAGCAAGCCCCGGACTCTTGACTCCAAAAAATTAGGATGGAACCCCATGATTAGCGCACAACAACATACGCTCCCCCAGACCCTGCACAACGCGCTTCCTCGGCGCGCAGATGCCGCCCGGCGACTTGCCGGCGTCAGCCTGATAAACGGCTCCGCGCCCGCCTCGGAACGGACCACGGCCCTTCATCTCGCGCAAAACGCAGGCGTGACCACCACGGATTTGCTGCGCACCAGGCTGCTGATGCAAGCCAGCATTCCGCCAGACGAAATGCCCAGCGAGAGCGCCGATGAAATCTGGTTGCTTGGGCTTTCCTGATGGACGCTTTCAGCACGAATTTTGGCGATTCCAAAACGCCAGGAAAGGTTGATCGACATATGAACCCGGCACGCGAAACCGCGAAACAATTCATTCTCTTTGCACTCGGGTTGGATTTGCCCCATCCCGCCAGGTCGTTTTTCCTGCGTTTCTTGATTTCACAAGCCAGGACTTCGCAACGCGCGCTGGAAACAGTGCGCGAGATCTACTCGCTCGCGGCCACTGACGAGTGGCAGCCCACGCCCATCGACCTCAGCACTCTGGTGTACGGGCCCTTGGACTATCCAGGGCTCATTCCCCAGGTGCAGGAGGACGTTGACCATATCCTGAATCGCCATCCGAACGAGAAGAAGCTTCACTCTGGGTGGAACTACGTGCAGCATTTTTCTCCGATGGTGGCCAGCAAGTCGTAGGCTCCAATCTCCCCGCGCCGCTCGGCACGACAAAGTTCGCTCACGCAGCGTTAGGCCGGCGGTAAGCAGCGGCCCGGATCGAGTGTCCAGTCCCTTGCATTGTTTGCAGGGCCCCATTCAGAATTCCGGGCCGCTCGCGGGCGTTTGAATTACCTTGTTGGCTCACGCAGTCAGTTCCGCTCAAAAACAAGACAAACATCGTCGGGGTCAAAGTGGCAGTGGCCTGCCTTCTTGGCTATTCCGGGTTATTATGATTACCTCTTTGAGGTACCCATGAACCTGCCTGCCCGGACGTCGAAGCTGCTGGCCTTGCAGCAAGCCGCGGAAGCGGAGCTCAACGCGCGCTTCGCCAAGATCTTCAAGAAGCATCGCCGGCTGGCGTTTGTCCATCGCCAGGACCATCTCTTCACCGAGCATTGGACGCCGGAAGTGGCGGCTGCCGGCTACGAGTTCAGCGGATATGAAACCCGCGACGGAAACATCGTGCTGTACGGCATGGAGAAATCCAACGGCTTCTCCTACCGCATCAGCATCTCCTTCCCTCAGGACTTGGCCGACCAGCCCGCGGCCGTGGACACCTACCTGAAGCGGCAATACGCGGCGGCGCGGGCCAGCGTTCGGGACGAAGCAGACACATCGGCGTCGCAAGAAAGCGCCGGCGCGGAAGCTAACCGCTGAGCGGAAAATGCAGAGAAAGATTTTCTGGCTGCTGTTCATCACGCTCGGCCTGGTGCTCGATTTCACCTTGTCCATCTACTGGAGCCTGGCGCTGACCATACCCCTGGTGGTGCTCTGCTGGTGGGTGGCGTATCGCAGCGGGTGGTTTGAGTAACCTAAGAGCTTAACCACAAAAGACACGAAGGAACACAAAGGAACGGCAGAAGGCAAAATCATTGCTGGTGCTAAGCGCGCAATCGAACGACAAGCTAATCAGCTATTGGCTGAGATAAAAAGCCCCGGCGTGGTGGCCAGGCGCACGATCTTCAGAAACCTGCGCAGGCAGGAGTGCCTGTGCCACGCGTGTCCTCCAGGCGTTAGGTTTCATGGTCAACTTCCGGTCGTCGCCGCCCGCCACGAAGTCTTCCTTTTTCCTGAAAACAGATACGCCGCGAAGATCAGAGACGCGCTGACGATCAGCGAAATCACGATGTAGCGCGAGGGGTGGCGAAGATAGCGCAGGAAGTGGCTTCCGTAATGCTCGGCAACCAGGGTGAGCAGTCCGTAACGCAACGACCGGCCGAGCAGCACAGCGATAATGAATTTCTTCATCGGGAACGAGAATGCGCCGGCGCCCAGGAAAAACCACGAGGTGGGAAACGGCGGCGGCGCGATGCAAGGCACAAAGATGGCGCCAAAGCCCCAGCGCTTGATGGACGCGTCCACCTGGCGTACGCGCTTGGCCCCGACTTTCTTCTCCATCCACTCGGTGCCCACTTTTTTGCCCATGCGGTAGGTAATCACCGCGCCGATCAGCGCGCCGACGGTGCTCATGGCAGCGTAGTAAAGCCACAGGGTGGGCGTGAGCGCGGCCAGCCAGGCGGTAAGCAAGTCAAGGCTGCCAAAGGTGGGAATGATGGAGCTGTCGAGGATAGCCAGGGGAACCAGGCCAATGCCGCCGACGTGGCGCAAAAATGTGACCGACGTCGAGGGCGTGACCCGCGGCTTGGCCGCCAACACGGCAGATAAGACCGGGCGCCAGAGATTCAGATTCCGCATCACTGTGGTTGACGGTCCTCGCAGGGGAGTCGGTGCGGCACAGAACTATGATGCCTGGGAATCTCCGCCAGGACACCTGCGAAGAGCAGTGTTTACAAATTTTGACAGAAAGATGCATTCGGGTCTTGGCTTTTGGCTGTTGGCTCTTGGCTGTTGGCTGAGACGCGTCGCAGCTGGGGGCGGCTGCGGTCCACAATCTTCAGAAATCCGGCACAGGCAAGAGGGCCTGCCACATAATCCTTCTGAGCTCACCAGCGGTAGTGGGCGCACAGCCGGGGGCGGCTGTGCCACACGATGCTTGTCAGTCCAAGCACTTCTGGAACCGGGCAAAGTTCGTCGCCGGGGTGCAAACGGTTTAGACTAAGACTTGAACTAAATCAGCGCTCAACCAAAAGGCCTGAACTAGAAAAAGACAAGATGGCTACCCCGACGACTACATCGCCGACACCGGAGAAACCGGAAAAGCCGGAGACGAAAGACACTGGCCGCCGCAAGCCGGACCTGAGCGTGCGCTTTGCCGGGATCACCTTCAAGAACCCGATCATCGCCGCCGCCGGAACGTTCGGCTACGGCATCGAGTTTGAAGACATTGTCACGCTGGAAAAGCTGGGCGGCTTTGTCACCAAGGGCCTGTCGCGGGAGCCCATGGTCGGCAACCCGCCGCCCCGCCTGTTTGAGACCGCCGCGGGCATGCTGAATTCCATCGGGCTGCAGAACATCGGCGCGCGCGCGTTCATCGAAGAAAAGCTGCCCAAGCTGGCGGCCAAGAACAACGTGGTGGTGATCTGCAACGTGTTCGGCTACACGCGCGAAGATTACCTAGACACCATCCACATTCTCAATGACGCCGAGGGCATCACCGCTTACGAACTGAATGTCTCATGCCCGAACACCCAGGAAGGCGGCATGGTGTTTGGCACCAACCGCACCATGCTGGAAGAGCTGGTGGCCAACTGCAAGTCGGCGTCACGGCGGCCGCTGATCGTGAAGCTGTCGCCTAACGTGACCAGCATTCCGGCCATGGCCAAAGCCGCGGAAAACGCCGGCGCGGACGCCATCTCGCTGGTCAACACCTTCGTGGGCATGGCGATTGACGCGGACACGCGCAAGCCGCGCATCTCCAACGTGACCGCCGGGCTGAGCGGCCCGGCCATCAAACCCATCGCGCTGCGCATGGTGTATGAAGCGGCGCATACGGTGGAGATACCGGTGATCGGCATGGGCGGAATCAGCACGGCCACCGACGCGGTGGAGTTCATGCTGGCCGGGGCCGCGGCGGTCCAAGTCGGCACCGCCAACTTCTGGGACCCATGCGCGACAGAAAAAATTGTGGATGGACTACAGCGCTGGTGCGTGGAACATCGGGCGCAGAAGATTACGGACTTGATTGGAGCTTTACAAATCTAGCAAGTATTTAGTAGTTAGTATTTAGTACTCAGCAAAAGCGGAGTCTGGTAGGCGACTACCATCGTGGTTTCGCCCAAACAAACAAGAGCAAAATCAGAAAGCTGGCAAGCTGGCGTCTAGCCGTCTTTGAGAATTACTTCAGACTTCGCCCCACAACCCTTACTCAGAAAACCCGCTTCCCACAAATTCCCCAAAAAGAAAAACCTTCTTCTAAAGACTCTTGGGTAATTTGGGCAGCTTGTCCTTGATATTGTTGGGCAAGCGTTCATGGATGCGGCGCGCCTGGATGCGGGCCACGTCAGCCACCACCACCGGGGCGGGGGTGGCCACGGCAACAATCAGCCACACAATGCTGAAGAACAGGAACCCGGCGAGCGCGATCAACTCCAGGATCATGGCGTGTTTGGGAGAAAAATGGCGGACGGCGCCGAACGCCACCAGGAACATGATGGCGGAAACCGAGGCGACAATCATCAGGCCGATATCAATGGTGCGGTGCAAGACCTGGCGTCCGCGGCAGTGGGCACACTCCTCCAGATGCTGCTCGTAGTCAACACGCATTTCAGGCGCCAAGCCTGAAATGTCGTACCGCCAGCCAGCAAGGATTTCACCCACGACCCTGTCAATACAAACGCTGCTCATGAACTACCCTAGATCCAAGCCCTATATCACAATACCCTGGGGAAGATTGCCTCTATGTTCTCACCCGAGGCAGAGGGGATGCAATGGCTTGTCCTGGTGGGCCAGATGAATGGAGGCCGACCGGAACAGGCTCATCTTGCCGCCTAAGGCCTGATACGCCGACTCCCGCGCCAGCTCGGGGTGGTTGTTATGTTCAGATAGATGCGCCAGCACCAGGAACGATGCCTGGCCGTCATAGTCTTTGGCAAAAAATTCCGCCAGCGCGGTATTGGAAAGATGGCCCACACGGGACATGACGCGCTGCTTGACCATCCACGGATAAGGCCCGTTGCGCAGCATCTCCAGGTCGTGGTTGGACTCAATCATCAGCCCGTCGCAGCCGCGCAGGTGCTCTTTTACGTTGGCAGCCAGGTAGCCGAGGTCGGTCACCAGACCCAGCTTGATGCCCGCGGTCCTGAAGGTAAAGCCGCAGGGATCGGCGGCGTCATGGGGAATGGTAAACGGAGTCACGCTGATGTCGGCGACGGTGAAGCTGCGGCCCGCCTGGAAATGTTCGCGACGCTCCAGCGTTACCGGCTTGCCGTCGCGGCCTTTGGTCTCGCGACGCCACCGCTGGTACGTGGACTCGGTGATGTACACCGGAACTTTCAGCTTGCGCGCCAGCACGTCCAGTCCGGCCACGTGGTCCTGGTGCTCGTGCGAGACCACGATCGCCTGCAGGCGCTCCGGGTCTTCGCCGGCGGCCCGCATGCGCTTCAAGGTCTCGCGGCAGGAGATACCGGCGTCCACCAGGATACTGGCGTTGTCGCTGGAGAGAACTGTGCAGTTCCCCCGGCTCCCGCTCGCCAAAACTGTCATTCGCACCGGCACTATGGGGAAGGATATCGGGATTCGATGCTGTAGGGAAGAAAAAACGGCAGCAGAACCCAGCGCCGCACACTTACTCCACTGCGCTTTTACTTCACTGGGCGTTTACTTCACTGCACCCTGACTTCAACCACGGTCTCCGCGCCGCTTTGGCATTCGCGATACACCCACACTTTGTGCAGGCCGGACCCGGCGGGTGCGCGATAACTATCCACGATGCGGTCCATGATCTCCTGCACGGTGGCGTTCTTCATGTGGACCACCGTGGGACGCTGCTTGCGCGGAGCCACGCTACGCGAGGAGGTCTGGCGCGCGAAGCGCACGTGGCGCTTGGCCATGTACGCGGCAACTTCTTCGGTCTTCCACAGCGCGGCCAGGGCCGCCTGCGGGGGGCGGTCTTCAATCACCAGAAACTCTTTCACGCGAACTTTCAGCAAGCCGGCGCGCGCGGAACCGTCGGTAACGCGTACGCGGCCTTCGCCGGCTTCGCGCCATTGCAGGTCAGGATAACGCTGGCTGATTTCGTTCAGAGCCGCGGCCATGGGCTCCAGCGTCACCGGCGTACGGAAGCTGTACACCTGCACAATGTTGCGCGAGCCGCACTGCCCGCGCTCGACGATGGAACCGGTGTGGTGCGCCTTGTCCAGGATGTTGACCACCGCGGTGGTTAAACTCCACTCCGTGGCGTCGGCTGCCGGTGAGGGTGCAGGCGATGCGGCGGCTTTCGGCGACGATTTCCCGCTCTGCCCGCCCGGCGATTTGGCTCCGGCCGGAGATGGCGCTTGCTTCGCGTCGCCGGACGCAGAGTCCTGCGGCGGCCGGCTGCAGCTGATGAGCAGCAAAGCCAGCAACAGCACGGTCGCCGGCAAGTATTTGTTTCTGAGCATGAGAGTGAAGCGCCGAACAGAATAGCAGGATTGCGCGCGGCGGTGAAAATTAACCCAATCAGCTTCCGCTGGAAGGCGGAAACAGGGGTTCAGGCCTTATCTTGGCGGAAGACGCAACTTGGATCTTGGTTTGGCCCGGCGGGCTTAGTTATTGGTGTAGTACACCGTAGCTTTTTTCTTGGGTGTGGCCTCGGGGGCAGGCGCTGCGCGCGGGGCGGCGGCTGCCTGTGGCGCGGGCGCTGATGAAGCGGCCAGCGCCGGAGCTGGCGCGTTTGCCGGGGCCGGCGCAGGTGCGGCCGCATGCGCTACTGGCGCTGCTGCGGGAGCAGCGGCCGACTTGGTGGCAGGTTTCGCCGGCTGCACAGACTTTTGCTTCTTTTCTGGGACGGTGTCATCCACCACGATCCTCTTCACGCCATCGGAGCCGGTTATCACATGGGAACCGGAACCGGACTTGCTGCCCGTGGAGGTCGCGGTGTAAGCGGGCATGCGCCCTTTGGTTTCCATGGAGACCGCGGCGGTCTGGATATAGGAAGAGAATTCGCGACGCAGGCGAATCAGCGCGTTGTAGTCTTCGTTGAGTGGAGCAAGTTCTTCTTTCTTGCCGCGCGACTCGGCGGTGGTGAGCAGAGAGTCCAGGGCTTCGCAAACCACGCTCAGGTTGTCATACAGCTTGAACGTGGAGGAGAGACTGCCGCGCGCGATCTGGACATCATGGATGAGTCCGGGCATGGCGCCGCGCAGATTGCGCTGCAGTGACGCGGCCACCTGCTGTGCCTGCTGCTGGTGCTGGTCCTTGGAGCGGAGGATGCTCTTGGTCCAACCGGCTCCCCACTTGTCCACTTGCAGGCCGGCGATGTCAGTGTCCGCAGCCTGCGAAACGCGTTCCAGGTCGGCCAGGGACGCGCTGAGATCATGACGAATTCCAACCGACGACGCCGCTGGAACGGCTGCCGCAGCCGTCTGCGGGCTGCGTGGTTGCCGGCTCTGCCCCAGCAGGCCCATGGTAAACATGCTGAAGAGAAAGGCCAAGAGACTGATGATCAGCGGAAACCGGCGATGAGAATCCCGGTCGGCGCCAAAATTGCGCCACAGATGAAGTGGTGTGGTCATGTGGGAAACTCCTGTATGCAGCTAAGAATAACGCCGGACGCCGCCATCCACAGGGTTACGGTTGTTCACGCCCGCAGCACCGGAGGGCAGTTACCAACCGATCAGGGGGCATGACCTTCAGGGGAAGATCAAGGCTCGAACTTACCACTGATGAACACGGATGACACTGATCAAGAAAGCAATTGGCAAATCGCAATTAGCCGTTAGCAAGAACGTTCAACAATCAGTGCCATCAGTGCTGATCTGTGGTGAGATATTCCGATCCTTTCAGCTTACTTGTGGCCGTCGTTATCTCCTTGTCCCAGCGCGTTGAAGCGCGCGCGCATGCGCGACACGGTGAAGTGCCGGACCTGGGCGCACCACTGCGAATCAACCGCCTGCGTCAGGCCGAACACGCGCAAATCCAGCGCCAGGTTGGTGATGTACAAAAACTTGCCGTCGTTGCTGAACGACAAGCTAGCCGGAAACAGCAGTCCATGGGGCAGGCCGTTGCCGTCCACGCCTTCAAAGTCGCCGAGTTTGGCCAGGAGTTTTCCGCTGGGGCTGACCACGTCAATTTCGTCGCCCTGGTTGGCGGCGACCCAGAGATTGTCATGGGCATCAATGGCCAGGCCGTCCGCTCCGTTGATGCTGTTCACAAACACCGCAGGTTTGCCGGGGGCGCCGTTGGTGACCGGAATCTGTACCACGGTGTCATTGCCGGTGTTGGCCACAAACAGCGTGTTGCCTGCGTGGTTGAACTCCATGCCGTTGGCGCCGAAGGGCGGGATACCCGAGGTGGTAAGCAAAGCATCGGTCACCCACGCCGTGCCGGGACCTCCGGCGGAACCGGTCTTCCAGATGATCCCCTGGAAGGAATCGGAAACATAAACGTTGCCAGCCTGATCAAAGGTGATTGCGTTCAGCCCGGAGCTTCCGGTGACGGTCATAAAAACTTTTGACGCTCCGGTGCGCGGGTCAACGCTGAGGACCTGGCCTCCGCCGAAGTCGGCCACCAGCAAGGCGCCGGTCTGGGGATGAAAGGCGATCCCCAGCGGATGCGGGCTGGAGCCGGCGATGCTTACCTGCCGCAGAAACCGGCCTTCACGATTGAACACGTACAACTGGCCAAGCCCGGTGACGCCGCCATTCTGGTTGAAGCCAAAAGTGGCCACGTAGACGTTGCCGTCCGGGCCAACCGCCAGGCCTTCCGGACCGGTGGCGCCGTCCGGCAATACGGCGAAGAGTTGAGCGGCGTTGCGGTTCTGGTTTTGGCTTGACGGTCCTTGCTGGGCCATGGCGGCCGAAGCAACCAGCAGACATGCCAGCGCGCTCAGCAACGCGATCAACCTTTGTGTCTTGCGCAAAATGCTCATGATGCCTCCACTTCCTTCATGTCAACCAGCCATGCGGGCCAGGACGAAAGATTCGCGGGGATTCTATAGCATTTGGGGTTGTGCATGCTGGCGCACAGGCGGGAGAGGGCCGGCGGTGGGCGGGGATGGTTCTTCTTTCTTCCGAGCGATTCTTCCGAACGCTCTGATGACCGTGTGCGACGTCTTCGACGACGAAGCGCTCGCGCTGCAGGCGTTCGCCCGGCAAAAAGAAACAGCGCCGGAGTTGACGCTCCGGGCGGGATGAAAAGCAACCGCCCGAATATCAAAACCGGCGCGTGAGACCAGCCGGACGACGCACCTTTACTTTCCCCACTCTCCGTACAACTTGGCGATGGCCGGCGCGATGGTGAAGCCCCAGGCAAATACCGGGAAGTTTTTGAACTTGTCCGGCACCACATAGCGCTGCTGCGCTTCCGCCACCGGGACGCCGGCTTTGAACATCTTCTCGGCTTGCGCGGAGATATCGTCGAAGACTTCGCGCAGGCTGGCGATGCCCTCCTGTCCGCAAAGCTGCCCGTGGCCGGGGACGAAGAGCGTTTCTTTGTCCATGGCGGCGAATTTGGCCAGCGTGGCGCGCCATCCGGAGATGGTGGCCTTCTCATCAAAGCACACCGGGTACCATCCGCTGAACAGCAGGTCGCCGGTGTAGACCACGTTCTGCTCGGGCACGCGGACGATCATGTCCGTGCCGGAGTGTCCTGGATAGTGCTCGATCACCGCGGTGAGCCCGCCCAGGTCCACGGTGGTTGGCTTGGTGGGATCAAGGGGATGGTTGGGCAGCGCCAGCACGGTGGCGTTCGAAATCTGGAACACCGTGGTGATGGCGTTCAGGTCGCTCTGCGCGTGGGCCCTTTCCGTATCGTTCTTGGCGTCTTTCACCGCTTTTTCAAACGGCGCGAGCACCGCGTTCTTGTCCGCGCCCTGGAGCGGCGAGTAATTCTCCACTATCCGCTTGGCGGCCGTGGCGTGCGCCCACAGCGGCACCCCGTTGGCGCCGTAATACGCGTTTCCCATGGAGTGATCAAAGTGATAGTGCGTATCCAGCGCGCCTTTGACCGGGACCTGGCTGACCATGCGCAGAGCGTCCATCTGGAAAGCCGCGCCGCCCGCGGTGGTGAACCCTTCAATCAGCAGGGCCGCGTCTTTGCCCACCAGAAATCCGCCGTTGCTGATCGTAGTCGGGCCCTTGGATGGGTCCGAGATGGTGGCGTAAAGACCGTTGCCGATCTTGCGCACCGCGGCAAATCCTTTGTCGACGATGGGCGTTTGCGAGACTCGCGAATCGGCGCTCAGGGCGCCCAGGCTCTTCGCCAGGGCGGGCAGCGGAACCAGTTGCGCCAGCGCGTAATACGCTCCAAAGCATGAAGTATGGGCAAGAAAACTCCTGCGGGAAAGAAACTTCGACACGTCGTTCAAGGTCCCTCCAGATGGCCGTGAGATTGAAGCACGACATTCTAGCAGAGCAAAAAGCGGCGGGGCGGACACGGAAGGCTCAATCGCTTTCCCAGGATTTGTGCGCCGACCTGCCGCGAGCGCGGCGTCTGCTATCCTGAAATTAGCCCATTTTTGAAGGAACCAGCCGACTCTTGCCGCCGATCATCAACGCACAACGCATCAGCAAACGCTTTGGCGCGCTGCCGTTGTTCCAGGAAATCTCTTTCACCGTTGCGGAAGGGGACCGCATCGGCGTCATCGGCCCGAACGGATCTGGTAAATCCACTCTGCTGCGGATTTTGTCCGGCGAACTAGAGCCCGACTCCGGCGACGTGGCCACGCGCAAGCGCACCCGCCTGGTGTACGTGGAGCAACAGTCAGAGTTTGCGGCGGGCGAGAGCGTGCGGTCGGTTGTCGCCAAGGCGCTGCAACGCGCTCACGTTCCCGACGACGAGCGCGAAGGGCGATTAGTCGAATGGCTGGGGCGCGCGGGGTTTGAGGATTTTTCCGCCTTAGCCTCGTCCCTTTCCGGCGGATGGCGCAAACGGCTGGCGATTGTGGAAGCGCTGGTGCAGAACCCCGACGTCCTGCTGCTGGACGAGCCCACCAACCATCTGGACCTGGAAGGCATTGAGTGGCTGGAGGAGTTGTTGCAGTCGGCGGCGTTTGCCTGCGTGGTGGTCAGCCATGATCGCTATTTTTTGGAGAACGTGGCGACCGCGACTGTGGAACTGAACCGCCTTTATCCCGACGGGCTACTGCGCGTGGCCGGAAGCTACACGGCGTTTTTGGAAAAGAAAGAAGAGTTCTTGCACGCTCAGGCCAAGCACCAGGAAGCTCTGGAAAACCTGGTCCATCGCGAGATTGAGTGGCTGCGGCGCGGGGCCAAGGCGCGCACGCGCAAGTCGAAAGCCAGAATCGGCAAGGCCCACGAACTGATGGCCGAGCTGGGCGACCTCAACACGCGCACCCGCAGCGCCACCGCGGACATTGATTTTTCCGCCACTGACCGCAAGACCAAACGGCTGATCGAGATGAAAGACCTCAGCTATGAAATCAGCCACGGCGTCGAAGCCGGCGGGCGCGTGTTGTTCAAAGACCTCAACTTCCTGATCACCGCCGGCAAGCGCGTGGGATTGGTTGGCCCGAACGGCAGCGGCAAGACGACTCTGCTGCGATTGCTGCGCGGTGAAATCGAACCTACGGCCGGCGAAATCAAGAAAGCTGATTTTCTGCGCGTGGTGTACTTTGACCAGAACCGCCAGCTTGATCCCAACGCAACTTTGCGCCGCGCACTGGCGCCGGAGAGTGATAGCGTTGTCTACCAGGACCGCGTCACCCACGTGGCCAGTTGGGCGGCGCGCTTTCTGTTTACCAGCGAGCAGTTGAACCAGCCGGTGGGGAACCTCTCGGGCGGCGAGCGGGCGCGCGTGCTGATCGCCCAGCTCATGCTGCAACCCGCTGACGTGTTGCTGCTGGATGAGCCGACCAACGACCTGGACATCCCCACGCTGGAGATTCTGGAAGAAAGCCTGCTGGAGTTTACTGGCGCCCTGGTGCTGGTGACGCATGACCGCTACATGCTGGACCGCGTGTCCACGGTGGTGCTGGGGTTGAGCGGCGACGGCGCCGCGGAGGTGTTTGCCGACTACCCGCAGTGGGAAGCGTGGATGGAGGAGCGGCCCTCAGGGGTTAAAGCCCAGGAAAAGGCTGGCAGTGGCCGCAGGCCTGAAGGCCTGCTCCATCCCGTAGTCCCAGGCGGACAGAACCAGAAGGGCCTGGGCCAGCCCGAGACTCCGCGACCCTCGGAGCAAGGCAAGAAAAAACTCTCCTACATCGAACAACGCGAATACTCGACGTTGGAGCAGCGCATCGCCAATGCAGAAGGTGTTTTGCAGCAGGCAAAGGCCGCGGCGGAAGATTCCGCCATCGCTACGGACGCGGCGAAGCTGATGATGACGCATCAGGAATTGGAAAAAGCACAGAAAATTGTGGATGAGCTGTACGCCAGGTGGGCGGAGCTGGAAGGGAAGATAGGCAACTAGCGGCAGCAGACCCAATTCACCGCATCAGCGCAGGCGAGGGCACCTGCGGTCCACAATCATTTTAGAGGCGCCGTCTCGTGAAAACGCCCTGAAGCTGCATGGTTATCGGAAACATTCCCGGGATGTCTCGACTCCGTCCTCATCCCGGCAAGCCAGGACTCGGAACTTCGCTCGACATGACAGGGACGGGGGATTTCGTATTCATGGTGATTCATCGTTCGCCACTCATCATTCATCATTCATCATTCATTCACCATCCGGCATCGGAACTTCGCTCGACACGACACGTAGAGAGAGAGGACTACGTGTAACGCGACAGCCTTCGTGACAGTCGCGGCGCCGATGCCAGCGAGTGCGTTTATGCTTCGAGCAACGAAAGCAGATTCCTCACCTTCGGTTCGGAATGACAATTTGTTAAATGGATCGAGTCAGGCTGTGGCCACCGCCTAGGAGGGAATGCCTTGTTACAAACCGACTTCCTGCCCGGCGCAGCAGCTTGTAACCTCCGTCCGCCCTGCACACTCTATGCCTGCAAGAGAGGTGATATCGGCGATGCAGAACAAATTACAAACTGTGCAAACCATTTCCAGATTTGCCCTTGGCTTGATGGCGTTTCTTGCCGGGCTGGACAAGTTTCTTAACCTGCTTACCAACTGGGAGCAATACGTGAGTCCGCTGGTGCAGAGAGTGCTTCCCTTCAGCGCGACCACCTTCATGCACATTGTGGGCGTGATTGAAATCATTGTGGGCCTGGCCATCTTGACCAAAGCAACCCGGCTGGGAGCTTACGTGGCCGCAGCCTGGCTGGTTTGCATTGCCGTGGCGCTGGTCACCACGGGTCAGTTCTTTGACGTTGCCGTCCGCGATCTGGAACTGGCGGTCGCCGCTTTTGTGCTGGCCAAGCTGACCGAGATCAGAGAAAGCAGCACAGCGGAAAGCGCCAGCGCCGCAAAAGAGCTGCGGACAACAATGGCCTGACCAATTGTCAGGTCTGCCATCAGAACCAGGTCCCTCGCCGGTATTCCGCGTACTTTGCGCCGAATTTTTCAGACAGCACTTTGGCTTCCCGTCCGGCATTCATGATCTGGAGGGGAACCAGAATGACCAGGGGCACAAGCGGATACCACCAACCCGTGGCCAACGCCACGCCCATGAGAGTAAGGTCAAGAAACACGTACATCGGATTACGGATGCGCGAATAAAGGCCGGTGGTGACCAGCCCTTTGGCCTGCGGAGTCACGGAGAAGGCCTTCCCCAGTTGGACACGCGCCACCAGCAGGAGCGCGAACGACACCAGGGCGACAAAGGCGCCCAGAAGCGCAGTTGGTTTCATGAGAGTGGTGCACCCTTTGAAGTTGTTACGACTGATTTTCATTGATAGCACTGATTGATACAAAAAAGGCGCCGCCTTTCAGTAGCGCCTTCAGATCTGCGTTTGATCTGTGTAGATCAGTGGTTCAAATCGCCTTTACGCTTCGCGAATCCCATCCATGAACGCCTTCAACTTGCGCGAGCGCGAAGGGTGCCGCAGTTTGCGCAACGCCTTGGCTTCTATCTGGCGGATGCGTTCGCGGGTGACCGCAAACGACTGACCGACTTCTTCCAGCGTGTGCTCGGAGCCGTCTTCCAGACCAAAACGCATCTTGATGACTTTTTCTTCGCGCGGCGTGAGCGTGCGCAGCACCTGCGAGGTCTGGTCTTTCAGGTTCACGTTGATCACCGCTTCGGCGGGCGAGACCATGCTGCGGTCTTCAATGAAGTCGCCCAGATGCGAATCTTCTTCCTCGCCAATGGGCGTCTCCAGCGAGATGGGCTCCTGTGCAATCTTCAAGACCTTGCGGACCTTGGCCACGGGAATATCCATGCGCTTGGCTATCTCTTCCGACGTGGGCTCGCGCCCCAGTTCCTGCACCAGTTGACGTGAGGTGCGGATCAGCTTGTTGATGGTCTCAATCATGTGCACCGGAATGCGAATGGTGCGGGCCTGGTCGGCGATGGCGCGAGTGATGGCTTGGCGGATCCACCACGTGGCGTAGGTGGAGAACTTGTAGCCGCGGCGGTACTCGAACTTGTCCACGGCTTTCATCAGGCCGATGTTCCCTTCCTGGATCAGGTCCAGGAACTGCAGTCCGCGGTTGGTGTACTTCTTGGCGATGGAGACCACCAGGCGCAGGTTGGCTTCAATCAGCTCACGCTTGGCGGCTTCCGCGTCTACGTCGCCCTGGATGATTTCCCGCTGCGTGCGCCGCAGCTCCTGGTAGGTGACGCCGGTATCGCGTTCCTGCTTTTCCAGGTCAATGCGGTGGGAACGCTGGATGCGGCGGTACTCGCGCCGGGTTTCTTCCACGCGCGTGGCTTCAATCTTCTTTTCCAGATTGTTGATCTGGCGTTCCAGCGCGCGCATGGACTCAACCGTCTTGTTCACCCGGTCAATGAGCCGCTTGCGCTCCGGCGTGGTGAACTTGAGGTTGCGGATACCGGTGGAAACCTGCACCTGGGCCCGGCCCAGCGCCCAGCGCGCGCGGCGGTGTTCGCGCGGCTTCTTTTTCTGCGCCAGGTTGGCCAGCTTTTCTTCCACCTGCTGGACTTTTTTGTAGTGCTTGGAGACGTCGTCAATCTTGCCGACGAAGTTCTTCAGGCGCGCCTGCACTATCTCTTCCGTGATCTCCTCTTCGTCGAAGGCCACCAGCTCCTTGATGGAGCGGACGCCGCGTTTGAGGTCCTCGCCCAGGGCCAGGATTTCTTTGATCACAATGGGAGAGCGTGACAGCGCTTTCAGCACGCGCAGTTGCCCGCGCTCAATGCGCTTGGCAATTTCCACTTCGCCTTCGCGGGTGAGCAACGGGACGGTGCCCATCTCGCGCAGGTACATGCGCACCGGGTCGTTGGTTTTCTCCATCGTGCCCGGGGTCAGGTCAAGTTCTACGTCTTCGCCTTCTTCCAGATCTTCAAACTTCTGTTCGGAAGGAAGGCCCTTGGTCGAATCGAGTACATCTATGCCTTGCGTGCCAATGGTGGTAAGCAGGTCGTCCAGATCGTCTGGAGAGTGGACATCACCGGGAATGAGGTCATTGACCTGGTCATAGGTGAGATATCCCTTTTCTTTGCCTGCATCAATCAGTTTTTTTATGTCTTCGAATTTGTCGTCTAGAGCCAAACCACAATCCTCTTTGTAAGTGTCACAGCCAAGTTTTCAAGGCAATACCGGGTTGTCCGCTCGTATCCCCAAAGCGTGTAAGCGTGCGGGATGTAGGCTGGAAAGCGCGCAAAACCCGAGGCTAAAAATTTTAGCACACGGTGCGTCAAGAAAAAAAGATAGGCGGCCAGCCAACCCTGCTCAAAACAAAGGGGATATATTACCTATTTATTAGATGGCGGCATACCCTAAACCGATGCGGCATACATGGCGAAGATTACCGTAAGACCCGCTGCGGCCGTGGCGAAAAACCAGGTCCGTGACGCTCGCCAGCCGGCCAGAAGTGAAAGACCAAAGGCCACCACGCCGCAGATGAGGACAGCTTCGTGGGTCTTCAACCAGGCAACTTGGGGCGCCAACACTGACGCCCAGAAATCAACAACATACAGCGCGGCTAGAGCTCCGCAAAAGTGCCAAAGCCAGCGAAGAGGGGATTGATCGGCGGTCATGTGAAGACCTCAGATGGTTATGATGCATGCTCGTGCCCAGCAGGCGGGTCCTGTTACGTGTCTTGGCAGGATGCAGCAACTGGGAAACCGTCTAGTTCTGGGCGGCCGCCAGCTTACGGTCCAGTTCCAGCTTCTCCTGCTTTAGACGGACCAGCGTAGCAGCGTCATTGCGTTTCTCGGCGTCCACGATTCCCCATTTGATCTCGCGTTCACGGCGGAAGATCTGGATGCGGTGGCGCAAACCGTCCAACGCGCCTTCCAGCAATTCAGTGGTGAGAGGCTCGTGCTCGGTCATCACCACGGCGGCGAGCAGCTTGCGCTCCGGCTCTTCCAGCGGCAATTGCATAGGATCGTCCACTTCTTCGCCGGCTTCCAGCAGATGTTGCAGCAGGACTTCACTACTCAGTCCTTCATGCAGCCGCTCTTCCGCCAGAGCGCGCAGGACCGCGCTACGCATGGAACGCTCATCTGCCGCGGTGGCCGACGCCGCGCGAATCAGTACTTTCTCCGACGAGGTGAGGTGCGGAGCGGTGCTCGCCGGCATTTCCCGGTTTGCTCGCTGGGTGGCGGCGGTCTTGAACTCCTGCCGCATCACTCCGGAATCAATTCCCAGTTTTTGCGCGATGTCGCTGGCCAAGCTCTCGCGGACAATGCGGCTGCTCACGCGATGGATGTGCGGCAACAGATAGTTCACCGCGTTCTTTTTGCCTTCCGGCGTGCGCACCGGGAACATGTGCATGGCGCGGTCCACCAGGTAGTCAAAGTAGTCGAGCGACTTTTCCTTGAGAGCCTTGGCGTACGCGGCGGCGCCGTGCTTGCGGATGAAAAGATCAGGATCAAAGCCGGCTTCGAGGCGCAGGACCTTGATATGGAACTCTTCGGCCAGCAGCATGCCGAGCGAACGGTCAGTGGCGGTGGCCCCGGCGGTGTCCGGATCAAAGTTGACGACAATATCTTTGCTGAAACGCGCCAGGAGGCGGACCTGGGCCTCAGAAAACGCCGTCCCCGAACTGGCGACCACGTTGTGAAAGCCGGCGGCGTATACGGAGATGCAGTCCATCTGGCCTTCCACGATGATGGCGTAGGTCAGTTTGCGGATGGCCTCTTTGGCTTTGTCCAGGTTGAACAGCACGCGCGACTTGGAATAGATGGCGGTTTCCGGCGAGTTCAGATACTTGGGCCCGGCCTTTTCGTCGGTGGCCAGCGTGCGCCCGGTGAAGGCGATGACCCGGCCATTTTCTTGGGCGATAGGAAACATGATGCGGTTGCGAAACTTGGAGTAAATGTTTCCCGCGTCCGAGCCTTCTTTCCAGGAAAACAACCCAGATTCGCGAAGCAGCGGCTCGCTGTAGTCGGCTTTGAGGCGGTCGCGCAGCAGGAAACCTGAGTCGGGCGCAAAGCCGATGCGGAATTCGCGGATGGTCTCTTCGCTCAGCCCGCGCGTGCTCAGATACTGGCGGGCATGCGCTCCTTCGGGTTTCCGCAACTGCTCTTCAAAGAATGCGCAAGCGCGCTCATGCATCTCCATGAGTTGTCCGCGATGCCGGGCCTGCTCGGCTTCCTGCGGTGACGAATACTCAAACTTGGGCAGCTTGATGCCGCACTTCTCGGCGACGACCCGAATAGCTTCAGGGAAAGAAATGTTTTCGATCTTCTGCACGAAGCTGAACACGTCCCCCGATACGCCGCAGCCAAAACAGTGATAGAACTGCCGCGTCGCGTGCACGGAAAATGAGCCCGTCTTTTCCTGGTGAAAGGGACAGATGCCGGTATAGTTCTGCGCGCCGCTCTTCTTGAGCTTGATGTACTCGCCCACCACGCGAACGATGTCCGCCTGTTGCCGCACCATTTCTTTGAGATCGTTGGAGGTAGTCATGGGCGCTCAAGATCAAAGATCATTGTGCTTGAAAACTTCACGGAGGGGAATGCCAGAACTTGGTGCAACTTGAACGCCGCCGGTGCTCCGCCTGTCGCGTAGACGCTCATCAGCCTCGCCGCAACCGCGCTTTCGCCCACAAAGCTATAACAGAAGCCATTCCAGCGGCATCTTACATAGTAGATATGGCGCCCGCCGGGAGGGGATTTATGACGCGAACCACCATCCGCACCACGATTGCACTGTTTTTCCTGATCACCGGGCTTGCTCTTCAACTGCCGGCCCAGACAGGTCCTGAGTTTGTCGTTAGCATCAGTCCCTCCATTGTGACCATCACGCAGGGCGGCATGACGTCGTTTACCGTGAATATTGCGGTCAACGAGCGGCCAACATTTGAACTTAATCTTTCCGGACTGCCCTCCGGGGTGATTGCCCAGGTCCCCGCCGGGCGCGCCGGCGCCACCACCATTGTCCTAAACGCCCTGCCCAGCGCGGCCACGGGTTCCTTTACGGTTGATTTGACCGCCCTGGCTGGCGGGTTGTCGCCAGCCCGGGCCGGCAACGTCGCGCAGACCCAGAGCTTTGTGCTCAACGTGAAGCCGATGCCCGTGGTGCAATGGGAGTACCGCGTTGAAGTCACGCGAACCCAGCAGGAGTTGGAAGACATGGCCGGCAGCCTGGGAACGCAATCTTGGGAACTGGTCAGCGTGGTCCTGCATGAGCACAATGGCACACCAGAGTGGGTGGGATTCTTCAAACGGCAGAAGCACTAACCAATGAGTTGATCGAAACTCACAGTGCTTGCCTGTTCCCGACCGACATAGCCTGGGCCTTTTTGTGTAATCTGTAGGGCGATGAGAATTGAAACCAAGGCCATCCACGCCGGCGACATCGCCGAGCAGACCCACGACGTGACCTCCGCCATCCATCTTTCTACTACGTTCCACAAGGCAGACGACGGCTCGCTCCCAGGCGGCCATCTTTATGCGCGCGTGAGCAACCCCAACCGCGAAGCTCTGGAACGCGCGCTGGCTGCGCTGGAGCAGGGCTCGCTCAAAGAAAGTCCGGCGGCGTTGGTGTTTTCCTCCGGCAGCGCGGCCACCATGACCGTGCTGCAGTCGCTGGCGCCGGGCGACCACGTCATCGCCCCGGAAGATGCTTACTACGGCACACCGATCCTGCTCAAGACGGTCATGGCGCCGTGGGGGCTCAAGTTTTCGCTGGTCAACATGCAGGACTTGAACGCCGTGGAGCGCGCCGTCACGCCGGCGACGAAGCTGATCTGGGCCGAAACGCCCTCCAATCCGCTGCTCAACATCACCGACCTGAGCGCGGTGGCGGCCATCACGAAGAAGGCCAACGCGCTGTTCGCCGTGGACAACACATGGGCCACGCCGCTGCTGACGCGTCCGCTGGAGTTGGGCGCCGACGTGGTGATGCATTCGGTCACCAAGTATCTTTCCGGCCACAGTGACGTGCTGTGCGGAGCGTTAGTGTTTCGCGAAGCCGGCGATCTCTACCAGCGCGCGCGGCACATACAGCACGAGGGCGGAGCGGTGCCGTCGCCGTTTGAATGCTGGCTCACGTTGCGCGGGTTGCAGACGTTTCCCTATCGCGTGCGCGCGCAGTCGGAAAGCGCGCAACGGATTGCCGAGTTTCTTGAAAAACAACCGAAGATTGAGGCGGTGCACTATCCCGGACTGCCGAGTCATGCTGGACACAAGATTGCCGCCCGCCAGATGTCGGCTTTCGGCGGGATGATGTCCATTCAAGTCAAAGGCGGGCAGACCGAGGCGTTCAAGCTCGCCGCCGGGTTGAAGCTGTTCAGCCACGCCACCAGCCTGGGCGGGACGCATAGCCTGGTGGAACATCGCGCGTCAGCAGAAGGCGAGTACACGCGCAGCCCGAAAAACCTGTTAAGGCTTTCAATTGGCCTGGAGCATCCGGACGACCTGATGGAAGACCTGGAGCAGGGACTGACGAAGCTTTAGCCGCAGATCAACGCAGATAGGCGCTGCTAACACAACAATTGGCAAATGGAAATTAGCAAATGGCACAGCTAAAGCAAAACCGCGAGAGAAACATTCGAATCGCGGCTGTTAGGGTCAGCTTGAGCTGGGCTAATTGCTAATTGCAACTGCTGAGTGCTCATCAAGCGTTCATCTGCGAGAATCTGCGGCACGTTTTCCAGGAGCTTCCCGATAACGTCTTCCGCGTGGTATGAAGATTTTCCAGCGGGCAGGAACCGCGCAATATGCTTCAAGTCATCGCCAGACGTAATCAGGCCCTGCTCCACGTACCTGCCGTTTCGGATCTGCGCGTGTCCGATGTTGGCCACCAGAGCGTTGCACAGGCATTTTCTCCCTGCCGTGTTATCCGGTTTGCCGCCCTTGGACAGGTACAGCGTGACCGGCTCACCCGGACAGCGGTAATCAATCTTGCCGTCGGCGGCGCGGAAAGCTTCACGCAGAAATCCCAGGTCACAGATACGCGGCCGGGCGGAGTAAACCTCCGCGTCTGACAGCGTGCTTTCCAGTTGGGCAATCTTGAAGGGAAAGCCGGTGGGTGACGCCAGAGGATCGGTGAATACCTTCGCCTCTCCGCGGATGGCTTTTTTCAGCAAGGCCTGCTTGTAGTCGCTGCGCAGTCCTGATTCGTCGCAGAATGCAAACGCCGTACCCACTTGCACGCCTGCCGCGCCGGCGTCCAGTGCTGCGCGCACTTTCTGCGGCGATCCATATTCTCCGGCCAGCCAGAAAGGCAGGCCCAGCTCGCGGATTTTGTCCAAGTCAACGGAGTCGCGTTCTCCGTACACCGGCTCGCCAGCATCATTCAGCTGCAGCTTGCCGCGCGGTGGCGCGTTGTGCCCGCCCGCGGTGGGACCTTCAATCACAAATCCATCCACGCGGCCGTTGGCTTTCTTGACCATGGTGGTGGCCAGCGTGTTGGAAGCGATGATCGCCAGAAACCTGGGACGCACCAGCGGAGGCAATTCGCGTTCCATGAAGTCGCGAGGCACAAACGTCATGGTGGTATCGTCGTCGGCCTGCGCACCGGTCACGTAAAGCTCGTAGTTGGCAGGCTGGTGGCGGGCAAGCTGGTCAAGCACGCCGGGAATCTTGAGCGGTATGCCCGCGCCCATCAGCACGTATTCCACTCCGGCGAGCATGGCGCCATAGAGCGAAGGCAAGTGCGGCATCTGGACTTTCTCCAGATAGTTGATGCCCACGGGATTCGAGTGCCCCACGCGCGCCAGAAACACTTCCACAAAGTTGGCGACGATGCACAACTCCCGCAGTTCGCGAGAACTGTCCTTGGAGTGCATGGCCAAAGTTCTGTACGACGCGAGCTCAGGTTTGCCGCCGGCAACGTAATACGTTTGCCAAATGCGCTCCGCCATGGCACGAAAAGGAAAATGGTCGAGCGCGTAGCGAATGTTCCCGCCGGGGTCGCCATCTTGCAGACGCCGCGCCATGATCTGGTCCAGCGCGGTCCCGGAAACAACGCCCAGCTGGCCAAGCCGCGAAACCGCGCGCGCCAGCCGCCAGTCAGAAACTCCGGCGCCCATGCCGCCTTGAATGATGATTGGATCATTGCTCATGCTTCTATTCTGGCAGTCTTGGCTGCGCGTGATTGTCAGAGTTGGGTAATAGAAAAGTGTGAGCTTGATCACATAACGAGTGAGATATGCCCTGGGAAATCGCTACACCTTCACCTGCACATTGGCCCGGTCACCCGCCTCCGCGGCGAACAGACTCTGCGGATTAAACCCGAATGCGCCCGCCACCAAGTTGCGGGGAAATTCCGCGATCGCCGTGTTCAACTGCCGCACGGTCTCGTTGTAATGCTGGCGGGCGAAGGCGATGCGGTTCTCGGTGGACGTCAGCTGCTCCTGCAGCAAGAGGAAATTCTGTGAGGCTTTCAGCTGCGGGGATCGCTCGACGACGGCGAACAGGTTGCCGATGGCGCCGCCGAGCGCCATCTCCGCCACCGCGCGCGTAGCGATGTCAGCGCCAGCTTGCATGGCGGCGCTGCGCGCCTGGGTCACCGCTTCCAGCGCCTGCCGCTCATGACCCATGTAGCCTTTCACTGACTCCACCAGGTTAGGCACCAGGTCATGGCGGCGGGTGAACTGGACGTCAATATCGCTCCAGGCACTGCGCGCGTTGTTGCGCATGGAGACCAGACGGTTGTAGGTCCGCAGCAGGACGAACAACAGAAGAACAGCCACAGCAACAATCGCAATCAAACCAACCGAGATATCCAAGAGTTTCTAGACCTCCAACTCTCACTCTGAACGTTCAGACCAGGACTATTTAACTTTCGCTTTTCAATTCCGGCGATTTTGGCAATCTCCCCGACTCACCTTCTCGCTTTATTGATCGCGGTGATCAAGTCGCCCACAAACTTCGCGAACCCTTGCGCGATCGCCACCCAATCCTGGGCAAAGGCCCAATGGATCACCGTCAGCCACAAGGTCAGGAACAACAGGTTCAACATGATCATCAGGGCGATGGCTACCAGCATCATGGCGCCGGCGGCGGCCATCAGTGGGGCCAGGACCAGATACATGATGAAGAGAAAGATCCTCAGTCCCCAGCCGTAGCCGCGCACGGGAGCGACCATGGTTGCGCCCATCTTTTGCAGCCGCTTGGCGCGCTTGCTGAGCGGGGGATGAAACGAGAGAAAACTGTGCGTCTGCAAACCGGACTTGCCGTGACGCGGGCCTCTCTGTTCGCGGACGTCGCGCAGTGCGCGGATGCGGGCGATGGCCGCGCGGTCGCCTTGTTGCGCCAGAAGAATGTCATTGGGGTTGGGCATGTTGGGTAGCCCCATGCCCGGATCGCCGCCCATGATCTGCGCAAACGCTGCCATGCGGACCGCGGCTTGCGCGTTGCCGGTGGCTGCGGCCATGCCCACGGACAACATTTCCTGGCGCACCGAGGGCCACTCGCCGGGGAACGCCGCAGGCGACGCCACAGCAGCGTTCTCTCCCGTGACAGCAGCGCTGCCCGCTGCTGAACCAGTAGCTTTCCATGCCGCAATGGCCTTGGCCATTTTTTCCTGCGAAGGCTGCAGACCGCGCAGGCTGGAATCGCCGGAAGGATTCACGGCAAAAAGATGCGACGCCCACTCGCCGCCCTCCATCACGTTGTTGTCTTCACTCAGGCGCTGCAGCGCGCGGGCCAGCGCGTCCGGGTTGCGGGTAAGCTCCACCGCGCCGGCGTCGCCCAGGTAGCGGCGCGTCCGCCACAGCAAAGCCATGCACGGGCCAAGGCAGACGTTCAGGAAGAACCACAGCGTGATCTCCACCGCCACGTTGGTGAACTGCATGGGGAAAAAGAGCAGGCGGAAGAATTTGCGGATAATCCCAGGATTCTCTTTGCTGAAGAAGCGGTTGATGTCGGTGGAGTCCACGTCGAGCGTGTCAGAGAGCATGGCGGCGACTTCGGCGGCGTCGGCGGCGCGGTCCGTACCGGAGCGGCGGCTGAAGGCGTAGCCGATGATCCGCCACAACACGCTGCGCGACTGGCTGCCAAAAGGCGCGTTGATCAGCGTAACGATCATCCCGCAGGTTTCAAATACGCTGGTCACCGTAAAGGCGATACGCAAGTCGCCGTTGCCGATGGACGCCACCTGCGCGGCCAGCACAGCCTGCAACTGGTCGCGGTCCAGGTCGTCGAGCAGGCGGCGCGAGATGACGATGCGCGCGTCCTGGGCTGAAGTGCCGATGGCCGCCGCGTTGGCCCCGGCGGAATCAATCAGCATGACCTTGGGCGCGGGCAGACCGGCGGCAATGGCCATCTCCTGCACCACGTCAGCCAGTTGCAGCTCTTTCAAATCGTTCTGATTGGGTTCGCGCGCGCCCAGGCTGGCCAGCGTGCCGCCTACGCCGCCGTGGCGGAAGAGCATCTGCATTCCCATCCACAAAACAAACGCCAACACCATTCCCGGCAGCAGGGTAAGCGCCAGGCCAATGGCGATTTCCTGCGGGTCCACCGAGCCGCGCTGGTTGATGAGGTAGTCGGCAACGCGAACGAAGAGCTGGGCCAGCCCGTTCAACGTCTGCCAGAACTCCGGCGGCAAGGGCGAAAAGCGGTTGATGATCTCCGCCGCCAGCAGCGTCACCGCATAGAGCAGCGGGGTAAGCACCAGGGTGAGGGGAATACCCATGACGAACGCAGCAAACACGCACAACGCGGACATGCGCCATGTGGCGCGGCGATTGCGCTTCTGCGCCTTGAAAAACGCTTCCGGATCGCGGGGAGCAAATGATTGGACGACTGGGGCACTCATGTGGCGACGAGATTAGCATTTGCGTTAACCATGGACAAGCGAAGCCGCAAGATTTTGCCGCAGATTTTCGCGGATAACGCAGATAAAGAACTAGCAAATAGCAATTGGCAACTAGCAAAAACTGCACTGTTCACTCCAACGCGCTTTGGCTTTCGCTTTCCAACCTGATTCATCCGCGAGCATCCGCGAAAATCCGCGGTAAGTTTCCCCGCACACTCACTTTACCGGCTCATTAAACCGGAGCTTGTTACCGAACGGGTCCAGCAGGTCCATGCCCAGCGTGTCCCACGGTGTCTCCTCCACGTGGGGACGGTAATATCTATAGTTCTTGGCGGCCAGTTCGGCGTGGAACTCGCGGACGCCCTGCATGAGCACGTACACGCACGATCCCGGTGTGCCGTCGCCATAGTGTTCGCTCAGATGAAACACCAGATCTCCGCGCGAGACCCCCATGTACACCGGCGTGTTCGGTTCAAAGGTATGTTCAAAGTCCAGGTTGAAGCCAAGATAGCCCAGATAAAACTCCTTGGCTTTTTCCACGCTGAACATGCGCAGCGTGGGAATCGTCCGGGTAAAGATGATGGCCATGGGCGCTCCTTTGTTAGAATCGCTCGGGTTACGGTGCGGTTCGGTCTGGCATTTCTTGCATCTTAATTCTCTATAAGACGTGGCGATAAGGCATCTGACATCTCTATGCGAAAGTTTTTGTGCTGCTTCCCGGGCGTCCTGGCCCTGCTGCTGAGCGTATGCGCCGGCGGCCGGGCGCAGTCCAGCGCGCCGGACTATGACGAAATGGCTGCCCATTATTCCTATTTCACCGGCGGGCAACTCAACATCCGCGAGTTCAACGTGGAGATGCGCGACAAAATCCTGATCACGGACATCGTATATTCCGGCACGGGTGAAGACCACGTCCCGGCGTATCTGGTGATCCCGCACGGCAGCGGCCCCTTCCCGGCGATCATCTGGGGCCACTGGATGCAGCCGGGATCGCGCCTGAGCAATCGCGAAGAATTCCTGGATGAAGCGGTGGCCCTGGCGCACTCCGGCGTGATGTCCCTGCTGATTGACGCGCCCATGGTCCGGCCGGGATGGACGGAAGAATCAGCCAAGGAAGATGCCTGGCGCTGGGCGGTGCAGTACAGTGAGACTGACCGGCAGCAGATCATTGATCTCCGCCGCGGGGTGGAGGTGCTGCTGACCCGCCGCTATGTTGATCCGCACCGCATCGCCTACGTGGGCCACAGCTACAGCGCGCACCTGGGGGCCATCCTGGCGGCGGTGGAGAAGCGCATCGGCACGTTTGTCCTCATGGCCGGCACGTACAGCGACGAAGAAGACGTCCGCAACGCCAAGGACAAAGACAGCGGCCTTTTCCAGTGGCGCGAACGCATGGGCGCGGACAAAGTGGAACAATACTTCCACGACTACGCCTGGGATGACCCCGCCAACTTTCTCGGCCACACCGACGGCAAGAGCATCTTTCTTCAGTTCGCGGTGAAGGACAATGTCACCCGCGAGCAGGCGACGAAATACCTGAACGCCTACAGCGCCAAAGATAAGAAGATGGAGTTCTACGACTCCGGCCACGCCCTCAACGCCGCCGCCCGCCTAGACCGCGACCGCTGGCTGCAACAGAAGTTGCATTTCAAGGGGCTGGATGAGAAGGCGATTGGGGAGATCAGGCAGTTGAGGTAGTTTTTTCTGAAATCCCGAATCCCGCGTCAGCGGGTGAGGGAGCCCTACCCCTCCCTGTTCATCCCAATATCTAAAGAACTTACGCGACGCATCCCAACGGCGTGCCTTTCAGAAGCACTCCAGGAGTGCCGGTTCTCAATCGTCACTCTTGGCAATTTCGGCGATTTTGGCAATCTCATTGGGATCCCCCCACCCCTTCCTATTCATCCCAATGGTCGGTTACAACATACTTGACTCATGCGAACAAAAGTGCTATGCTTTTTGACATGACAGGCTATGTGAAAGAACCGAAAACGCTCCAAGAAGCGATCACCTATTTCAGCGATCTGGACAACTGCCTTGCGTATCTGGCGAAGAAACGCTGGCCCGATGGCGTGGTGATCTGCCCCACTTGCGGCGGTAAGCAAGTCCACTATCTCTCGACGCGCCGTCTTTGGCAGTGTGTCAACGAACACAAACGGCGGCAATTCAGCATCAAGGTCGGAACAATCATGGAGGACAGCGCAATCGGCCTCGACAAATGGCTGGCGGCAATGTGGATGATCTGCAATGACAAGAACGGGATTAGCTCTTACGAACTTCACCGTTGCTTGGGAGTCACGCAAAAATCCGCTTGGTTCATGGCCCACAGAATCCGGCTTTCGTTGCACAAAGAACCCTTGGGAAAACTCTCCGGGCACGTCGAGGCAGATGAAACCTTCATCGGCGGTAAGGCCCGGTTCATGCACAAGGACAAGAGGGAAAGAATTAACAGGCGCGGGTTCGGCGGCAAGACCGTTGTAGTCGGAATCCTTGAGCGTGGCGGCGAAGTGCGAACGGAAGTTACGCCTGACCGCGAACGCAACACGCTGCAAGCTCTTGTCAGGCAGCACGTCCAACCCGGCTCTTATCTGTCCACGGATGATTGCAAGAGCTATTGGGGACTCCATGCCGACTACATCCACCAGATCGTTGACCACGCTGAAACCTACGTGAGCGGACAGGTGCACACGAATGGCATGGAGAACTTTTGGAGTCTCTTTAAGCGCGGGATTAAGGGGACTTACGTTAGCGTCGAACCTTTTCATCTTTACAGATACCTTGACGAACAGATGTTCCGTTTCAATAATCGTGCGACCAAAAAGCAGTTCATTGGCGACGGTGACCGTTTCCGCATGGCAGTCTCGCAGATTTGCGACAAACGCCTAACCTACGATCAGTTGACGGGTCGCAGAGCGGAGCAACCCTGAGCGGAAACGCTTTAAACCTCGCCGCCAGAATCGCGGGAAGGGCCGCGTTCGCTGGTTTTAGCGCGTTTCTTCCTGGCCTTTTGCTTTTTGTCTTTGGCGATTTTGCGCTGTAGTTCCTTAGCGGGAACAGCTAGGAGTCGCGTCATGGCGCGGTCAAACGTGCCGAATTCATCAGCGTTTTTCGGCTCGTATTTTTCGGGGACTTTCATTGCAGGTACTACTTGCATAATAAACCTCTCTTGTTAAAATTGCGCGTCTATATCCCAAGTAAAAGGCTAGTTCCATGCCAGATCAAAACAGCGGCGACACACCAGCCGGGGATGCCCACCAAGATTCTTTTTCTAAGCCTCCACTTCAACCCGCTATACAACAAAACGAAATGAGAGAAGATTCCAAGTGCGGAACCAACGAGAAAGAGAATGCAACCGTAAAGCTTGAGCGGGACATAAAAAAGGGCGAGATATGGCTTATAGGCATTAATGGTGCTCTGCTGATAACTACCATCGTCATTGCCTGCATTTACAACGGCCAACTCAACCAAATGCGCACTGCCACCGAAGCCGCGACAAAAAGCGCGAATGCCGCCGATGCCACCTTGAAAGAAATTCGCCAGGGAAGTGCCGATACTCACACCTTGGCGGTCGCTGCTGATACTCAATCCAAGCAAGCCATCGAGCAGACTAAGAAAATGGGGGAGTCGCTGGCGAAGACGGACAAACTCATTGGAGCTACAAGTGACCTTGCCAAAGAAGCCAAGCGATCTGCGGACACTGCTCATGCTTCTGTAACTCTGGCCCGCGAAAACTTTGCCCGCGATCAGCGACCTTATCTTTGGTTCAAGCCGGACTCCCCGAAGTTTGAGGATGGAAAGCCCGTTTCCTGGAACGTGCATATCGTCAACTCCGGTCGAACGCCCGCTATCAATGTAAGAAACTGCATCACTATTTGGTGGGCGAAAGAACCCATCAAAGAGGAAGAAGTGACTGAGGAACGTATTGACGCTCAATGCTCCAAGCTGACCCACCATTCCACGGCACCCGTATTGCCGGGAAATGACATGTTCGTAACCGTTTTGACGACTGATACATTCTCTGGTGATTCTCTCAAGACAGCCAGAGATAGAGATGCCACGCTGCTCGTAACGGGCCGCGTAGCTTACCGTGACACTTTTGGGAATGAGTACAGCAGCACTTTTTGTGGCATACATCTCGCTTCGGGAGCGACTGCTACGTGCGCCAGATACAATGAAATAAAGTAAAGCAAGCAAAACCAATAGCCCTGTCACGGCAGCCCCAGTGTGCGCGAATCCAACACATGAGTCAAGTATGTTGTTACCCAATGGTCCCAATAAACAAAGGACTTAGCGGCGAGCCATCCCAATGGGGTCCCATTCGAATCGGCTGCGGGGCACAGGCTCCTTGCCGTGGCTGATTGCTGACTGCTGATTGCTAAGCGCTTATTTTTTCAATGATCTATGTTCTTTCACACCCTGAGGCGCACTTCATCATAGCGCATTTCTATTAGCGAATACAGCACGAAGTTGTACATCTTGACAAGTCGAAGTTGCGGAGGTGTTCATTTTCGCCCACTCGTCTTCAGTCTGTCACCCTGGGCGAAGCGCCGGCAATATGTGCTTTTATAACGGATTCAATATCAGGGTCACCAACTTCAGTTGCGCCGTATGGGCCACAGGGATTGAAAGGCGCAATCCTTTCAGCGCGCTTCACTTCTCCTCCAAGTCCTTTATAGCGGTTGCCGCTTGAGCATGATTTGGGTTCAACTGAAGGACTGCTTTTAAGTCCTGCATGGCTCGGACTTGGTCGCCTTTCGCGCGATAAACTAGGGCCCGGTTATAGAGCGCATTGGCATACTCAGGTTGCAGACGAAGGGCTTCGCTGTAATCCTGGAGGGCGCGATCATAATCGCCTTTGTTGGCATAGGCAATCCCGCGGTTGTTGAAGGCCCTTGCATAGTTTGGCCGCATGCGGATCGCTTCCGTAAACTGCTCGATCGCTCCACCAATGTCCCCTTTGTTGAGATAAATGACTCCCACATTGTTCACTGCCTCAGTAAGGTCCGGCTTCAAGCGAAGGGCGTCACGGAAATCTGCAAGGGCACGGTCATACTCGCCCCTTGCTTGGTAGGCGCGGCCTCTGGTATTGAACGCTTCAAACAATTTCGGATCCAGTTGGATGGCCTTGGTTGAATCCTGAATGGCTTGACCTAGGTTGCCTTTTCCATAGTATGCCGTTCCGCGGGCGGCATATGCTTTGGCAAAATTAGGATCCAGGCGAACACTATGGTCGGCGTCGGCGATGGCGTGATCATAGTCGCCCTTGTCGTTATACAGGATGGCGCGGTAGCTATGAGCTCCAGCGTCGTTGGGATTCACGCGAATAGCGTCATTGAAGTCCCGCATCGCCTGGTCGTAGTTGCCTTTGGCCGAATATTCGAGCAGGCCTCGATACGTGAGCGCATCGGCATAGTCTGGCTTGAGGCGAATGGCCTCAGCAAGATCTTGGATGGCACGATCATTGTCGCCTTTGAGAGCATAGGCGCGTCCCCGGTTATTGAAGGTCTCCGCCAGCTTTGGCTCCAGCCGAATGGCCGCCGCATAGCTCTGGATGGCGCGGTCATAGTCCTCTTTTTGGTGATAGGCGGCGCCCAGGTTGTTAAATGCAGAGGCTAATTTTGGATTTAGCCGGACAGCCTCATTCCAATCCTGGATCGCCCGGTCAAGGTCCCCTTTTGTTACATGGGCCATTGCGCGGAGGTTGAATGTTTCAGCATCTTCCGGCTTCAGACGGACCGCCTCAGTGTAAGACTGAATAGCTTGATCATAATCCGCTTTGGCAAACTGGGCATTGCCCTTCTTGACCCATTCATCCGCGGACTGAGACCAGGAGGTCGCAACCAGAAACAACAAGGAAAGCGGCGTCAATCTAGCAAATCGCACGGGCGTTATTTTACGACCAGGAATTTTGTTTTTCCACGGTTAATATCCGCATCGCTTGTCTCGCTTGGCGATTTACTCCCTCAGCTCCACCACCGTCGCGCCCGCACCGCCTTCGTTCTGCGGAGGCTCAGCCACGGTCGCCACGTGGGGATGCTTTTGCAGATACTGCCGCAAGGCCTTGCGCAGAATTCCCATGCCGCTGCCGTGGACGATCCTTACTCGCGCCAAGCCGGCGAGAAACGCCCGGTCCACAAACTTCTCCACTTCCTGCGTGGCCTGGTCCACGGTCTGGCCGATCACGTTGATCTCCGTAGGGGCGTTGTCGTCTTCGCGATTGAGATGCACGGAGATGCCCCGCGAGCGGGCGGCGGCCACCGGAGTTGCGC
The DNA here is from genome assembly GCA_020072815.1 of Terriglobia bacterium. Taxonomy (NCBI): domain Bacteria; kingdom Pseudomonadati; phylum Acidobacteriota; class Terriglobia; species Terriglobia bacterium. The sequence goes on along the minus strand of JAIQGE010000006.1, from coordinate 155,092 downwards.
CGCGGGGAAGCGACGCGGACGAAGACGTGAACACTTCCGCGATGTCACTGCGCGGGACCTTCATCTTCATGGCGCCCATCTCGACTTCAAACGTGTTGTCGTCGACTTTGCGTTTGACCAGGGCCGTGCGGCCGAGCGACTTCAGCTTGACGGTGTCGCCTTCGGAGACGTGCTTCACCTCATGCGGACGCGCGTTGACGTCGCCGCGGTCGGCGCCGGTCTTGTGGGCGACCACGCCGGCGTCAAACTGCTCCTTGAATTCGCGGCGCAGCTTGGCCATGCGCTGCTCCGCCTGCTTGGTCAGCTTCTGCTGCGCGGCGCGGTCCTGCACGGCGTTGACGGCTTCGCGCGTCTGGTATTCAAAGTCGCGCAGGAGCGATTCCATCTTGCTTTCAAATTCGCGCGTCTTCTGCCGCTGCTCTTTGGCGCCTTCGGCCTCCAAACGCTTGAGTTCTTTTTGCAGCGCCGCGTCGCGCTCCTGGGCAACGCGGCGTTCACGCTCCAGATCGCGCAGCTCGGAATGCAGCTTGTCCAGGAACTTGCTGACGTCTTGCGTTTGCGTACCCAGCTTCAAGCGCGCGGCTTCAATGATCTGCGGGTTCAGGCCGAGGCGTCCGGCAATGTTGATGCCGGCGGACGCGCCCGGCACGCCGACTTGCAGCTCATACGTGGGCTGCAGCGTCTTCTCGTCGAAGCCGACGGCGGCATTCAGCACGCCCGTGGTATTCGCCGCGTACACCTTGAGCGACGTATGGTGGGTGGAGATCACGGTGACCGCGCCGATCCCGCGGAAATGTTCGGCAATAGCCACGGCCAGCGCCGCGCCTTCTTCCGGGTCAGTGGCCGAGCCCAGCTCATCCAGCAGCACCAGCGAATGCGTGGTGGCGGTGCGCGAAATGAAATCAATGTTGGTTACGTGCGCGGAAAAGGTTGACAGGTTCTGCTCAATGGACTGGTAATCGCCAATGTCGGCCAGCGCGGCGTCAAACACCGGAAGGCGCGCGGTGGTCGCCGGGACGGGCACACCGGCCTGGGCCATCAGCGCCAGCAGGCCAACGGTCTTCAGGGCCACGGTTTTGCCGCCGGTGTTGGGGCCGCTGATGATCAGTTGCCGGTGCGCGGAGTCCATTTCCAGCGTGAGGGGAACGACCTTGCGGCTTTGCTTCAAGCCGCCTGCCGCCCCCGCACCCGCCGGGTGCGGCGAAGCCACGCCACGAAAGTTTCTCTCTAATAAAGGATGCCTTGCGTCGCGCAGTTCCAGAAAATCTTCCGTCAGCTCCGGACGAACGCAGTCGTAGTCGAGTCCGAAGCGCGCTTTGCCGAATTGGAGTTCCACTTCGGCCATCACATCAACGGCCACGGCGATGGCGGCGGCCTGCTCGCCGATCTTCGAAGTCATCTCCTGCAGGATGCGGCGGATTTCCGCCATCTCCTCTTCCAGCAGGCGGACGAGGTCGTTGTTCTGCTCGATAGTCTCCAGCGGTTCGATGAACACCGTCTGCCCGCTCGACGACGCGCCGTGCACCACGCCGCTCACGCGCTTGCGCTGCTCGGTTTTTACCGGGATGACAAAGCGCTCGCCGCGGATGGTGACCAGTTCGTCCTGCACCGCGCCGCCTTCGGCCAGCCGGCGCAGGTAGCCGCGCAGCGACTCCTGGATCATGCGCTTCTGCTTCTCGACTTCGCGGCGGATGCGGTTCAGCTCCGGCGACGCGCGGTCGTCGAGCGTGCCGTCGGGCAGGATCTTGTTGCGGAAGTAGCGCAGCAGGTCGGTGAAGTCGGCGATTTGCAACGCCAAAGCTGACATGCTTTGCCAGCCATTGTCTTTGAGGACGGCGTCAGGAGGATGCAGCGCCATTTCACGCCACTCGGCGGCTTTGTCGGCGAGAAGGAGGATGTCGCGAATTTCCTCCAGCTCCAGCACTGCGCCGCTGATCTTCGACTTGGCCAGAAGCTGCCGGCCGTCGAACAGCCCGGAGAATTCCAGCCGTCCGCCGGCGGAAAGAAACTTTCGCGTTTCGGCGGCAAGCTGCTGCTGCTGGGCGATCCATGCGCGGTCGGCCGAGGGAACAAGTTCCGCTACGCGTGCCTTGCCCAGCGGCGAGGAGACGTAGGCCGCAAGCAGGTCGCGAAACTGGTCAAATTCCAGAACGCGCGCGGAAGAATGCTGGAGAGGCGAGGGCACCATGCAACTAAGATATTAGCTCACCGCAATATTGATTCGCTGCGATACTGGCTCACGTGATGGCAGCGGGGTACGCTATCATCCTGAAAATCATGACGGACGAAAAACCAGTTACGGACGCCGCAGCCGCACGAACCCGCATCCGCTACGAAAGGAAAGGCGATGGAAATCCACCACCCGGATGGTCCCATACACTCGAAGAAGGCTTTTGTCGTCCACATGCTCACCGTCGTCCTGGGCATTCTGATTGCCCTGGGATTGGACGGCATTGTCACCTGGATGCACCATCGCGCCCTGGTGCGCGAGGCGCGGGCCAATATTGCAACTGAATTGCGTCAAAACAAAGAAACCATTCGGAAGGCTGTGCCGGAAATCCAAAAGAGACAAGAACAGTTGCAGCAGATCATCTCGACCATCGACGACGCCGAAAAAACCCGGAAACTATCCGTGCACGCGCTGGGATACAACTTTGCCAGCTACGAGCTTTATTCCACGGCGTGGAAAACCGCTTCAGTCAGCGGGGCGGTCACCCACATGGATTACGAAGAACTCAAAGATTACACTGACGTGTACGATCTGCAGCAGGACTTCATCACTCTACAGAGCCAGGCGTTCTCGCCGGTGGGCGACTTGTCAGCTGCGATGCGAGTGCTGAATCGTGATTTGACCAAGGTCCCCCTGGAAAGACTTGAGGACATTCAACGGGAGGCGACGAAGATACTGGCCGTCCAGAAAGCCCTGGAAAACGTTGCCTATGGCCTTACTCTTGGATATGACAAAACGATAAAGTAACTCCAAAGATCTATGGCTACCGCGCTGAAAAACCACGGTACCATTGTTGGGCGAACAAGCTCTGCTAAACTTTCCCTGTTGTGGCCTTTCCCGTCACCCGCCTTCGCCGCATGCGCCAGTCTGAGCCCCTGCGCTGGCGCTATTAAAACCGCAATTTTCTAACAGCAACGGGATGGTTCGGCTTGCCCCTAAATGCACATAGGAGGTAAGATTGTCTTACCATGACTACCAAGGTTTCCACCAAAGGGCAGGTAGTGCTGCCGGGCGCGCTGCGCAGAAAGCTCGGCATCCTTGCGGGTGATCCGCTTCGGGCAAGGATCGAAGCTGGCCGCATCGTCCTGACACCGTTGAGGAAGCGGCCGCATAGAACCAAGATAGTGACCGACCCCATTACAGGCCTTCCCGTCTTAAGTGCAGGCGCCCGCGCTCCAGTGTTGAGCAGCAAGGAAGTACGCGAAATACTGGCGGATTTTCCATGATTTATTTGCTCGACGTGAACGCTCTTGTCGCGCTGGGCTTCCAGCAACACGAGTTCCACGAGCGGGTTGCTTTGTGGCTGCGAGCTAAACAATCTCTGCATCTGGCAACGTGTTCAATCACGGAACTCGGATTCGTGAGGGTCCTGGCCCAAACACCGGCTTACGGTCTCACGTTGGCCCAGGCCCGCACTTTGCTGCTTCGGCTGAAGGAATCCGCCGCCCTTCGTTTCACGTTCATTCCTGACGGCCATGACGTGTCACATCTCCCTGCCTGGGTCAAGACCGCGCGGCAGATCACAGACGGCCACCTGGCGCAACTGGCAAGAGCCAACAGCGCCGTTTTGGCTACGCTGGATAGAAAAATCGCAGGCGCGTTTCTGATCCCCGAGAGCTGATCCAGCAAGACCTAAACTCTAGTTCCCGCCTCTGCTAAACTTTCCCTGTTATGGCCTTTCCTGTCACCCGCCTTCGCCGCATGCGCCAGTCCGAGCCCCTGCGCTCGCTGGTGCGTGAAACCCACCTGGAACCCGGCAACTTTATTTATCCGCTGTTTGTCTGTCCGGGCGAGCGCGTGCGCAAAGAGATCAGCTCCATGCCCGGCGTCTGCAACCTCTCGGTGGACGAAGCGGTGAAAGAAGCGCGCGAAGCCAAGTCGCTGGGGCTGGGCGGCATCATTTTGTTCGGCCTGCCGGAGAAGAAAGATGAAGTCGCCACCGGCGCCTGGGCCGACGACGGCATCGTCCAGCGGGCCACGCGGGCCATCAAGAGCGAAGTGCGCGACCTGGTGGTGATCGGCGACGTTTGCTTGTGCGAGTACATGTCGCACGGGCACTGCGGGATCATGCGCCATAAGAAGGCGGGCGGGAACATGCCGGGACGCGTGGTAGTGGCGTCAAGGAAAGATCTGTCCAGCGCCATGACCAAAGTCGCCGAAGCCGCCGTGGCCGCCGAATACGAAATTGAGAACGACGCCACGCTCGATATCCTGGCCAAGACCGCCGTGTCACAGGCCGAAGCGGGCATGGACATCATCGCGCCTTCAGACATGATGGACGGCCGGGTGGCCGCCATCCGCAAAGGACTCGACGACGCGGGCTTCGCGAACACACCCATCCTTTCTTATGCGGCGAAATTTGCTTCGGGCTTTTACGGACCTTTTCGCGAAGCCGCCGACTCCGCGCCGCAGTTCGGCGACCGCCGGTCTTACCAGATGGATGGCGCCAATGTGCGCGAAGCCATGCGCGAGATCGCGTTGGACATCAAGGAAGGCGCGGACATGATTATGGTGAAACCGGCCATGCCTTACCTGGACGTGATCCATGAAGCGCGTCGCCGATTTGATGTGCCTGTGGCCGCGTATCAGGTGTCGGGCGAGTATTCCATGCTGCAAGCAGCGTTCGCCAAAGGCTGGCTGGACAGAGACCGCGTGATGATGGAGTCATTGCAGGCCATCAAGCGCGCGGGAGCGAGTTTGATTTTGACTTATTTCGCCAAGGACGCAGCGAAGCTTTTAAGCTAGCTGCGGATTTCGCAGATTAGCGCGGATCAAGAAGCAAATCAGCCGCGAACCAGCGCGAATGAACACGAATCTGAATTGGTTCAATCTTCATTCCCTTCTTTCGCGTGCATCCGCCGGCACAAAGTTTTCATTTGTGCGGCTCGGCCTCATCTTCGTCGTCGTCATCATCATCTTCTTCGTCATCGCCCCGGGCCACGCGGTGCAGTCGTCCAATGTTCTTGAAGGTTCCCAGCGCCACTGCCAGGATGGCGATCACCACTAGTCCCGCGGCGCCGTAGCGCAGCCACACGCCCGGGCCAATTTGTTTCTGTGATTCCAGCAAGCCCTGCACGTCCTTCTGATATGCGTCTCTGGCTGCCATCTCAGAATCAAAAGCGCCCAGGTCTTTTTTGCTGGTGCGGTAGCGATTGAGCAAGTCCTCCGGCAGTCCCTGCCCGACCGGCGTCTGCCGGCGCTGTTCGATGATGGGCTGGGCGAACTGCGAATACCATTGCTGCTCGCGCGCCACCATGTCCTGCAGAAGCTTGTCGCTCTGCGCCGCGGCGTCCTGCTGCGCCAGGCGTTCGATCAGGTCTTTATTGAGGCGAATGAGGTCGGCGTTGGCGCTGTTGCCGTCCAGCAGGAAGCGGTGCAGCGCCGTGTCCATGCTGTCCAGGGCGAAGATGGCTTCTTGCCGGTTCTGGTACTGGCGCAGCGCGGCGGCGTGGTTGCTGATGGCGCTGTCCAACTGGTGGAGATGATAAGCAGTCCAACCCAGACCTACCGCGGCAAGCAGGCTGAGCAAGAGCAGGACGAACGCGAACAGGCGGGCCATCACCGCGGGACGGCGGGCCGGCGTGGTAACCACAAGGTCTGACGGAGTCATGGCGCAAGAAGGCTAGCACAGGTCGCCGGTACGTCAAGCACGCATGATCGGCCGCTTGGCCGACCGTCTAGCCACTTCCTTGAAGCCCGCAGCGGTAAAAGTCGGCAGCAATCCAGTCCAGACGAATGGCGCGGGAAGCGTGGCTTTGCCTAAATCCTGCGGATAGCCTTCCACAATCTTTGCACCGTGACTTTTGGCGAACTTCACCGCGGCCTGCAGCAGCGGCACGCTCACGCCTTGGCTGCGAAAGTCGCGCGCGATGAAAAAGCAGGAGACGGACCACACTGCTTTGTCGTCCACGGGAGCGAGGACGCGCGAACGCTCCAGCGCTGGATAATCCTCGCGCGGCGCCACCGCGCACCAGCCGACAGGCATCTTGCCGGCGTATGCGATCACGCCGGGCGCGCGGCCCTGCGTCACCAGCTTCTTGAACGCGCGCTTGTTGCCTGCGCCTTTTTGCGCGTCAAATTGCGCGCGTGAAAGCCGCCAGGTCATGCACCAGCAGCCTCCGCAAGCGCCTTTGGCGCCGAACAGAGCCTCCAGGTCCAGCCAGCGGTCCGGGGTGAGCGGATGGAACTGAAACTTGGCCACATTCATCGATTACGTCGGCGCCGCTGCACGGCAAGTGCGCCGGGCTTTACGCGCGCGCCGCCAATCATCTTTTGAGCTTCCTGACGATCCATATCAGGAGCACCGCGCCCAGAATGCCTACCAGGATGGTGTAGATGAGACCGCCTCTTCCGGCGAACCCCAACATGCTCATGAGCCAGCCGCCAACCACGGCGCCAATGATACCTATGACAATGTCACCAATGACGCCATAGCCTGAGCCTTTCATGATCTTGCCTGCAGCCCAACCGGCAATCAAACCCACCAGAATCCACCAAATGAGATTCGTCATACGCCCTCCTTGCAAAGGCAGCGCCGTGCTGGCCCAAAGCCAACCTTGCGCTGGAATTGCGAGCGCCATCCTAACTCGTTTCCCGCAACATTGTCGCGTACGAATCTTTCTAGTTCCCAGCATGATCTAATGCAGCAGGAACACGAAGCGAGACCGTGAGCAGTTCCGGGCCAACGGCGCATGGCCAATGGACAAGTGGCTGCTTTACAATCAGTTGTTTGTCTTCGCGTGATTTTCATTGCAGGAGAGCGTTGCCTTGCCAGACACCATTTATGACGTTGCCATCATCGGCGGAGGTCCCGGCGGATACACCGCCGCCTTCCGCGCCGGCCAGCTTGGACTGAAAACCTGTCTGATTGAAAAAGCGGACAAGCTGGGCGGCACCTGCCTGCACGTGGGCTGCATTCCCACCAAGGCTCTGCTGTTTCACGCCGAAGTTTACGACCACATCAAGTCGGCGGAGAAGTACGGCATTGACGGCCTGGGCGCGGGCAAAGTGAACTGGAAAACCATCCAGGACCGCAAGAACCAGATCGTGGCCAAGCACACCAAGGGGCTGGACTTTCTTGTCCGCAAGAACAAAGTGGACCGCGTGCTCGGCTTCGCCTGTCTGACCGGCCCGGCGAAAGCTGGCGTGCACACCGTGGAAGTCACCGCGGATGGCGGCGCCAAGTCGCAAATCCAGGCCAAGAACCTGGTCCTGGCCACCGGTTCCTTCGCGCGCTTGCTGCCCGGGCTTCAGGCGGACGACCGCATCCTCACCAACATTGAAGTGCTGAGCCTGCCGGCCGTCCCCAAGTCCATGATCATCATCGGCTCCGGCGCAGTGGGCGTGGAGTTTGCTTCCGTCTACCGTTCATTTGGCGCGGAAGTCACGGTCATCGAAATGCTGCCCCGGCTGGTCCCCGTGGAAGATGAAGACGTGAGCAAAGAGCTGCTGCGCAGCTTCAAGAAGAAAGGCATCAACTGCTTCGTCAATACCAAGGTGGAGAAGGTCGAAAAGACCAAAGACGGCGTTTCCGTCAGCTTCACGCCGCAGGGCGAAGCCCCGCAGAAACTCGAAGCCGAAAAAGTTCTCATCGCCGTAGGCCGCGGGCCAAACACGGAGAAGATCGGGCTGGAGAAGCTGCCCAACATCAAGACCGAGCGCGGTTACGTCCACGTAAACGAGTGGATGGAGACCGGCGAAAAAAGCATCTACGCCATCGGCGACATCGTGGCCGGGTTCCCGCAACTGGCGCATTCCGGCATGATGTCCGGGATTGTGGCCGTCACACGCATCGCCGGCAAGCCCGCCAAGCCGATGAACAAACTTCGCATCCCCGGCGCCACGTATTGTGAGCCACAGATCGGCAGCGTGGGCCTGACGGAAGCCAAAGCCAAGGAACTTGGCTTGCAAATCAAGGTCGGCAAGTTTCCGTTTACCGCCAACTCCAAGGCCACCATCCTGGACCAGCATGAAGGCTTCATCAAGGTGATCGCCGACGCCAAGTATGGCGAGATTCTGGGCGTGCACATCATCGGCCCGCTGGCGACCGAGCTGATCGCCGAAGCCGTGGCCGTGATGGAACTGGAAGGCACCGTGGATGACCTGATGTTTACCGTCCACGCGCATCCCACCGTTTCCGAAGGCATGCTGGACGCCTTCAGCGCGGTGGAAGGCAAAGCCATCAACGCTTAGCATTCATGTCGCTGCGCTCCAAACCGCTCATCATCATGGTACGCGCGGCGTTCCTTCAGCGCATTCAACACGCTGCTCGGCGCGCGAGTCGGCCTCGCAGCGAACGGAATTCTTAGGATCTTTTTCCGAAGTCCCGACTCGGAGCGAAGCGAACGGGAAGGGATCCCTATCGTTACTGGAGTTCCAAGTCCCGAGCGTGGGTCGCGAATGCTGCCTGCCTCTGCTTTAGCTGGGCCAATTGCCAACTGCTAGTTGCTAACTGCTGATTTTTAGAACTTACTTATTACCAAGGTGACGTTCCTAGGTAACAATTCTGAGGCCGACCGCCCGCGGACCGGCCTATCCTACAGGCATGCCCAAGCGGCGCGAAGTACGCGTCACAGTACCTATCTCGGTGAGGCTGTGGGGCCTGGACCGGGAGGGCAAGGTGTTTTCCCAAAACGCTAAAACGCTCAACATCGCCACCAGCGGAGCGCGGCTCTATGGCGTGACGGCCAAGCTGGATCGCGGCTTCATCGTCGGCCTGCAATGTGGGAACATGAGAGCGCGATTCATGGTGGTGTGGGTGGGCGAGAAAGGCAGCTCACGCGAAGGCCAAGTGGGCCTGCGGGCAGCGGAAAACGGCATCTGGAGCGTCGCCTTGCCACGCGCGTCTGACGAAGATTTTTCCGCCTGGCTGGCAGAAAACTACCTCGACAGCGAAAGCGTCTACTGATCTGCCGACCGCATGGAATCCGCTGCCCCCTTTCCAAAACCGCGCACAACCAAGTGATCAACGCGTGGGCCATTAGCCATTAGCAATTGGCCCAGCTAAAGCAGCTTGCGAACTGATCGCTCATGCGTAGCGGATACTATGCCCGCGCTGCTTCCCTCTGCTTGAGCTGAGCTAATTGCTTACCACTGATTCTCACTGATGACACTGATAGACTGAAGAGTGGCGAGGCCGACTAGCGTGCCGAGCCACGCTGCCACAAGCGCTGATCAAGGCCGGGGAAAGCCTGGGCCGTCGGCGGTTTGGAGCGGAGCGACAATGATAAGCGTGATCAACGTCGTATGGCTGGGCCGCGTGGATTATTCCACCGCGCTCGATCTGCAGCAGACGCTCGTCAACCTGGTCAAACAAGGCCGCATCGGCCATACGCTGCTGCTGCTGGAACATCCGCCGGTCATTACTCTGGGGCGCAACGCCAGCGAGAACAACATCGTGGCTTCGCGAGAGTTTCTTGCCGCCAAAGGCGTGGAGCGCTTCGAGACCGACCGCGGCGGCGACGTCACCTTCCACGGCCCCGGACAGCTCGTCGGCTACCCCATCTTCAATCTGCGGGGTTTCGAGCCCCGCGTGGGCGCGGTGGATTTTGTGCGCAAGCTGGAAGAAGCGCTCATCCGCACCTGCGGCGACCTGGGGGTTGTCACCGAACGCATTCCCGGCCTCACCGGGGTGTGGACGCAAGACCAGACGCCGGCAGCGCCTGCCCCACAAGGAGCGCCTGCGGCCCGACAGGCAAAGATTGCCGCCATCGGCGTGCACATCTCGCGCGCCGTCACCTCGCACGGTTTCGCGCTCAATGTGAATACGGACCTCGATTACTTCAAGCTGATCGTCCCCTGCGGCATCACCGATAAGCCGGTGACTTCATTGGCGCTGGAGCTTGCGCGTTTGCAGCCGCCGAGGCAAGTTCCCGCGCTGGAAGACACAGCGCAAATGGCAGCGCGCAATTTCGGACGCGTGTTTGAAGCGCAGACGCTGTGGCTGGAATCATTGGACGCCCTGCTGGCTGGGGCGCCACTTGCCGATCACCACGGCGCCGAAGAAGCCCTCCCATCAAACCAGGACACGCCGACCAAAGCGCCCGAGCCCATTCGCAAGCTGGCCGGCGAAGAAGATATTTTCTTGGCATAATCTAAAACCTTTGAATTCCACAAGCGCCGAATAAGAGAAATCTCACCACGGAGGCACGGAGACACAGAGAAAAACAACTGGACGCGATGGCCCTGAGGTTGTTCAGTTTTGCCTTCGTGCTCCTTTGTGCTCCTTCGTGTCCTTTGTGGTTGGCTCTTGACTGAGTGCTGACGGCCAAGTGCCAACTACTTATCCTCGGTATAAACTGTTAAGTCGCATGGCCACCAAATCCAAAGCCGCCAAGACTTCGCGCCTGAAACCAGTTGTGAAGACCGCATCGTCGAACGGTCGTCCGCGCGCCAAATCTCCCGCCGTCCGCGTGAACCAGTACGGCATCCCTGACTGGCGGCTGGAGCAGCCGGAATTCGAAGTTCGCGAAGTGGCCAGCGGCGAGGAAGTCCATTACGAAATCAGCGGCAAGCTCAACACGCCGGTGCCGCCCATCCGCGAATCGAAGTACCTGAATAGAGATCAGCACCTGGAACTCTACCGCTGGATGCTCATGAACCGGCGCATGGAAGTGGCGCTGGAAAATCTCTACAAACAGAGCAAGGTGGTGGGCGGCGTGTACTTTGGCCTGGGACAGGAAGCCTGCTCCTGCGCTTCCGCCTTCGCGCTGGGTGCTGACGACTGGTTCGCACCGATGATCCGCAACCAGGGCGCGCAGCTCGTCCGCGGCTTTCATGCCCGCGACATCATGATGCAGTACATGGCCAAGGCCGGCTCGCCCACGCACGGCAAAGACGGCACGTCGCATTACGGCGACATCGAGAAGCGGCACATGGTGGCGCCCATTTCGATGCTTGGCGATCTGCTGCCGGTGATGGCCGGCGTTTCTTTGGGCGCGCGCCTGCAGGGAAAAGAACTGGCCTGCCTCACCTGGATCGGCGATGGCGGCCAATCCACCGGCGTGAGCTATGAAGGCATCAACTTTGCTGCCGTGCGCAAGCTGGGCCTGGTGCTGATCATCGAGAGCAATCTCTGGGCCTACTCCACGCCCACGGAATATCAGGTGAACGTAAAAGACCTGGCCAACCGCGCCATCGGCTACGGCATGCCCGGCGTGATCATTGACGGCACGGACGCCTGCCAGGTTTACGACGCGACCCATGAAGCCGTTGAGCGCGCGCATCGCGGTGAAGGGCCGACTCTGATCGAAGCCAAACTGATGCGCATGAAAGGCCACGCCATTCACGACGCCGCGGCCTACGTCCCCAAGGAAATGCACGAGTTCTGGCGCAAGCGCGACTGCATTGACCGCTTCCGGAAATATCTCCTTGAAAAGAAGTGGCTGACGCCCGCGCAAGACGCCGAGCTGATCGCCGGAGTGGAAAAAGAACTCGACGCCGAACGCGAGTTCGCTGAGAACTCGCCCATGCCGGAAGGCCACACCGCCGCCGAAGGCGTGTACTGCGACGGTGTCTGCCACGCCATCAAGCCGAAGTACGGTGCGCCGAAGAAAGTGCGGAGGAGTGAGGGCAAGTTGAAAGAGAGCGAGGCGGCGATACATTTCAAATAAGCAATTAGCAGCTAGCAATTAGCAGTTAGGCACACAAAGTCTGAACCCGGGTTTTTTGCTAACTGCCAATTGCTATTTGCTAATTGCTCATATATGGCCCAAGCCACTTATCTCGAAGCAATCCGGCAGGGACTCTGGGAAGAGATGGAGTCTGACCCCACGGTCTTCTGCATCGGCGAAGACATCGGCATCTACGGCGGTGCGTTCAAAGTGACGGACGGCTTCGTCCACCACTTTGGCCCCGCGCGGGTGATTGATACGCCCATTGCTGAATCAGCCATCGTCGGCGCAGCGTTTGGCGCCTGCCTAACCGGCCTGCGCCCGGTGTGCGAATTCCAGTTCATGGATTTCATCGGCTGCGCTTTCAACCAGATCGTGAACATGGTGGCCAAGTCGCATTACCGCTGGGGCGCTCCTGCTCCGCTGGTGCTGCGCGGACCCTGTGGAGGCGGCGTGCACGGCGGGCCGTTTCATTCGCAAAATCCGGAAATGTATTTCGTACACACGCCGGGGATGAAGGTGGTCGCGCCGGCCACGCCCGCCGACGCCAAAGGGCTGATCAAGTCCGCCATTCGCGACAACAACCCCGTGCTTTTCCTGGAACACAAGTTCCTCTATCGCCGCATTAAGGATGAAGTCCCCGACGGCGACTACACCGTGCCCATCGGCAGAGCGCGTTTGCATCGCGAGGGCCGCGACCTGAGCATCATTACCTATGCAGCGATGGTCCACACCGCGCAGGAAGCCGCGGACATCCTGGCCAAGGAAGGAATCGAAGTCGAGATTCTCGATCTGCGGACTCTCTCTCCGCTCGACCGCCCGGCCATCGCCGAGACGGTGAAGAAGACCAACAAGGTCATCCTGCTGCACGAAGACACGCGCACCGGCGGACTGGCCGGCGAAATTGCCGCCATCATCAATGAAGAAGCCTTTGACGACCTGGACGGCCCCATCGTGCGCATCACCGCGCTCGACACGCCGGTGCCGTTCTCGCCGCCGCTGGAACATTTCTTTTTGCCGAAAGTGGAAGACGTGGTGCGGGAGGCGAGGAAACTGCACGCGTACTAAACATTTCAATCGCGATTGAGCTTCGTGCAAATGACTGATGCCTCCAAAAGGATCAGGGCAATAGCACACTACCAGCTCGTCCAATCTACAACCGCGTAAGACTCACTGTGCCTGTTTCCGAACACGCGCCCTTGATGGAAGTGTATGTCCCGGAAAAAGTTCCCGCCGCGGAAAAGTCGCCGACGATCACCGTTTTGCCGGTTGAGCCCGGGGATGAATCTGCGAGGACCAGTGAGGCGCGTATGGGCGCCAGGGCCGTGGATGGATCCACGGTAGCCGCCGAGAAGCATGTGCCGCCCGCGATGCTGGCGGTGCCTGTTCCCGAGAAAAATCCGTGAATGTCCGGCGCGGACTGCGTGAGAGCTAAAGAGATGGTGGAAGGGGTGCCTGTCGCCGGAGCCAGCGATCCTGCCCAGGAACCGGAGAAGTTGATCAGCTGCACACTGAGTGTTCCCGTGTCGCTGGCAAGGCAGCCGGCGTTGGTGATGGCGTAATGGCCGAAGAACAACTGCGGATCGCCTCCGGGATGCGTCAAATCATCGGCGGTCAAGAGTTGGTTGTTTGGCATGATTGACAGCAACCGAAAGATTGTCTGGCCAAGGCTGCCAAGCACTTCAATATCAGTGCTGAATGGAAAACAAGACGAGTTGATGAAGTGCATGGCGCCGTTGGTTGAGTCGCCGACCTGGGTTTGCGCGCCGGCCAGCGTGAAATTGAGGGCAGGGTTGCTGGCCGACGTTCCCTTGATCAGGTAGGCCCCGGCGGTGAAGGGGATCACCGGGCAATTGCGCAAGCATGGTTGCGGACCTGTTCCGCCACCGCATCCGAAGAGCGCGGCGCCAAACAACGACACCATCGCCAACCGCCGCCGGCTCTTCATCATTGCTTGACTTGCTTTACATCCACAATGAAGTACTCGGTCTCGCCAAAGCACTGTGTAGGCACGCCGCGATGCTGCTCATAAACCAGCGCCACGCGCTGACCTCCGGCATCCATGATCTTGCGGGCTACGGCATCATCGCGGACGGAGAATGCGAAGATCTGTGGCAGGGTCCCCGGCATGCTCACCATGGCCAGCTCGCCTTCCCACGTCTTGCAGGTCCAGCCCTTCTTGGAAATTTTCTGGACGTAGCCCACGCGTTCGCCGCTGGAATAGCTCACGTGCAGGGTGATCGCCGTCCAGGCCGCAAATCCCAGAATGGGCAGAATCAAGATCGCCACAAGGACAATCAGGATCCATTTTTTGCTGCGACGCGGAGAAATAGCGGGAGCAGAGGCAGGTGTATCGGCCAAGGTAAGGGTTCCCTCCGCGCGCTATTATATGCGCGGCGCAAAGTAATTTGGTTTTTGAGTCAGCCTCGGCGGGTTCGCCCTACGGCCCGCTCACTACCGGCAACTCCACATAGCTGGCCATGCCGGGCTGGTGCGAATGCCAGATATGCTGTGTGGCCATTTTGTAATCTCCCGGCTTGGCCCAGAAGATATTGGGGACAAACGTCTGCGGATTGCGGTCATAGAGCGGGAACCAGCTGGACTGCACCTGCACCATGATGCGGTGGCCGGGCAGGAAGACGTGGTTGACCGTGGGAAGTTCAAAGCGGTAGAGCAGCGGCGTATCGGGAGTAATGGCCTTGGGCGTTTCCAGGCTCTCACGATAGCGTCCGCGGAAAATGTCCATGGACACCGCCAGTTGGTAGCCGCCCATCTCCGGCTGACCGGCCACTTCGTCGGGATACACGTCAATCACCTTCACCACCCAGTCAGCATCCGTGCCGCTGGTGGAGGCCACCAAATTGGCGACGGGCTGCCCGCTGATCTTGATTGGCGCGGTCAGCACGTCTGAGGTAAAGGACAGTACATCGGGGCGCCCTGACGCCTCGCGCTGGTCGTCAACCAGCCACAGCGGCCAGGTCAGACCTTTCTCAATGTCATAACCCACCGGCCTTGTCGGCCGCGCGCGGAACGGCACCGGCTTGGCCGGATCAGAAATGTATTGGTCAAACGCTGGAAAACTCATCTCTGTCGGAGCATTCACCCCGAGCTTGAAACCCTCGCGCAAATAGAATGGCGTGGGCTTTACGGTGCAGCCGCTGGCGCAGCCGGCGGGCCATGCCGGAAGCCGTCGCCACGTGTTGGTGCCGGTTTCAAAGGCTGACACGGGAGGCACGTCGGCCTTGGGTGCGTCATCTTTCAGATATTGGTCGAGAAACGGACGCAGGATCTGCCGGCGGAAATACAGCCCGGTATCGGTGCCGAAGCGCAACGCGCCCAGCTTGCTGCCGTCCCCGATTTCCTGACCGTGGTGCCACGGGCCGATCACCAGAAAAACTTTGTCGTTGCTCGCGTCTTTCGGCTTGATGGCTTTGTACACGGCGATGGCGCCGTAGATATCTTCCTGGTCCCACAGGCTGTCCACCAGCATGACCGGGACTTTCAGCGGCTGGGCGGCAAGAATCTTGTCCACCGCCTGGTCGCGCCAGAAAGCGTCATAGCTGGGATGCTCAAGCACCTTGCGCCAGAACCCGATCTGCTCCAGTCCGTGAAGCTTTCCCAGTTCGCCTGCTGAACCGGATTGCATGTAGAGATCGTAGTCATCAAAGTTGCCGCTCCACCACCTGGCGTCGTTCTTGCGCGTCCCCACCTGTTCGTAGATGTAGGGCATGTTCTGCTGTCGAAACGCGCCATTGTGGAACCAGTCGTCGCCGCGCCAGCCATCCACCATGGGGTTCATGGGGACGGCCACCTTGAGCGCCGGATGCGGATTCACCAGCGCCATCAGCGGCAGAAATCCGTCATACGAAATCCCCAGGATGCCCACCTTGCCGTTGCATTCGGGCACGTTCTTCACCAGCCAGTCAATGGTGTCGTAGGTGTCGGTGGCATGGTCCACCGGCGTGGGGTTCTGCGGCCCGTGCAGCGGACGGTTCATCACGTAGTCGCCTTCAGACCCGTATTTGCCGCGCACGTCCTGAACCACGCGAATATATCCCCCTTCCACGATCACTTCGGTGGCGTTGTCATAGCCCCAGAGCGCCGGGCCCAGATGGGAGCTGTGCGCATGCGTGGTGAGCTCGTCAGCGCTGTACGGCGTGCGCGTGAGCAGGATGGCGGCCGGTTTTGCCTTGGTGGCGCTGCGTGGCACCAGCACCACCGTGTGCAGCTTCACGCCGTCGCGCATGGGGACCATCACCTCACGACGCTCATGATCAAAGCTGGCGGTGGCCGGCTTCAGATCGTCGGGGGTCTCGCTGGGAAAGTTGGGATACTGCGGCGGTGCGCTTGGCTCCTTCGTCTGCGCCGGCAACGGCAGGCAGATAAGTGTCAGGAGCGCGACAACGAGCAAGGTTGACGTCCTTACGCGGTTCATCAATGTCATGGCCCGCGATTATAGACGGTTTTCCTTATCTCGACCCTGAGCTTGCCGAAGGTGAGAGATCCCTATCGGTCGCTGACATTAGAGAGCACGCGAAATCCGCTTGCTGATTTAAGCTAAAATCTGTATTGATCTATACCTTGATTGCGAAGAGGCGATAGGGATCTCTCGCTTACGCTTCGGGGTTTCACAAAAAGCTCACGCTCGGGACAAAGAAAAATGCACTACCTCCTCAAAACCGAACCCTCGGAATACAGCTTCGCCGACCTGCAAAAGAGCGACACCACCATCTGGGACGGCGTGAGCAACCCGGTTGCGCTGAAGAACCTGCGCGCGATGGAAAAAGGCGACAAGCTGGTGATCTACCACACGGGCGAGGAGCGCCAGGCTGTGGGCACGGCGACGGTCGAGTCGGTGGACCCGTCTGATCCCAAGAACCCGCGGGTCAAGATCAAGGCGGGCAAGGCCATCGCCACGCCGCGCACGCTGGCGGAGATCAAGGCCGTAAAGCTATTTGCTGATTCACCGCTGGTCCGCCAAGGACGGTTGTCCGTGGTCCCCCTGACCAGCGAGCAGTATGCGTGGCTGACAGGAAGATAACGCAAACGACCCGCGGCGGATGGCATCGCCGCCTGCATCATGAAAAATTTTGGTGACGAATTCGTCTCCGAGGCGGACCGGCTGGCGGCGCGACTGGAAGAATTGGAACGCCGCGTGGCTGCGCTGGAGCGTTCTTCTGTGGCGCAGGCGCCGGCCCCCGTCGCGTCGACGGCCCCGGTCATACCGCAAGACCATCCTTTGGCGCAGCTCTCGCGTTCGGGCAATGTGATGCCGGTGATCGGCAAAGTTTTTCTGGGTATGGCCGGCGCGTACGGGTTGCGAGCGCTGGCAGAGGCCGGTTCGTTGCCCATGGCGGCGGTTGCCGGCGTGGCCGTGCTGTATGCAGTGACGTGGCTGGTTTGGGCGGCGCGTACGCCCGCCGAGCAGGTCTTCGCCAGCACGGCTTACGCCACCACCGCCGCGGCCATTCTTCTTCCCATGCTTGGGGAACTCACGCTGCGCTTCAAGGTGATGCCGGCAACAGTCACCGCAACGCTGCTGGCGGGCTTTGTGGCCGCGGCTTTCGCGCTGGCCTGGAAACGCAGGGCGAGTTCCGTCGTGTGGGTCCCCGCGGCGTTGGGGGCGGTGGCCGGTGGCGTGCTGCTGGTCGGCACGCGCGATCCGTTTCCTTTTGCCGCAGCGCTGCTGCTGATGGCCATCATGACCGAGGCGGCAGCCTGCAGTGACCGCTGGATGGGCTTGCGTCCCTTGGTGGCCGTTCCCGTGGACGTGGTCATGGTGGCGGTGTTCGTCATCTACACCAGCGTCGACGGCGTACCCCATGAGTACCAACTGCTGGCTACGGGAAAACTCCTCGGCCTGTTTGCCGGACTGTTTGTGATCTATGCCGCGTCCGTCCTTTTCCGCACTGTGGCGCTCCGCCGGAAAATCAGCGTCTTTGAAACCGGGCAGGCGACGGCGGCTTTTGTTCTGGCCGCTCTGGCCGCGCTCAGGACCACTCACGACGCAGCGGCAATCGGCGTGGGGTCATTTTGCCTGCTGGCAGCCGCGGCGTTTTATTGGCTCTCCGCCGCCAAGTTTGGCGTTGCCGACCTCGAGCGCAACTACCATGTGTTCTCCTCGTGGGCCATTGCCCTGGCGCTGACCGGAAGCACGCTCTGTTTTCCGGCGAGTGCGAATACAGTCTGGCTCGGGGTAGCGGCAATCGCAGCAACCTGGGCCGGCGTGCGCGCGAGACGTTTCTCCTTGGCTTTTCACGGCGCGCTTTACCTTGCGGCCATGGCTCTGGTCTCCGGACTCATGCAGTATTTGGTCGCCCTGCTGATCGGCGCACCACCGCCGCCCGGCGGCTGGCCCGTCTGGGCAGCGTGCTTGTTTACGGTGGTCGGTTATACCTTGGCGTGGAACAACCTTAAAGCAGCGGAACCGCAGCAGCCACAAAGGATCCTGCATCTTTCCTTCGCCGCGCTGGCTGCCTGCTCAACGCTGGCCCTGGCCATGACCGCCGGGCTGATGGCGGTGTCGTTGTCCAACTCGGGGACCAACGCGGCGCGGGTTGCCGCCGTGCGCACGTTCGTGATTTGCCTGCTCGCGTTGCTGCTGGGCGCGAGCGGCGCGCGCTGGAAACGGACCGAGCTGATATGGCTGTCCTACACCTCGTTGGCTCTCTGCACGGCCAAGCTGCTGTTTGAAGACCTGCGCGCGGGCTCTGCCGGAACGATCGCGTTTTCGCTCTTCTGCTACGGCATGGTCTGGGTGCTGGTGCCGCGGTTCGCGCGGGCCAGCAAGGCGTCGGCCGCGACACAGCCGTAAGTCGTCATCGCGCTGCGGCGATCCTACAAACGCAAGGCGAACCCCGCATGCCGCCGGCTGATTTATAATTCTTGGTTGCTCAAGCCCCAGCCGATTGACATCTGTGGAAGGAACCAATGCCAACTGACGTAGTTATGCCCCAGATGGGCGAGTCAATTTTTGAAGGAACCATCACCAAGTGGCTCAAAAAGCCCGGTGACAAAGTCCAGCGCGACGAGCCGCTGTTTGAAATCTCCACCGACAAAGTGGACGCGGAGATCCCCGCGCCGGCCAGCGGCGTGCTCAAGGAAATCAAGATCAAAGAAGGCGCCACCGTGCAGGTGAACACCGTGGTCGGCGTGATTGACGCTGAAGGCGCGGCGGCCGTTGCCGCTCCGGCAGTGCCAGCTCCAGCGCCTGCCAAGGCAGCGGCTGCGCCTCCGGCGGCCAAAGCTCCCGCGCCGCAAGCTCCAGCCGCACAAGCGCCAGCGCCGCAGGCGGCAGCCCCCAGCGGGAACGGCGGGCCGGGCATCGATGTGGTCATGCCGCAGATGGGCGAATCCATTTTTGAAGGCACGATTACCAAGTGGCTCAAGAAAATCGGCGACAAAGTGCAGCGCGACGAGCCGCTGTTTGAAATATCCACTGACAAAGTGGACGCCGAGATCCCCGCGCCCAGTACCGGTGTCCTGCGCGAAATCAAAGTCAAAGAGGGTTCCACCGTCCAGGTGAACACGGTGGTGGCAGTGATCGGCGGAGCAGGAACAGTGATTGGCGGAGCAGGAACAACGGTCGGCGGAGCAGGCGCGCTGGCAGGCGCTCCGGCTGCAGCCCCTGCGCCAGTCGTGCAGCAGCCCGTCGCCCAGCCTCAGGCCGTGGCCGCGCAAGCTCCACCTCAACGGGTTGCTGCGGCACCCGCACCGGCAGTCCATCGCGAGGGCGAACACGTTCGATCTTCACCGCTGGTCCGCCGCATCGCGCGTGAGAACAACGTTGACCTGGGCGGCGTCGCGGGAACCGGCCTGGGCGGACGCATCAGCAAGACGGACATCCTGAACTTCATCCAGCAGCATGGCCCAGGGAGCGCCGCTCCAGCGCGCGCCGCCGTTGCCGTACCCGCGCCGCAAGCCGCGCCGATGCAGCCCGCACAACGGGCCGCCGCGCCGGCGCCGGTCTATCAGGAGCTCAGCGGCGAACTGGTCCCCATGACGCCCATGCGCAAGAAGATTGCCGAGCGCATGGTGGAATCGCGCCGCACCAGCGCGCACGTCCACAGCATTTTCAAAGTGGACATGACGCGCGTGGTCAAGCTGCGCGAAAAAATACGCAAGCAGTGGGAAGCGCGCCACGGCGTGAAGCTGACGTATATGCCGTTCATCGCCAAGGCGATGATGCACGGTATCCGGCTCAAGCCCATCATCAATGCATCGGTGATCGGCGACGGCATTCAATATCACAAGAACATCAACATCGGCATTGCCGTGGCCCTGGAGTGGGGCCTGATCGTGCCGGTGGTCAAAGGCGCGGAGAACCTGAGTTTCGTCGGCCTGCAGCGGGCCATCGTGGATCTGGGCGAGCGCGCCCGCAGCAAGAAGCTGCTGCCTGACGACGTCCAGGGCGGCACCATCACCATCACCAACCCGGGAATCTACGGGCCGCAGTTCGGGACGCCCATCATCCTGCAGCCCCAGGTGGCCATTCTGGGTATGGGCGGCATTTTCAAAGAACCGGTGGTGGTGACCGACGACCAGGGCAATGACTCCATCGCCATCCGGCACATCATCCGCCTGGTGCTGGGCTACGATCACCGGGTTGTGGACGGCGCCGACGCCGACCAATTCCTGGTTGCGGTGCGGGATTATTTGGAAAACTTTGATGACGACATTGGGTGATGGTTTGAGATCCTTCGCGCGCCGCGCTCAGGATTTCGCCTGGCGGCTCGTTGTAAGCCTGCCCTAAGCGAGCGCAGCGAACCGAATGGGCCGCCAAGACGGCTCAAATTATTAGGAACTCTCATTACTTTGGTGACCGTAGTGCCGCTGACCGCTGTAAAACCCTTGTAAAGTCGGACTCCGTTACGCTGGTACTACAACCCTGGATAACGGTACGGCATCAAGGTTAGAATCTTTACATTGCGTCGCCCGCTATCCTGGTGAGGCGAACTGCTTTCTTCTGCGGAGGGCCGGTTTATGTCCAGAATCTTTTCTCTTATTGCGTTATCTTGCGCACTGTTAGCCATGGTAGCCTGCGGCGGTGGCGGTAGCACGGTAGTGCCAACTCCCACGCCCACGCCCACACCGGCTGCTCTGACGGTTACGCCGGCTTCGGCGACGGTCCAGTTGAGCGCCTTCCAGCAGTTTTCGGCCACGGGCACGGGCGCGCCGGTCAACTGGTCAGTGAACGGCGTCCCCGGTGGCAATGCCATTGTGGGGACCATCACTACCAGCGGACTTTACACCGCCCCGGCCACGTTCCCCACGCCCAACCAGTTCAACGTTACGGCGATTTCGCAGGCGAACCTCTCCTTGTCAGCCAACGCGCCAACCACGGTGGTCTATCCCAACAGCAACAAGAACCAGGAAGTCGGCCCCATCTTCTTAGGCAGTTCCGGTGGCAACAATCTTGACACCAACGCCACAGGGTGCTGTATTGGCACGCTGGGCTCCCTGCTGCAGCGCGGCGGCACGTTCTTTATCTTGAGCAACAACCACGTGCTTGCCAGATCCAGCTTTGCTGCCGCCAACGAGGCCATCATGCAGGCCGGCGCTTCGCTCTGCTTCCCCGCGACGCAGGTGGCCGCTCTGACCCAGCAGGCAGCGCTGAAACCAAGTCCATGCACAGGGGTTTGCACCGGCAATGCGCCTAGCAATGTGGATGCGGCCATCGCCACGATTTCCTCAACTACTGCCGTGGACAATGTCGCTGGAGTTCCGACAGGAAATATTCTTGAGCTGGGCACGGCCGGCCCCACCAGCATTGCCCCGGCTCCGCCTTCCGCCACGACGACGACTCCAGCGGCCGTATTGCTGGCAAATGTGCAAGTAGCCAAGAGCGGGCGCACCAGTGGATTGACTTGCGCGAACTTGTTATCTGCATCCACGGATGGCATTACCGTGGCTTACGACTCGTCCTGTGGCGGCGCGACGGCGTTTAATGCCGTCTTCAACGGGCAGATGATCGTTAACAGTGGCACCTTCAGCGCGGGGGGTGATTCAGGATCACTGATTGTGGCCGCCGATACAGCGCGCCCGGTTGGGCTTCTCTACGCCGGCAACGCCACCAGCACGGTAGCCAACCCCATTCAGGACGTGATCACCGCATTTACCACCGCGGGTCCAACCGTGCCTACCTTCGTGGGCGGCGCGGACCATGCCGTGAGCTGCAAGCCCACGGCCTCAGCCAACTCCGCGCAGGTGGGCGCGCAATCCGCGCCGGTTTCCGCGCATCAGCAACAAATCGCAGCCGGTGTACGCGACCGCCATGTTGGGTCGTTGATGGCGTCCGATTCTTCCATCCGGTCAGTCACAGTCGGCGGAAGTTTTGATGCGCCAGGCGAAGCCGCTCTGGTGATCGAACTCTCGGCTGTTCCTCAGGTCCGCATCCCGGCGGTGATTGAAGGCGTTCGCACCAAGCTGGTCTATGCCGACGGCGTGAATGCGCCGGCCTTTACCGAACCGGAGTTTAACCGCGGGCTGGCCGCCAAAGATGCCCATCGCAGCGAGTTCTTCCAGCCTGGGTTCCAGGGAATCGGCGTGGGCCGCAGCGATGACGCTCCGGGCGAGACCACAATTGTGATCTACACCATTACCGGTGAAACCCACGCGCCCGTTCCGGCGGTCCTGGACGGAGTGCGGACCAAGGTGGTTGACGGCGAGCGCTTCCGTTCGTCCGGCTGGAATGAGCGTCTTGAATCGAAGCCAGCCAGTTGCGCCAAACCGCAGACCGCTAGCTCCAAGAAATAGATCAATCTAAGTTCGATTAATCAGCCCCGGCGGAAACGCCGGGGTTGCCTTTTTTCTGTCGCTTCGCTCCAAACCGCCGGCGCGCCTGGACAGTGGCCGCGATTCAGGCTGCTCCTGCTGAGGCGGAAATCTCACCACTGATCCACACTGATAACACGGATCAGGGAAGCGAACTGCTACGGTACGCTCAGGTTTAGAAATCGCTTCTCTTCGAATCGATACCGCTAAGGTCTGTCATTCTGAGCGAAGCGCCGCTGACAGACTGGCGTCAAAAGCGTTGCCGGGCGCGCAGTCGAAGAATCCCGAAGATGCTGGCAGACATAAATACAGTTTCAAGGCGTTCTCACGACGTACCTCGGAAAAACTCCCCGGCACGGCATGGTGAACTGAAACATGGCCGGGATCTTTCGACTTCGCGCCGATGGCTATCGGCAAGATGGGCCTTTCGAGGCGCTCCAAGATGACAGACTAGGGGTAGTTTGGTCCGCTCTGAAGTGTTGTTGCAGAGCGAAGCTCACGTGGCGCGGTTTGACCTTGCCGCGGACATCGGTCTATCCGCGGGTATCCGCGTAAATCCGCGGTAAGAATTCTTTAGAATCCGTGTCATCTGTGTTGATCAGTGGTGAAGCTTGGTTTTGCTAGTTGCTAGTTGCCAGATGCTAGCTGCTTATCGCAACCCCATCTCCCGCGCTGCCGTTTCCGCCAGCGACGCGATTCGGGCCAAGGGCGCGACGGTGATCTGCTGTTGTTCCAGTGTTTCCAGGGCAAAGCCCACGCTTTCATCGTCGTGGGGCAAGTCATCTTCAACCACGGCGGTCAGCAGCGCGCGCTTGCCTTCGCGCGCGGCAATGCCGTCGGCCAGGCGGGGGAAGCTAAAGGCCAGCACCTTGGCCGCGTTCACGTCAGTTTGCAAGGACAGAGCGTGGAACATCTTGATGGCGCCGCTAGAACCGACGCCGCCTACAGGGCCGGCGGAACCGTTCGGCGCGTAACCGCAATCAATCTTCAGCGGGTCGCCGGGACGAGTGTAATCAGAGGCTCTGATATCGCGGTTCATGAGCGGCCAAACGCCAGCGCGCTCAAACTGGTCCCGCATCTGGCGATAAATGATCTGCCGGCTGCCGGCTTCGCGCGTGCCTGTTTCTCGCAACCCAGCGCGGCGCGGACGCTCCAGGTAAAGCCGCGCCAGTTCGTCGGCTTCCGCCGCGGGAGAATCCGCCAGGCAGGCCTTGAACTCCGTGGGCTGCAGGGCGTTGGAAAACGAATCCTGCATGCGGCGGAGAATGAAGTCACGGTCGCCGTTGAGGTCATGCAGCTTGGCCCGCAAGTCGGCTTCGAGCGACTCGAGCAGTTCCACGTCAGCCTGCGCATCAAGGCAGCGCACGCGCGACCAGTCGCGAGTGAAGCGCAGCTCCGGCTGTCCGCCGGCTGGCAACAGCACCAGGCCCACGTTCACGAACTCGTTCTTCACCGCGTCAGGAACATAACGCAACAGTGAAAACGTACACTGATGTTTTTCCATCATTGCACCACCTTCTTCTTCTCTTCCGCCCACGACGGAAACGGTTGCCGCGACGAATCGCGAAACGCGGCAATCAGCTCACGCACCTTGCTTCGCCGCGCAATGATCGTTTCCACCAAGCCTTCGAGCGCCTGCCAATCGTCGCCCGTCCAGGGCGGAGGGATTTCCCCTGCGATATCGCGAATCAGCGCCGGATCAAAGTTCTCTATGCGCGAAAGCCACGGCTCAAATTGCTCCCAGCCGGCGACGTCGCGATACACGCAGTTGCGGGCGTACACGCCGCGTAGAGCGGAATCAGGAAAGTCCCACGCGCCGGCGTTGAAACAATAGCCCTGGTCAATGAACGTGGCGGAGTATTTGCGTTCCTGCGTTTTCTTGGAAAATACCGCCTGGCGGCCGTTGGCGTTGCCCAGCCATTTGTCCAGGGCCAGCATGCCGGCGAAGGCCGCGCGGTTCTTGAGTTTTTCCAGCATGGTTTCCGGCAGGTAATCAAAGACCTGGCCATTCGCGGGATCGAGCACGTAGCGCGCGCCGAACTGCAGTCCGGTATGGCACGGCTCCACGCTGCCGGCCAGTTCCATGGTCAGCTCGCGGGTGTTTTCAATCAGCCAGCGGTCCACGGCAATGATCTCAGTCGCCGGCACAGGAAGGCCGATGCGCTCGGCCAGGCGCGTCGCCAGAAATTCGTTGGCCAGCACGCGGACGTGCTGGGGATTGTTCTGGAATTTGACCACGTAGAAATGGCCGTCATCGGCGCGCATGAGTTGCGCTTGGGCCCCTCCGCGCATGCGGCGGACGTGCTGGACGGCGGCAATGGGCATAGCAGCGCTTATTTTACAGGCGGGTTGCTATGGGCGCGACTTGGACGCCGAATAAGTCTCCATGAAAGTTTCCACGCTTTCCACGTACACGTTGGCCCAGTCCACCACCCAACGCCGTTTCTGGATAAGCTCCTTGGCGTCAGTGAGCGGCCATCCCATCACACGCAGAAGGGCCAGGGCCATCATGGGAGCGCGATGCACGCCGGCGGCGCAATGGATGTAAATCTTGCTCTCTGCTTCCTCCAGCGCTTCCAGCGCAAAATCCACGCCCTGCTGGAAGAGTAGCGGTGGCTTGGGCTGGAAGTCGTCGTCCGTGGGGTTGTGCAGCACGCTCACGTCAAACCCTTCGGCCAGAGGACGGTCATCAAACTCAATCTGCATGTTGATGATGTGAGTCACACCCAGCTGGACGAGCTCGTCCATATTGTCTTCATTCCAAATGCCGCCGCCCAGGGCGATGCGTTCTGTGAGCCAGGAGATATCCATGGTGGAACTGTTCGACGTTTCGCTATCCAGAATACAGTATCGGGGCGACGAGAAGCTGGCAGGCCGCTGTGGGATCGGGAGATCGGATCATCGGGTGATCTTCAATTCTGTCGCTACGCTCCACACCGCTCCAGATTTTTTCTTCCACCAGTCAGCCTTTGGCGACTGAAGCAGGCGGCTCGGCGCGCAAGCCGGCCTCGCCGCGTCTCATGAATCGCCTGATTGCTGATTGCTGATTGCTGACTGCCTTTCGCTACAATATCCGCATCAACACTTCCCGGAGGGAAAATGGACCAACTTACTGGACTCTTGGCCTCACGGCGCAATGAAGATATTGCGCTGGACATGATGAAGTTCATCGCCGCCACCACCGGTTACGGCAAAACCCAGGTCCCGGGCGCGGGCTTTCAAGCTGGCGCCGATAGCAAGTCTGAAGACTATGCCAGCCACCTGATGGAGCTGTATACTCGCTGCCTAAACACCGTGAATGGCAAGAGATAGCGGCCCAAGGCCAGTTCGCCCGGCGGGAGAGGATTCTTTCTCCGGGACGGATTTCTTTCTAGGAGTAAGATAATAGGAGCCATTGTCGGCGTCTGCGTCCCCAAGTGAACCTGCCGAATTACATTACGCTGTCACGGATCGCGGCGATTCCGCTGATCATCTGGATCCTTACCTCCTCCCGCTTCAATTCCAGGGACAATACTCTTCGCGTGGTGCTGGCTTCCGGCATTTTCATTCTGGCCTCTATCACCGACGGCATTGATGGCTATCTGGCGCGCCGCCGCGGACAGATCACCACCATGGGCATGCTGCTGGACCCGCTGGCCGATAAGCTCATGATCGCCGCCGCGTACATTACGCTGGTGCGCTTGATCCCCGACGTGGTGAGCGTCTGGGTGGCCGTGATCATTGTGGGCCGCGAATTTCTGATCTCCGGACTGCGCTCCATCGCCGCGTCGGAGGGCTTCACCATTGAAGCCAGCGAACTGGGCAAACTGAAGATGGTGGTGCAGATTGTCTCGGTGGTCGCGGCCATTCTGGCCATGCGATGGAACGAGTGGGTGTTCTTCGGACGAATCGTGTTGCCGGTGCGGCTGGTGGCCATCATGGCCATTTGGTTCATGGTGGCGGTGTCCGTGATCTCGGCGATTGATTACTTTGTGGGCTTTTGGAAGAAGATTGATAAACGAGTGGAGCGCCACCGCCGCCGTCCCTTTATTCTGAGCCGCCGCAAGAAGAAAGCCCTGCAAGCCGCGGAAGCGGAGAATCCGGTCAAAGCTCACTGACCTTTAAGAAGTTCACCGCAAAGGACGCAAAGATCGCAAAGGGAATTTTGTTGGAGCTTTGTCCCGAACGGATTCCCCGGCTCGACCTACCCTACGTTTTTGATAACGCCCAACCATTCCTTTGCGTCCTTCGCGACCTTTGCGGTAAATCCTAATCCAGGCTAGTTCCCGGCAACGGCTCCGTTCGCCGCGTCTTACCGGCCCCGCGCCAGCGCGAGATGCGCAAGCGCATGCGGTCCAGGTAGAGATAGATCACGGGAGTCGTGAACAGAGTCAGTGCCTGGCTCACGATCAGTCCGCCAACAATCGCAATCCCCAGGGGCCGCCGCAGCTCAGAGCCCACGCCGGTGCCGATGGCCAGCGGCAACCCGCCCAGCAGCGCGGCCATGGTGGTCATCATGATGGGCCTGAAGCGCAGCATGCACGCTTCAAAGATGGCGTCTTCCGGGGACTTGTTGTCGCCGCTGCGCTCGGTCTGCAAGGCAAAATCGATCATCATGATGGCATTCTTCTTCACAATGCCGATCAGCAGAATAATTCCGATCATGGCTATCACGTTGAGATCGTTCCCAGTGATCATGATGGCCAGAATCGCCCCGACTCCGGCTGAAGGCAGCGTGGAGAGAATGGTGATGGGATGCACGGTGCTCTCATACAGCATGCCCAACACAATGTACACGGTGACGATGGCCGCCAGAATCAGCAGCGGCTGGCTCTGCGCCGTGTCTTTGAAGGCCGCCGCCGTCCCCTGGAAACTGCCGTGCACCGCGGAAGGAACATGGATGTCGCGCATGGCTTTCTCCACCACCGATGCGGCGTTCCCCAGCGGCACGCCCAGGGCCAGGTTGAAGGAGATGGTCGCCGCCGGATAAATTCCCTGGTGGCTCACGCCCAGCGCGGTGTTGGAAGGCCGGTACTGGGTGAAGGCGGCCAGGGGCACTTCCGTCCCGTTGGAAGACTTCACGTAGGTGTTTCTAAGCGCGTCCGGTCCGGGAAGAAGCTTGGGGTCAACCTCCATCACCACGTGGTACTGGTTGAGCTGCTTGTACATCACGGAAACCTGCGCCTGCCCAAAAGACTGGTACAAAGCGGCGTCCACTTGCGCGGGGCTGATCCCCAGGCGCGACGCCGTGTCGCGGTCCACGATCACTTCGGCGGAAAGGCCTTTGTCCTGCTGATCGGTATTCACGTCACGCAACTCCGGCAAGCTGCGCAGCTTGGCCAGCACCAGCGGCGCCCAGGTATTCAGCTCGCCCAGTTCTTCCGACTGCAAGGTGTATTGGAACTGGGCGTTGGAAAAGCGCCCGCCAATGTTGAGGTCCTGCGTTGCCGTCAGGAACAGGGTTGCGCCGGGGACCACGGACAATTTGCCGCGCAAGCGGTTGATGACCTGGTCCACGGTCACCGGACGGCGGCCGATCTTGTCGCGTTCGGCGGGCGGCTTCAGCGTGGCGAACATGCGTCCGGTGTTCGATGTCCCCTGTCCGCCGGCGAAGCCCATCACGGTGTTGACCGCGGGGTCTTTCTGCACAACGCTCACGAATTGCTGCATCTTGTCGCGCAGCGCGGGGAAAGCAATGTCCTGTTCGGCCTGGATGGCGCCGCCCATGCGTCCGGTGTCCTGCTGCGGGAAGAAGCCCTTGGGCGCAAAATAGTAGAGCGCTACGCTGAGGACAGCCGTGAGAATGGTCACCAGCAACGTGACAACTTGGTGGCGCAACACCCAGCCCAGGCTGTAGCGATACATCTTCAGAATAAAGTCGAAGCCGCTCTCGCTCCAGCGGTACAGCCGGCCGTGCTTCGCTTCGTTGACGGGGCGCAGAAATTTTGCGCACAGCATGGGCGTAACCGTGAGAGACACCAGCAAGGACATGCCGATGGCCGTGCTCAGCACCACGGCGAACTCGCGGAACAGCCTCCCGATGATGCCCTGCATGAAGAGAATCGGGATAAAGACGGCCACCAGCGAAGTGCTCATGGAAATCACGGTAAAGCCGATTTCGCGGGCGCCGCGGAACGCCGCTGCCACCGGGTCCATGCCTTGTTCCAGGTAGCGGGTGATGTCTTCGATGACCACAATGGCGTCGTCCACCACAAAGCCGGTGGAGATGGCCAGGGCCATCAGGGAAAGGTTGTCCACGCTGTAATCCAGCAGGTACATCACGCCGAACGTGCCGATGAGCGAAAGCGGCACCGCCACGCTGGGGATAAACGTGGCGCGCAAATTGCGCAGAAAGAGAAAGACCACCAGCACCACCAGAACAATGGAGATGATCAAGGTGATCTGAATATCGTGCACGGAAGCGCGAATGGTGCCGGTGCGGTCCAGGACCACTTCCAATTTAATTCCGGCGGGAATAGACGCCTGGAGCTGCGGCACCAGGGCCTTGACGCGGTCCACCGCTTCAATAATGTTGGCGCCGGGCTGGCGGAAAACAATCATCAGCACCGCGGGCTTTCCATTGGCCAGGCCGGTGTTGCGGATGTCTTCCACCGAATCCTGGACGTCAGCCACGTCTTCCAGGCGGACGATGCCGTTGGCGCTGCGGGCCACGATGATCTTTCTGTACTCCTCGGCTTTGAACAGTTGGTCGTTGGCGGAAACCTGCCAGGCGTTCGTCTCGTTGGCCACTTCGCCCTTGGGGCGATTGGCGTTGGCCGCAGATAGAGCCCGGCTGACCTGCTCCACGCCCACGCCCATCTTGCTCAGCAGCATGGGATTCACTTCCGCGCGAACGGCGGGTTTGGCGCCGCCGCCGACAAACACCTGTCCGATGCCCGGCACCTGCGAGAGCTTTTGCGCCAGCACGGAATCGGCAATGTCATACATGCGCGGCTTGGTGACGGAGTCTGAGGTCAGCGCCAGGATCATGATGGGCGCGTCCGCGGGATTGACTTTGCGCCAATTAGGACGCACCGGCAGGTTGGCGGGCAACTGGCCCAGAGAAGCGTTGATGGCCGCTTGCACGTCGCGCGCGGCGGCGTCAATGTTGCGGCTGAGATCAAACTGCATCGTAATGCTGGTGGACCCCAGTTGGCTGCTGGAGGTCATCTGGTTCACGCCGGCAATGCGTCCGAACTGGCGCTCCAGCGGCGTGGCCACCGACGAAGCCATGGTCTCCGGGCTGGCGCCGGGCAGACCGGCGTTCACGCTGATGACCGGATATTCCACCTGGGGAATGGGCGCGACGGGCAATCGCGTGTACGCCAGGATTCCCGCAATCAGCACGCCCAGCGCCAGCAATGAAGTAGCGACCGGACGGCGGATGAATGGAGCGGCGATGTTCATAATGTTCTGCAATCCCGACCCTGAGCTTGCCGAAGGGGAGGGACCCCTATGACCTGAGAAAGCTCAGGTGTTAGATCTCTCCACTGTGCATTACTCTTTGCAAATAATGCGACCTTCTTTTCCCTTCGCCATTTTTTGATCTGCTGTTCGCGGTGACCAGCTATTGTGGCGTCGCTGAAGGTTTCAAAGTACATTAAGCGATTGACTTTGTACTTCCTGGTGAAACCATCAAACATGCCGGCTTTGTGCTGTGTCATTCGTTTCCAGAGATTGTCGGTAAGGCCAACGTACAATGTGCCACTTAGACTCGCGAGCAAGTAGACAAAGTAACAGCGTTGCGACCTCCGTGATGTCTGTTTGGCTTTGATCGTCATACCGTAACCTTCGTCTTCTTATAGGGGTCCCTCCGCCTACGGCGTTCGGGACTCCGGAACAATCAGTCTCCACTCGCCTCCGTGGGAATGGCGTTGCCGATGGAGAAGCGCGAGAACTTTTGCGCCAGCTTGTCAAACCATATGTAAATCACCGGCGTGGTGTACAGGGTGAACAACTGGCTGAGCAGCAAGCCGCCGATAATCGTTATGCCCAGGGGATGCCGCAACTCGGAGCCCGTGCCGCGGCCAAAGGCCAGCGGCACCGCGCCCAGCAGAGCGGCCATGGTGGTCATCATGATGGGGCGGAAGCGCAGCAGGCTGGCCTGGTAGATGGCTTCCGCCGCAGGCTTGTTTTCTTTGCGTTCGGCTTCCAAGGCAAAGTCAATCATCATGATGGCGTTTTTCTTCACGATGCCGATCAACAGGATCACGCCTATCAGCGCGACTACCGTGAGATCGCTGCGGGTGATCATCAGCGCCAGGATCGCGCCCACGCCGGCGGAAGGCAGGGTGGAAAGAATGGTCACCGGGTGAATGTAGCTTTCGTACAAAACGCCCAGCACGATGTACACGGTAATCAGCGCGGCCAGAATCAGCCAGGGTTCCGAAGCCAGCGAGTTCTGGAAGGCCGCGGCCGTCCCCTGGAAGCTGGGATGGATGCTGGCCGGCATGCCCAGATCGTTTTCGACGCCGGTGATCACTTTGGTGGCCCTGCCCAGCGATTCGCCCGGCGCCAGGTTGAAGGAGATGGTCACCACTGGAAACTGTCCCTGGTGGTTGATGGCCAGCGCGGTCTTGAACGTTTCAAAATGGCTGAATGCAGCCAATGGCACCTGGGTCCCGGTGACCGACTTCACATAGATGTTGCCCAGGTCCGCGGGGTCGTCGCGGAACTGCGGGCCCACTTCCAGAATCACGTGGTACTGGTTGAGCTGGGTGAAGATGGTTGAAACCTGGCGCTGGCCAAAAGCGTCATACAAAGTATCGTCAATCGTCTGGGGCAGAATGCCGAAGCGCGCTGCGGTATCGCGATCAATCACCAGGTCAGCGCGCAGGCCTTGGTTCTGCTGGTCGCTGGCCACGTCCAGCAGTTCGGGCTGGTTGCGCAGCCGCCCCATGATCTTGTTGGCGTAGTCGTTCAGCTCGTTGGCGTCAGCGTCTTCCAGCGAATATTGATACTGCGTGCGGCTGATGCGGTCTTCCACCGTCAGGTCCTGCACCGGCTGCATATAAAGCGCAATGCCGGCCGTGTCGCGCACCTTGTCCACTTCCGGCTGCAGGCGGCGGATGATGTCCGACGCGGTGGCGCTGCGCTGGTCGTGCGGCTTCAGGTTGATCTGGATGCGCCCGCTGTTCTGCGTGGTATTGGTGCCGTCAATCCCGATGAACGATGACAGGCTGGCCACGTCCGGGTCCTGCAGGATCACCTTGGCCAGCTTCTGCTGCTGCTCCGCCATGGCATTGAATGACGTGGCCTGGGCAGCCTCTGAAATCCCCAGGATCACGCCGGTGTCCTGCACCGGAAAGAAACCTTTGGGGACAATCACGTAGAGATAAAGCGTCAGCGCCAGTGCACCGGCGGTTGCCAGCAGCGTGGCGGTCTGGTGCCTGAGGACCCACTGCAGGGTGCGACCGTAAAACGCGATCACCCGTTCATACGCGCGTTCCGAAGCCTGGAACATGCGCCCGTGCTTGGCTTCTTTCGGGTTCTTGAGCAGCCGCGCGGCCATCATGGGCGTGAGCGTGAGCGAAACGAAGGCCGAAATGACGATGGTCACGGCCAGCGTGACGGCGAATTCGCGGAAGAGCCGCCCCACAATGTCGCCCATGAACAGCAGCGGAATCAGCACAGCGATGAGGGACACGGTCAAAGAAATAATCGTGAAGCCGATCTGCCCGGACCCTTTCAACGCGGCTTCCAGCGGCGAGTGGCCTTCTTCCAGAAAGCGGTCAATGTTTTCGATCATCACAATGGCGTCATCCACCACAAAGCCGGTGGAGATGGTAAGCGCCATGAGCGAAAGATTGTCCAGGCTGTAGCCCAGTAGGTACATCACGCCGAAAGTGCCAACAATCGAAAGCGGCACGGCCACGCTGGGGATGACCGTGGCAGAAAGGTTGCGCAGGAACAGGAAAATGACGATCACCACCAGGACCACGGTGAGCATCATTTCAAATTGCACGTCCTTCACTGAGGCGCGAATAGTTTCCGTACGGTCGGTGAGCATGTGCATCTGGACCGACTTGGGCAAGGCGGCCTGCAACTGCTGCAAAGATTTCTTGACGCGGTCCACCACCTGGATAATGTTGGCCCCGGGCTGGCGCTGAATGTTGACGATGACCGCCGGCAACACCTGCGGGCCCTGGCCGGGCGTGGTGGTCCCCATCCAGGCCGCTTGTTTGGTGTTCTCCGCGCCGTCAATGATGTTGGCCACGTCCTTCAAGCGCACTGGTGCGCCGTTGCGGTAAGCGAGGACCACTTCCTTGTATTCATTCGCGGACAGCAACTGGTCATTGCTGTTGATGGTGAACGCCTGCCGCTGGTTTTCCAGAATACCTTTGGCCTGGTCCACGTTGGCTTGCCCCAGCGTGGTGCGCAGGTCTTCCAAACTGAGGCCGTAAGAAGCCAGGGCCGAAGGGTTGGCCTGTATGCGCACCGCCGGACGCTGGCCGCCGCTGATGGAGACCAGTCCCACGCCGGTGAGCTGGGAGATTTTTTGCGCCAGCGTGGTGTCCGCCAGGTCTTCCACTTTGGTCAGCGGCAGGCTGTCAGAGGTCAGGGCCAGGGTAAGAATCGGCGCGTCCGCGGGATTGACCTTGCTGTAGATCGGCGGGTTGGGCAGGTCGCGCGGAAGGAAGGTTGTGGCCGCGTTGATGGCCGCCTGCACTTCCTGCTCAGCGACGTCAATGTTCTGTTCCAGCGTGAATTGCAGCGTGATGACCGAACTGCCAAACGAACTGGTGGACGTCATCTGGCTCAGCCCGGCCACCTGGCCGAACTGGCGCTCCATGGGCGCGGTGACCGACGAAGCCATCACTTCCGGCGCGGCGCCGGGATAAAACGTGATCACCTGGATGGTGGGGTAATCCACCTGGGGCAGCGCCGATACCGGCAACTGGCGGTAAGCCACCGCGCCCACCAGCAGCACGGCGATCATCAGCAGCGAGGTGGCTACCGGACGAAGAATGAATAAGCGAGATGGACCGCCGTTGGCCATGATTCAGGTTCGTGTCAAGGAACGCGTGCTATTGCGCCTGCGGCGCGGACGCGTCAGAAGGCCGTTTTTTGCGCTCTCCGGTTCCGCCGGGCGCAGGAGATGTTGCCGGCGCCGCTCCAGCGTCACCGCCGCGGACTTCCACCTGGCTGCCGTTCTGCAGCCGGTCTTGCCCGTCTGTCACCACCGCTTCTCCCGGGCTCAATCCTTTGCTGATGGCGGACAGGTTCCCGCCATTGAAGGCCACGGTCACATAACGCAGTTCCACCGTCTTGTCCGGCTTGACGGTGAATACATAGGTTCCTTGCGGGCCGCGCTGGATGGCCGCCGCTGGCACCACGGTGTTGTCTTTGCGCACTTCCAGCAGCAGGTGGATGTTGACAAACTGGTTGGGCCACAGCACGTTATCGCGATTGTCAAAGACGGCTTTCAGCTTGCCCGTGCCCGTGGTGGTATCAATCTGGTTGTCAATGGTCAGCAGTTTGCCGGTAGCCAGCTTGGTCTGATCGTCGCGGGCGTAAGCTTCTGCCGGAAGCTCTCCGGCATGCATGCGCTTGGACACCGCGGGAAGCTGGTCTTCCGGCAGCGTGAACAGCACGGCGATGGGCTGCAGTTGCGTGATCACCAGCATTCCCGTGGGATCAGAAGCGTGGACCATGTTGCCGACGTCCACCTGGCGCAAGCCCACGCGCCCGTTGATGGGCGCGGTGATGCGCGTGTACATCAAATTCAGCTTCACGTTGTCAATCTGTGCCTGGTCGGCGCGCACCGTACCTTCGAGCTGTCCGGCCAGTGAGACCTGGGTATCGTACTGCGCCTGCGGGATCACGCCGTCTTTCACCAGTCCGGCGAAGCGGGCCATGTTGAGTCTGACGTCCTTCAAGGCGGACTGGTCTTTGAAGAGATTGGCTTCCGCCTGGCTCAGGGCAACTTGGTAAGGGCGGGGGTCAATTTCCACCAGAAGATCGCCCTTCTTTACTTGCTGCCCTTCGCGAAACGCGATCCGGATTATTTGTCCGTCAATGCGGCTCTTCACGGTGACGGTATTGAAGGCGTCTACCGAACCCAGCCCGTTGAGGAACACCGGCATGTCGCGGACTTCTGCTTTAGCCACCGCCACGGAGACGGCCTGCGCTCCCATGCGGCCGCCTTTTTTTCCGCCACCCTTGCTGGCAGCTTGCGGGTCAGGAGAATTTGCGCAGCCCGCAAGCAAACACGCCAGCGCCGCGCAGGCCAGAAGGCCGAGCGTCGCGACGATGGGCTCTTTAGACGAAGCTTTCAACATCCATGTCCTCCCTGTCCTCTCACGGGGCAGGCGCAAACCTTTACTTTACCAGAGTGATTCCGATTTTTAGCGCGTGGTAGTCACTTGGCGGGACCTTGCCGACTCCGCGTTTACCTCACCTGGTTTGGGGGCAGATGACTGGGCCAACTCCTCTATTTGACGGCATCCTCGCGTTTTTTAGGGAAAGATTTTGTAAATAATTGTTAATTCAATGACTTCCGGTATTCCTGCACGAGGTGAAGGAACTCCTAAATAACCTGCATTACCTTCGGCAAACAAAAATGCCCGGACATGGCGTCCGGGCCGTGAATGACAACATTAGGGCCTAGGGGAATACGGCAAACAGATCTTTCAAGTCAGTCTGATTGGCGGCATCGCCCAGCAGGGGCGTTACTCCAAATATCTCTTCGAAGGTGCGCAAAGTGGAGCCGCTGGTGTAATGGATGGTATTGGAATAACCGCCTCCCTTGGCAAAAGGCGAGAGCACGATCATGCCGATGGGCCCGTCGCCGGTGGCGGCTTCGTCCCAGGTGATGAAGACTGCGCCGCCGGCCTTGTAGGCCGCGGAGTTTAGGATCAATGGCAGGTTCTGCGAGAGCCAGGTGTCGCCCTGCTTGACCGGATTGCGCGTGGGTTTGCAACTGTCGTGCATGTCATCGCACAGGTTGGGCGTAATGAAGTTGTAGTGGGCGACGTTGTTGTTGGCCAAGTCAGAGGCAAATTCGGTGAACGGCCGCACATGGTTGATGCACTCCGCCGAGTTGGGGTCCAGCGTGTTGGTCACGTCGTCAAAATAGACAAACGGGTTGTGCTTTACCGCGTACTCGCCGCTGCTGGTCAATGGGCAAGTGGTGCCGGTAATGTTTTCCTGGTAAGTCTTCCAGGAAATTGCCTTGTTCTGCAGCAGGGTCACCAGGTGCTGCGTGGTGCTGAAGTGGTGCGAACTGGGCGCGTTATCATCCAGCACGCCGAAGTTCGTTCCTGCCTCCAGCCAAAGATAGTTGGGCAAGCTGGGATGGATGCCCGGCGGATTGAAATACTGCTCCGCGTGCGATGCCATGGGCAACACCGTGTTATTGATGTAAGGCGCGCTGGCGCTTCCTTTGATCTGCGACCAGTTGTGGTTTTCCATCAGAATGATCCAAACGGTCTTGATGTTTCCGGTCTGCGCGTGCGCGGAAACGTTGAAGCCCGCCAGGACTACAAACGACAACAGAGTAAAACAAAGCTTGAGCAACTTCATGGTTCGAAGATTTCCTTTCCACCTGAATTGCCGCCCCCGGATGCGGTATGGAAGAAAGTCTAAGTACCTTGTGTGAACATCACTTGAAAGGCGCGTGAAGATTGATGAAAGCGTGCAATCGAGTCCCGATTCGGGAACAACGGATGATTTTTCGCCGTGCGCAGAGTCGGTAGCGCAATAAAAAAACGAGAGCAGGAAAGCCTTCCTGCTCTCAGTCTCAAGAAGAAGCTTGTCTTGCGTCCTACTTGGGCGGCTCGGGCTTGGCGGCGTCAGGCGTTGTGGCGCCGGGAGGCAGCGTCCAGACTTCCACTTTGCGTCCTGAACCGCCGGCTTTGGTTTGAATACGCTGGCCGTCAATCCCTTTGGATTTGGTCAAGTAGGTTTTGCTGTTGTCGGCTCTCTGCGTCGCCAGGCGCGGTGGTTCCAGTTCTTCTGACGAGCCGGTGAGCATCACGTTGCTGCCTGGGTCCTGCTCCATCTTCAAAGCAACATCGTCCAGAATCGCTTTGGAGCGATTGTCCACGTACGCGCTGTTGGGTTTGAATTCCAGTTCGCTCAGCTTCTGCGCGGTGGGGACGGGCGGCGTGCCCGCTTCCACGTTGACCGTGGTCACCGCGCTGGAACTCAACTGGCGATCGTCAAACGCCGTGGCGCGCACCTGGATGGGGCCGGCTCCGGTTTCCGACGTGTCCAGCGTGGCCTGGTTGCGGTTGGAAGACAGCCGGCCGCCGTTCGCGACAAAGGTAATGCTCAGCGGACGGTTGTCCGGACTGGCGGCATTGCAGTTGATGGTGGAGCTCTCTCCCACGCGCACGGTGCTGGGAGTGGCGGTACAGGTGATGGTGGGCGGAGAGTTCTTGTCCGGCGGGGCGGCAGCGGCCTCGGCGCCTGGTCCGCCGGCGGAAACCGGCAGTACGGGTTGAATTTCAGGCGCGGCGGCCACGTCCATCAATTCCACGCCATCGCCCACGTGGATGTCCTGCAGCGCGGTCATCACCATGGCCGTTGCGCTCTTGCGATGGACCTGCAGCACCACCATGTCGCCCAGGGTGAGGCGCGGCAGGCTGGAGACGTCTCCCCGCGGCAGTTGCTGCGGGTTGAGCTGCGTGTCTTCATTAGCGCTGGCTTTCAGCGACAAGCCGGCTTCCGCGTCATTGTAGGTGGAGGAATAAGTCCGCGTGGCGCGCAAATAGTCGCCTACCTTCAGTCCCTTGTCTTCGCCAATGCTGAGATACACCTTGTACTTGGACCCCACGTACGTATCAAACTCGTTCGCCATGATGATGCGGCCCACGGTCTTGCCGTTGGGTGGAGCAAAGCGCTCCAGCGTGACATTGCGGAACACCGGCGCTTCGCGGGCTTCAAAAGGGATGGCGATATCACCCGGCACAATTTCCGCACAACTCAGCTCGGGCCTGGCGATGGCCGTGTCCTTCTGCACTTCCAAAATCTTCACGTAGCCAAGTTCAAAGTACGCCTGGCCGGCTTCGCGGATGGCGCCCGCCTGTCCGCGGTACAGCTCGTAATGGTTGGGATCTTTCACCTTGCGCACAATCTGGTAGCGCTCGCCTTCTTTCATGTCGCGGCCGTGGATGAATATCGTGTCGCCGCCTGCGGCGTAGCGCGATTGGTCCGGACTGGCCCAGCCGGCCGCCACGTAGCGATGGTCGGGTACCTTGTCGGTGGTGATGAACCCCGCGCAGTACATGTCAGAGGGTGTGGGGACGTTGCCGATTTCCAGGGCCTTGCCCGTCGCTACCACTTTGGTGGTTCCCACCTGCGGCGCCTGTGCTCCCTGTCCCATGGCCGCTGCGGTCAGTGCCAAAAGTATGAGTCCTGTTGTCTTCATGCTTACCTCCCGTACCTGCAAGGGACATACCTCTCCGCCCAGGCACATCTTTCCCAGGTTGGAACATATCACCGCTTTTCCGGGGAGTTCAACTAAACTCTTATTTACTTAGAAGATACACCTCATTACAGAAGTACATTTTGGAGCTTGCATTCGGGTCTTGCATCTGTGATTTTCTCTACCATATGATGCCAGCTTTGCCTTGTATCTAAATGACAGGAAACACAGCCAATATTGCGCCTCGGTTTCTACCCGCCCGGTTGCCCCGGGTGTGCGTGGCCATTGCCGCCACCAACCCTGCTGAAATGGTGCAAAAGGCCGATGTGCTGGTGCGGGAGAACCCCTTTGTTGAGTTCAGGTTAGACTACCTTCCCAAACCTGCGCTGGGCCTGCCCAAGCTGCGCACCTTTGTGGAATACCACCCCGAGGCGCTGATCGTCGCCACCTGCCGCCGGGTGGTCAGCGGAGGCAAGTTCCGGGGAAGCATCGCCGCCCAGGTTGACGTCCTGGTAAAGGCCGCCGCCCAGGGGTGCCATCTGGTGGATATCGAGCTGGAGTCGGCCAGCCACCTGAAACCGGCGGATTTTAACCGTTTACGGCGATCCGCCAACCTGATCCTCTCCTACCACGACTATCGCGGCACCAAGAAGCTGGAAGAAACCTTTGCCAAGATGCGCCAGTATCCGGCGGATTTCTTCAAGCTGGTCAGCACCGCCAACTCGCTGCACGACAACGTAGTGCTGATGAAGTTCCTGGAAAAACACAGCCATGAGCACTCGCTCGTCGGCCTGTGCATGGGCGAACAAGGGTTCATCAGCCGGCTGCTGTGCGTGCGCGCCGGAAGCCAGTTCACTTTTGCCTCCGCCAACCCCGGTGAAGAAACCGCGCCCGGACAAGTCACCGCCCGCGTTCTGCGCGAGACCTATCGCATTGACCAGGTGGACGCGGCCACGCGCGTGTACGGCGTCGTCGGCGATCCCGTCGCGCACTCGCTTTCTCCCGTCATGCTCAATACCGCTTTCCGTCGCGAAAACGTGAACGCCGTCTACCTGGCGCTGCACGCCAAGACGCTCGACGATCTGATGACCTGCGTGCGCGACATCCCCATTGCCGGCTTCAGCGTGACCATGCCGTACAAAGAAGAAATCATCAAGCACCTGGACAAGACCGACCCGCTGACCACCAAGATCGGCGCTTGCAACACCGTGGTCCGCGCGCAGGACGGGAAACTCTACGGCTTCAATACTGACGTGACCGGCGTGGTCCGCCCTCTGGAAACCCGCATTCGCCTGCAAGGCGCCAAGATTCTTGTCCTGGGCGCCGGAGGCGCGGCCCGCGCCGCGGTCTTTGGACTGAAAGAACGCGGGGCTGACGTATACATCCTCAATCGCACCGCCGGTCCGGCGCAGAATCTGGCCAAGCAGGCCCGCGCCAAGGCCATCAACCGCACCATGCTGAAGAAGATGGAGTTTGAGGTGATCATCAACGCCACTCCCGTCGGCATGGAGGGCAATCGCGATCCCCTGCCCATCTCGGAAGCCGAGTTCAAGGCCCGCTATTTCTTCGAAATGGTGTACACGCCGAGCGAAACCAAAATGGTCAAGCTGGCCCGCGCCAAAGGCATGCACGTGATCCTGGGGGCGGAGACGTTCGTCCAGCAGGGCGCGCGCCAGTTTGAAATCTGGAGCGGCAAGCCGGCGCCGGTGGCCGAAATGCAGCGCGTGGTGGACTTCGCGCTGGCCCAGCGTGCGGCAGCGAAAGCGGCGGAGGGGAGTATGAAGAAGAGGAAGAAGTAGCCGCCCCTCCCCTCCCTGTTCATCCCAAAGTTCAAAGTTGAGCCGTTTTGCGGGCGTCTGAGCCCGCAGGCGAAATCCTGAGCGACCCTGAGGCTTGCCGAAGGGGAGTCGAAGGAGCCCTGGCTACCCTTCCCGCATCATCCCAAGATCTAAACGGCTTACGCGACGCATCCCAATTTGGCGTGGGTTTTGCGAGCTGCACCCACAGTGGGGTTGGTTTTCCGATTTTCGTGCGATTTCGTTGGGATCTCGGCGATTCCGGCGATTCGCCGCACCTTGCGCGGCCTACCCCCTTTCGCCCGCATCTGTTGCAAACAAAGCCCCAAACCCATTCGACCGGCCGGTCATCGGTCGGTCACCGGTCGGTCATCGGACGGTGACCGGACGGTTACGGCTCGAGCGAATCCACTCTTTCAGAAGCTGGCTTGCTTTTTGGCTGCGTGCTGATTGCTAACTGCTCGATTTTCAAAGACCATCCCGGTTCCGCCTGGGCGGCGCGGTTTTCACCAACTACCAAATACTAAATACCAACTACCGGGTTGCTAGTATATCGTATTTTATTCGCGCCCAGTGCGAAGTAGTTCATCGTCCTTGAAGAAGTGTGTGGACCGCAGGCGCCCCCGCCTGCGCTGGAGAACCCAACGAGCCCACAAAGATCGTGTGGCACAGGCACTCCTGCCTGTGCCGATTCTTATGGGAAGATCAAACTTGGACCACACGGAACTCCAGCCCCGCCCCAGCGGGACGGTTGGGAGTAGCCCGCCGTTTCAACGGCGGGAAAACGAAACGATTCCTTCCTCGCGCCGCAGGCCCGCGCGCAGCCGAAGGCGGAGCGGGCACAGATCTTGCGTGGGCAATCCGCGCATATGTGACAAGGGATCACGGCGCTGACGAGGATAGATCAAATGCATTGCGCGGATTCAGTGGATTCCCCGCAGCGTTCCACGTAGTCGGGGACCACGTCATAGAGGAAGAAGTAATGCACGGGATGCTCCTTCGAGAGTCGAGGGACTTAGGCTCTGTCCCTTATGAACAACCTTCAATATATGAGATAGCTCCGGCAAGGCCCGCGTAAAATCCGTCAATCTTTTTGCCATCGGTTTCAAACCTGATGCCGTACTTGCCATCGTCCGAGTAGGCCGTCAGATAGTGTCCTTCGGGGCCCGTGTAGGCATGCGGTTCAACTTTGAGTTTTCCGCCATACACCTGCAAAGCTCGCTTTTCGGTGTCACCCACCTGAATGCCTTCCGCCGTTTGGACGCCCGGTCCGGTCACGTCGACCCGCGCAACACGTCCGTGTTCAATCATGAAACCGACGTGTGGGTGCCCCTTGGGCTCCACATAAAAGCATTTCCGCTCGTCTTTGTCTTCTGGCAGGACAAACTTTTCCTGGATCGTCGTGTTGAGCTGTGCGAGGCTAATCCCAAACCTTACCGGCCCCACGCTGTTTTTGCGGACGATCCATGAGTCGCTTGCTTGACCGACGACCATGCTGGCCAGAACCACAGCCCTAAGCCCCCTTGTGCGAAGGGTGATCATGTTGACCATTCTATCTCTCGAACACGCGTTTATACTTCTGACGCCACAAGAACAGCCGGGAGAACAATCCATGACTGCATCCAGTTCCTCAAGATACATTCACCAGTTGCTCATCCTATGCTTGTTTTTCTTCTCCACGCCCGCCTTCGCCGCACCTTGTGAATCCCTAAGCATCCTCAAGCTGCCGGACACCACGATCGTCTCCGCGCAAAGCGTCCCGGCGGGCGGTCTGACCGAGCCCACCTCGCCCGCCTTCAAAGACCTGTCCGCGTTTTGCCGGGTGATCATGCGGATCAAACCCGCTGCGGATTCTGACATCAAGGTGGAAGTCTGGATGCCGCTCTCCGGATGGAACGGCCGCCTGCAGGGAACGGGCAACGGAGGTTTTGGCGGGTCCCTTGCCTATTCCGACATGGCCTTCGCTTTGCGCAGCGGCGATGCCGCGGCCGGAACCGACACCGGACACACCGGCACGCCGCCCGACGCCACCTGGGCACTGAAGCACCAGGAAAAGATCATTGACTTTGGCCATCGCGCCATCCACGAGATGACGGTCAAGGCCAAGGCCGTCGTTGCGGCGTTTTACGGCGAGGGCGCCAAGCACTCCTACTTTGTCGGCTGCTCCAACGGCGGACGCCAGGCCCTGATGGAAGCGCAACGCTACCCGTCCGATTACGACGGCATCCTGGCCGGCGCGCCCGCGAATTATTGGACGCACCTGCTCACCGCCGCCGTTTGGAACATCCAGGCCACGGAAGCGAAGCCCGCCAGCTACATTCCGGCGGCGAAAATCCCCGCGCTTAGCGCCGCCGTGCTGGCCGCTTGCGATGGCCAAGATGGACTAAAGGACGGTCTCGTCAACGACCCGCGCGCCTGTCACTTTGATCCCGCCGTGCTGTTGTGCCACAAAGAAGCCGGCGCGGACTCGAATAGTTGCTTCACTGCGCCGCAAGTCGCGGCGCTGAAGAAAATCTACGCAGGCCCGCACGATTCCAAAGGCCGCAGGATTTTTTCCGGCTTCTCTCCCGGCGGCGAAGAAGGCGGAGGCGGCTGGGGCTTGTGGCTGAGCGGCAGCGCTCCTGGAACCAGCCTGCAATTCCTGTTTGGCGCCGGGTTTTACA
Organism: Terriglobia bacterium; assembly: GCA_020072815.1. Taxonomy (NCBI): domain Bacteria; kingdom Pseudomonadati; phylum Acidobacteriota; class Terriglobia; species Terriglobia bacterium. Next base: position 112,670 of record JAIQGE010000006.1, on the reverse strand, counting down.
AGAACATGGTCTTCGATGATCCGGCATGGGACTTCAAGACCTTCAACTTCGATACCGGCGTGAAACTCGCCGACGACAAGCAGGCGCGCGTGCTCAACGCCACGGACCCAAACGTGAAAGACTTTGCCAAGCACGGCGGTAAGTTGATTCTTTATCACGGCTGGAGTGATATTGCCATCCCGCCGTTGAACACCATCGCGTATTACAACAGTGTGGTCCGCGCCATGGGCGCGCAAAGCACCGCCAGCTTTGCGCGACTGTACATGGCGCCCGGCATGCAGCACTGCGGAGGCGGGCCGGGGCCCAATGTCTTCGGACAATGGACCGACACTCGCGACAGTGACGTGCAGTATGGCGCGCTGGCGACGCTGGAACAGTGGGTGGAAAAAGGCACGGCGCCGGACAAGATCATCGCCACCAAATATGTTGTTGACCAGACCAGGGCGTCGGGCGTGAAGATGACGCGTCCGCTGTGCCCGTTCCCGCAGGTCGCCAAGTACAAAGGCGCGGGCGACACCAATGACGCTGCCAATTTTGTTTGCGCAGCGGCAAAGAAATGAACCAAAACTCATGGAATCATCAATCCGCAAATCCTCAAGGAGAAATCAAAGGATGAAACACACGTTCGCGATTGCCGTTTTGGGTTCCCTGTTGCTGGCCGCCGCCGCGGCCACCGGGCAAGACGCCGTGAAAGTCGCGCCCGACCACTACAAAATCCTGAAAGAAAACAAATACGTCCGCGTGATTGAGAACACGCTGGCGCCCGGCGAGAAGGACGGCATGCACACGCATCCTTCCGGATGGTATTACGTGACCAAGCCGGGCAGCATGAAGGTGGTCCACTCGGATGGCAAGAGCGAAATCTGGGAAGCCAAGGCGGGCGAAGCCGGCTGGCTCAACGCGGAAGGCCCGCATACATCCGAAAACGTGGGCAAGACCACCATGGGCTTCATCCTGGTGGAGCTAAAGAACGCGCCCGCCACTCCGGAAGGGGTAAAAAAAGAAGCTGCGAAGGCCGCGCCCAAGAAAAAATAAAAATCTCTCACGCGGACTCGCGGCGCTGAAAAAATCTGGGCGACCTTCGTGTCACTCGCTTGCCTGGGCTCAGGCCGCGGGCCCGAGCGCAGCGCAGCTTTCATGTTTAGAGTGAGAAAAGCAGACGTGAGAAAACCAGAGTGAGAGAATCAGAGTGAGAGAAATCGAGGGAGAAATCCGGCGTACACGCCCATTTGCACACATATGGCAACCAAGTGCACATCGCAAGCTATCCATTTTCAAGCATTTACACTGGCCTTAAGGTCTTTCACTGCTGATTAATACCCTAGTAACTCTTTAGTTCACATATCTCCACCTTAGAGGTAAAATACCTTAAACTGAGTCTAAGGTGCTTGGGGCGTGAGAGGCCGTCTTTTCAAAAGATTGCCTTGGCAAAACACCCGCAACACCGGCCCAGCAGCAGAGTAGGACCAAGGCCTCATCGTCATAAAAAGTTTTGCACGCAGGAAGTGTCAGTGACAGCCGTACCGCCGTTCAAGGAATCGTCGCGGGAAATGATCGTGGAGGTAGCGCGCGCTCTGGAGCCGTACTTCCCGGACATCACCAACAACTGGCGCGAAAAACTAGTTCGCGAATTTGGTTTTGACGGGCGCACGCTCGCCGCTCTGGAACGCCTGACGCCCGCCGCCGGATGCGGGTATTTTCTCCACAACGATTTTCCCGGCTTCCAGGAAAACCTGCACTATTTCGGCACCCGGCTGGCCAAGCTGCAAGTGGACACGCGCGCCGTGGCGCGCAGCCTGGAGCTCTACCTGCTGAGTTGCGATCCTTATCTCGCCGGACTCTTTCCCGATCGCGAAGCAGAAGCCAAAGCCACGCTGGAAATGCTGTCATCGGCGTCGTTCGTGATCATCTCCGGCGCGTACTTTGACGCGCGCACGCTGGAATCCACGGCGCTGCTCTCCGTGCTGGACGCCGAGCTTGCCGCCGGCGACCTGCCCGCGCTGCTGCAAAACGTTTTAGGCATTACCACGCGCACTTTCCAGGCTTCCATGGGCGGCGTGCTGCTGGTGGAGCCGGAAAGCACGCAGCTTCGCGTGGCGTCGTCCATGGGATTGGACGCCGAGTTGCCCGACTACTTCCGCGTGGAGATGGGCAAAGGCTTTGCCGGCAACATTGCGGCCAGCGGCGAGCCGGGCATGGTGCTGGACACCAGCGCGGAAGGCGGGCCGCTTACGCCGATGATCCGCATGAAAGCCAAATCTTTGTGGGGCGTGCCGCTGAAAGTGGAAGGCCAGACCATTGGCGTCTTGATGATTGGCTTCCCCAAACCGTACGAGTGGCTGCCCACGGAACGCGAGTTGCTGCGGGCCATCGCCGAGCGTACCGCGCTGGCCATGGAACGCGCCCGCATGACTGACGCGCTGCGCGAACGCGAACAAAAGATCGCCGACCTCTCCGCCCACTTGCTGCGCGTGCAGGAGGAAGAGCGCAAGCGCATCAGCCGCGAATTGCACGATGAAACCGGACAGGCGCTTATGGTGATCCGCCTGTATCTGGGCATGATGGAGACCGCCGCTACGCCGCGCGGAACGCGCGCCAAGATCAAGGAAACCGTGGAAGTGGTGGACCGCACCATTGACGGCATCAGGAGAATCATAGGCAAGCTCTCTCCCCTGGTGCTACAAGAACTAGGACTGGTGGCCGCGGTGCGCAAAGAGGCCAAGGACTTTGCCAAAGCCACCGGCGTGAAAGCGCGCGTGCTGATTGCGCAAGACGTGGGCCGCCTGGCGGCGGGGACCGAGCAGGCGATTTATCGCGTGGTGCAGGAGGCCCTGCACAACGTGGCCAAGCACGCCCACGCCAAGAACGTGACCGTGCAGGTGGTTCGCGAAGACGACTCGGTGCAGGTGATGGTGGCCGACGACGGCGTCGGGATCCAGGCGCGCAGCCAGGATAACGACCAGTCCTTTGGACTGGCCGGAATCAAGGAACGAATTTCCATGCTGGGCGGAGTTTCGCGCGTGGTCTCCGCTAAAGGAAAAGGAACGCGCATTGAAATAACCGTACCCGCAGGCGAGCCGGCTGCGCCGGTGGAACGTCCTGCGCCGGCACGGGCCGCAGCCCAAGCCGGGGTCCGGCCGAATTAACAAGAAGTGAGAGGAACTCCCCAATGCCGAAGATCAAATGCTTGCTCGTAGATGACCACACGCTGTTTCGCCAGGGCGTGCGGCGATTGCTGGAAACAGAGAGCGACTTCGAAGTCGTCGGCGAATCGCCCGACGGCGGCGATGCCGTGGAAAAGGCCCGCGAACTCCGCCCCGACGTGGTGCTGATGGATATCGGCATGCCCGGTCTGTCGTCCTTTGAGTCGGCGCGGCAAATCAAAAAGAACCGCCCGGAAACCAAGCTTCTCTTCCTCACCATGTATGACGACGAAGATTACCTCGTCCAGTGCCTGGAAGTGGGCGCGTCTGGCTACGTGCTGAAAGACACGCCGGCGCCGCAACTGCTCAACGCCGTGCGCGACGTGTACAAAGGCGGGAAGTATTTGAGCTCGCAGGTGCTGGGCAAACTGGTGGAAGACTTCCGCTCGCGCGCCCGCGACACCACGCGCATGCGTCCCCGCATGTCCACGCTCACCCCGCGCGAACGCGAGATCCTCAAGCTGCTGGCCGAGGGCAATTCAGTCAAGGAAATTGCCGTGATCCTGGGCCTGAGCGTGAAGACCGTGGAAGCCCACAAGTTCAACCTGATGCGCAAGCTGGACATCCACAACAAAGCCCAGCTGGTGACGTACGCCATCCAGAAAAAGATCATCAAGATTCCGGTGAACCAGTAGGCAGTAAGACCCTCCCCAAAGAAAAAGGGCGTCGATGAGGCGTCCTTTTTCTGTTCCCGCTCGACCAGCTCACTGCGGCGGAGCGGGCGTGGGCCTGGCGACCGGCACTGCGGGTGGCGAATTCTCCTGCACTTCTTTCACTCCGGGCAGAATCCGCGACGACGTGGAGAATTTCCTGAAGCCTGTCAGGATGTCCTCCTGCTCCGCCAGTTCGTTCTTGACCAACGCAATTCTGATTCCGCCTTTCACGTAAAACCGCCGCGGCAGCCAGACTTCCTTGTTCACGTGCGTCTTCTCGACCACAAAATGTGATCCGGGATGGATCCTTGCCAGGAACCACCCAAACGAAATCGTATCCAGGACTTCCCCTTCCACCTTCACCCAGTTGTAGCCTTGTTTTTCGATCCACAGTTTCCCTCGGGCCTTGGTGAGGATGTCGGCGTGCGGCTGCGTGGGATGGAAGTCCTTGCGCGGCGTGGCCTCAATCACCCAGACGTCCGCGCCGTCCACCTGATCTTCTGCCGCGATGCGGAAATCGAAGGCCGCCAGCATATCGCGCACGAACAGCCGCCCTTTTTCGCGTTCCTTCTTTTCCTTCGCCAAGCGGTGTTCGCGGTCAGAGTCGCTCTCATTGCGATACTTGGCCAGGAATTTTTCCTGCTTCTCGTCTTCCTTCTTCTGCTCTTTGTCGCTGAGCGGCTTGTCATCTTTCTGCACCAGGCGCGAATACTCCTGGCCGTAGTAAAAGTTCACGTCCCAGGTCTTGATCTCCGTGGACTTCACGTTCCCATGCTTGTCCAGGTTCTTCAGGACTTCGCGTTGCTGGCAGGTATAGCTCCTCGCCAGCTCCAGGGTGCGATGATCAATGTCAATCGCGCGCCGGATGATCTCTTTGGGATCGTTGGTCGGCGGCAGCTCCGGCTCCGCGGCTTTGGCGCTTTCTGCGGTGCTGGTCTCTGTCCCCGTTGTCTGGGCGCCCGCGGCAGGCGATGGAGAAGGGCTGTGCGATGTTGATGGCGCGGCCGTCGGCGAAGGCGTGGCTTGCGGGGTGGCCTGCGGCGCTGCTGATGGCGAAGTTGCCGACTGCGGAGTCGCTTGCGGCGCCGCCTGCGTGCTTGGCGAAGCAGGCGTTGGCTGTTGCGCCGCCAGATTCGCAGCGGTCATCGCCAACCCCAACAACACTGCTGCCAAGCTCGAACCTCTGCTCGTCATCATCCTCATGAAACCATATCCCGAGACGCGCCAAAATTCGCGGTCAATTCCTGCAAACAATTGTTACGAAGGTTCAAGCAATCGCCGCATCGCGATCAGCTGTTACTCTTTCTTCAACTCCATCCTGGACCGCAGTGCCTGCAGGATGTCCGCCCGCGCCAGCATGCCCACCAACTCGCCGTTGGCAAGCACCGGCACCTGGTTGAAGTCCTCTTTGGCCATCAACTCCAGCACGTCGTTCACCGGCGTCTCCGGCGCGACCACGCGCACCTGGTCCAGCGGCTTCATGATCTGCTGCACCGGGGTCATGGGCCAGGACGCGCGTTCCAGGGCGCGCACTTCGTGCGTGGTGATGAGTCCCGCCAGGCGGTCCTGGACCATCACCAGAAAGCAGCGCCGCCCCGTGCGCAGCAAAAACTCATCCACAAATTCCTGGACGCTGATCTGCCCCGGCACATGCGCGCAATCGCGGGACATCAGATCGCCGGCCCGCAGGCCCTCCATGGCGTGCTTGATTTGCACTTCCATGTAGTTGGCGCTGGCCGCCTGCATCAGAAACCATCCGATGAACGCGATCCACAGCCCGCTGATACCCGCGCCGTGGAAAAATTCGTAAATGCCGATGAGAATAAAAATCACCGCCACCGCCTGGCCCACGCGCGACGCCATCCGCGTGGCCCGCTCCATGCTATGGGTGGCGCCCCAGATCACGCTGCGCAGTACGCGCCCGCCATCCAGGGGAAATCCCGGCAGCATGTTGAATACGCCCAGACCAAGGTTGATGTAGCCCAGCCAGTGCATCGTGGCCTGGACGGGAGTCGGTCGCACCGCCGCCATGCCTCCCTGGAATCCGCCGCTGGCCAGGATGAGCGCGGTTCCGATCACTACGCTGGTGATGGGGCCGACAATCGCCACCAGGAACTCAGTCCAGGCGTCCTGAGCTTCTTTTTCGATAACGGAAACGCCACCCAGCGCGAACAACGTAATGCGGCTCACCGGCAACTTGTGCGCCCGCGCCACCAGCGAGTGCGAAAGCTCATGCGCCAGCAGGCACAGAAAGAACAGCAGCGCCGTAAGCGCCGCAGCCGCCCACACGGTTTGTTCGCTCCATTGTTTGTTCATGGCGCGAAATTGCGCGGCAAGAGAAAGCGTGATGAGCAGAGCAATGATGAACCAACTGTAGTGAATGCCAATTTCAATGCCGAAAATCCGCCCCAGCTTGATGTGTGATCGCATGGTCCTTTGTCTTTCCGCTTACAGACAGTAGCTTAGATGCTTTTCCCCTGAGGTCATTATAGAAAGCAGCCTAGCCCTAACCAGGTACTTTCTTTTCTGGTGGCCGACGATGAAAGGTTTGCGCGCCACCGCGTGCGTGTGAAACACTCGCCCTGAGCGATGAGTTCCCCCACCGATCTGACTCCGGCGCCCCAGGAAAACACCGGCCGCTCTTCTTTCCTGGTGGCCGCGGGAATTTTTCTCAGCCGGATCTTTGGGCTGGTGCGCGGCCGGGTATTCGCGAATTACTTCGGCCTCTCCTGGCAGGCGGACGCGTTCACCTCAGCGCTGCGTATCCCCAACTTCTTGCAAAATCTTTTGGGCGAAGGCGTAATCTCCGCTTCCTTCATTCCCGTCTACGCCAAACTGCTGGCGCAAGAGGATGAAGAAGAAGCGGGACGCGTGGCCGGCGCTATCTTTTCTTTGCTTGCGTTGCTGACCTCGGCCTTGGTGCTGGTTGGCGTGCTGGCTACGCCCCTGCTCATCGATCTCATCGCTCCCGGGTTTCATGACGAACGCCGCCCCCTGGCCATCCAACTGGTGCGCATTTTCTTTCCCGGTATCGGGCTGCTGGTGTTTTCCGCGTGGTGCCTGGGGATTCTCAACAGCCATCGCAAGTTTTTCCTGTCTTACGTTTCACCGGTCATATGGAACGTGACCATCATCGTGGCCCTGCTGGTGTGGGGACCGAGCAAAGCTCCTTCCGATCTCGCCGTCTACGCGGCCTGGGCCTACGTGGCGGGCAGCGCGCTGCAGTTCCTGGTCCAGCTTCCCACCGTTCTGCGCCTGGCGCCCGCGCTGCGATTCGCCATCACCACTCTCAGCGACAACGTTCGCGTGGTGGTCAAGAACTTTGTGCCGGTGTTTGTCAGCCGCGGCGTGAACCAGATCAGCGCCTACGTGGACACCATCATCGCCAGCTATCTTCCCGTGGGCGCGCTCGCGGCCATCGCCAACGCGCAAATCTTGTCCACCTTGCCGGTCAGCTTGTTCGGGATGGCCATTTCCGCCGCCGAGTTGCCGGCCATGTCCAGCGCGCTGGGCAACGAGCAGGAAGTGGCGGAAACTCTGCGCCGCCGCATCGCCGCCAGCACGCGACGCATCGCCTTCTTCGTGGTGCCCTCCGCCGCTGCTTTCCTCGCGCTGGGCGACGTGATCGCCGCCGCCATCTTCCAAACCGGGGTCTTCACCCACTCCAACAGCCAGTACGTCTGGGCCATTCTCGCCGGGTCAGCCGTGGGCCTGGTGGCGTCCACCACCAGCAGGCTTTACTCGTCGGCCTATTACGCTCTGCGGGACACGCGCACGCCTCTGCGTTACGCCGTGATTCGCGTTGTACTGACCACTGTGCTGGGCTACCTTTGCGCGCTGCCGCTGCCCAGGCTGATTGGCTATCCCAGTTGGGGAGCCGCCGGACTGACGGCTTCTGCCGGCTTAGCCGCCTGGCTGGAATTCACGCTGCTGCGCCGCGGGATGGAGCGCCGTATCGGACGCATTCCCTTTCCTGCTTCCTACTTCGGTAAGCTTTGGTTCGCCGCCGCGATGGCGGACGCGGTTGGGCTGGGCTTTCAGTTCTTCTTTCATCCCCGCCAGCCACTGGTCGGGGCGTTGGTGATTCTCTTGCCTTATGGGATCGCCTACCTGATTCTGACGGCGATGATGGACATTGACGAAGCGGCTGCTGTGCGAAGAAGGCTCTTTGGTTTTATCAAACGATAAGAAAACCCAGAACCTTTGAAACACGGAGGAACGGAGGAAACGGAGAGGAAGAGTAAGAATAACGCAGAGTTGAACCGAGAATCGCGCCAATGAATCTACGCGAACAAACCAAGCCTCAGATCGCAAACGCGGGGAGTCAAACCACGTTCAGGAACTACAGATTAATGATCCCTCCGCTGCCTCCGTTCCTCCGTGTTTCAAAGGTTTTCGCTTTGCTTCGCTAACAGCTTCCGCTTACGCCGTTCCTCCGTGTTTCAAGGGTTTTGGGGTTGGTTGCGTCTGCCCATCCGCATGTTGTTCCAGTCGTAATCGAACTTGCGTCCGCAATCCAGGCAGACCACGTAGTGATGCGTCACCGCGCCGGGATGGTCCCAATCGGCAGTGACGGCGCGCGCGGGAGCGGGCGCGAAAGCGGCAAACGGCTGCGACAGCTTTCTATGGGCACAGCGGATATTGAGCAATTGCAGGATCCGGTTGAACATCTTGGTCTACTTCCGTTGCCGCCGTCGGCAGAAAAAATCGGGGCGCCTCCTGGCGGAAGCACCCCGGCTGAGTATGAGGAGGCAAATGCAATTCACTTCGTCGGCGGTTTCCGCCAAAATCTTTACGCGCTGATGCTGGAGCGCGATGTTTCTGACGACGGCTCAACCTTGGTTCCGGAGTTCACTTCTTTCAGGCCAGGTTTGCCGATATCAATGCTGCCTTTGAAAAACGCGCCATCTTCAATAGAAATGCGCTGGCACACCACGTCGCCGGTGAGCGAGCCGTCATTGCGGATGTCCACGCGGTCGCTGGCCGTCACGTTGCCTTTGACTTTGCCCAGGACGACGACTTCCTTCGCCTGGATATTTGCCTGGACGTGTCCATTGCGTCCCACGGTCACGCGATGGCCGGGAAGATTCACGGCGCCTTCCACGCGGCCGTCAACATATAGGGATTCGGACCCGGTGACTTCACCTTTGATCACCAGCGATTTGCCGATGGTGGCCTGTTCCTGGCTGCTGACGTTCACCGTGCTGCGCGGCGCCGGAGCGGGCGCTGGCTCGGCGGCGGGCGCAGAGCTGGTACTCACCGCGGGTTTTACGGGTTCCGGAGTCGTGGTCTTGGGGGTTGAGCTGGGCGAACTAGCAGGCTTCCACATTTACTGATACTTCCTTTCGTGAGTCTATTTAGGTTGCTGCGCAGCCAGCATCTAGGTCGCCGTCTGCTGGTATGAATCGGCTGTAGAGAACAGGAGTAACAATGTGTCGCACGTAGATAACCAAACTCCGCGAGCGTGAGCCACATCGCGGAACTGGTGCATTACCGCTGCCTTAGCGGCCAAAAGCGCTTCGCAAGGGCGACTCGGGATCTGTCAAGCTCCGGTAATTATTCCCGCTTTTAGTGCACTTCTTATATTGCAAGGCCCTTAGCCAAAAAGTGGATTCGCGCTTAGCATAGGGTTAAGATGCGACCGACCATCCTTGCCGCTTTGTTCATCGCTCTCGCCGCTCCCACGCGACGATACGAATCCCCGCGCGTCAAGCCTGACTGTTCACCTTACCCGCGCGATGCTACCCCGCATTGCGTGGCCTCCATTCGTGGTGGCGACCTGGCAAAACCGAGCTTTTCGCCGACTGGACGCTATTTGGCTTTCGCGACCGTGACCGTCCGGCCCCCCGCAGCGGCTGCAACCGACGAATTTTCTGAACTGGATGGCACCCTCGTCGCCGATCTGCAAACCAAAGGCGTGCAAGTTCTGGTCAGTCCCGAACAGGCGCGCAAGTACGCCAGCTACTCCGCCTTTGTTGGCGGCATCAAGTGGCGTAGCGATCAGCTCCTGGTGGTCACCTACGCTGACGGCGACGTTGACTGGGACGACCTCACCATCCGCCGAACTGATGCCAAGCTCCTTGCCACGAAACACGGCTCCGCCGATGATGAACCGCTGCGGGAACCGATCAAGCCGCCTGATCCGGACTTGACTCCCGCTCAGGCGCGCAAGCTTCTCCCGCACCTCCCCGCAGAATTGCCGGTGGAGAGCGGCCGGTTGAGCAAAGACCAGAATCTCTTGGCGGTGGTGGCCGGGAAGGAACCTCATCGGCAACTCTTAATTTTCCGCTTACATCCACAAAGGAAACCGTGATCAGCGAACAACAGATCCTCCATTACGTTGCCAAACAGCCCAAGCATCTGGCGGGCTTCAAGCAGATGACCCACGACCTGGCCTTGAAGGGCCGGGACCGCCGCCTGTTGCAGGAACTTCTGCGCGCCATGACGCGCCGCCGCAAGCTGATCGCCATCGGCAAAGAGCGCTGGGGATTGCCAACCTCGGCTTCCAGCCAGGACTTGGTCACCGGACACCTGCGCATGCATCGCGACGGCTATGGGTTCGTCATCCCGGACGCCGATTCGCTCCCCGCGCGGGCCAAAGGCAAGCTGCTGGGTGACATCTTTATTCCACCGCCGGAGACCGCCAACGCCATGCACGGCGACCACGTGCTGGTGGAGATGGGCCGCATACGCCCGGACGGCAAAGGCGAAGGCCGCATCGTCCGCGTGCTGGAGCGCGAGCACGAGACGGTGGTCGGCAAGTTCCACTACGGCAATCGCTACAACTACGTCACTCCGATTGACGAAAAGGTGACCGCGGAGATCATCATCCCGCCAGGCATGGAGCGCCCGCAGGCGGAAACGGACGAAGGCGAAACGCGCGAACCGTCGGACGTCACCCATGCTCACCGGCCGGCAGTTCATGTTCATCCCCGCGTGCCGTCGCCGCATCGCGTGCTGGGTGAAGAAGTCAAACGCCACCAGTGGGACGATCTGGAGGACGTTGTTGTCGAGGTGGAAATCGTCCAGTGGCCGTCGGCCACGCAGAGTCCGCGCGGGCGCGTCCGGGAAATCCTGGGCATGGAAGACGATTTTGGCGTGGACGTGGAAATGGTCATCCGCAAGCACCACATCCGCCACACCTTTCCCGCTGAGGTGCTGGAAGAAGCGCAGGAAATCAGCGCGGTGATTCCGCATACCGAAATCGCCCGCCGAGCGGACTTCCGCGATCTGCCCATCGTGACCATTGACGGCGAAACTGCCCGTGATTTTGACGACGCCGTCCTGGTGCGCAAGCTCGACGGTGGCAACTACGAGTTGCACGTCCACATCGCCGACGTGGCACAGTATGTGGAAGACGGCTCCGCCATTCACGAAGAAGCGGCCAAGCGCGGAACGTCCGTTTACTTTCCCGACCGAGCCGTGCCCATGCTGCCCCTGGAGCTTTCCACTGACATTTGCAGCTTGCGCCCCGAGGTCGAACGCCTGGTGCTTTCCTGCGTGATGGAAATTGACCCGCAGGGCGAAATCGTTTCTTACCAGCTGGCGGAAGGCGTCATCCGTTCCGTCCACCGCATGACTTACACCGACGTGAACGCCATCGTGGAAGGCGACCAGGTCCTGCGCTCGAAGTACGGCGCGTTGTCTGCGAACTTTGATCTGATGCTGGAGCTGGCCCAGGTCCTCAACCGCAAGCGCGTCAAGCGCGGCTCCATTGACTTTGATTTGCCCGAGGCGGTGATCGAATTTGATGACTGGGGCTTGATGCAGAGCATCTCGCCCTCAGAACGCAACTGGGCGCATCGCCTGATTGAAGAATTCATGCTGGCCGCCAATGAGACCGTGGCCGGGCATCTGGAATCGCGCGGCTTGGCCAGCCTGTACCGCATCCACGAAAAGCCCGATCCCAAACGCATTTACGACTTTGAAACCATCGCGGCCAGCTTTGGGTACTCGCTCGGCGTGGGCGCGTTGCCCATCAAGCGCGTCCAAGCGCGGGCCGACAAGCGCTCTTACTACGGCAGCGGACGCCGTGCGCCGGTGATCGAATTGCCGGAAGAAGTCCACGTGACGCCGCGCATGTACCAGAAGCTGGTGCAGAAAATTGCCGGCAAGCCGGAAGAGCGCGTGCTCTCTTTCCTGATGCTGCGTTCGCTCAAGCAGGCGCGTTACTCCGAGGTCAATGAGGGCCACTTTGCCCTGGCCGCGCCCACCTACACGCATTTCACGTCGCCCATACGGCGCTACCCGGACTTGATCGTCCACCGCATTCTGAAAGCTGTTCTGCGCGAAGGCTACGGCCCGCAGCAAGGACGCCCGCCTGCGCAGAACGAACACGCATCACCCTGGTCCAAGCGGATGCCGAAGAACGCGTCCCATCACGAAGGGCGCGCCGGTGAAACAGGCGCAGGACACCATCGGCGAGAGCTACGATCTATTGCGGGGTTATCGGAAGAGGCCCTGCACGACATCGCCGTCTCCTCCAGCCAGGCGGAGCGCGCCGCCGCCGAAGCTGAGCGCGAACTGCTGGAGTGGAAGAAACTAAAATTCATGCAGGACCGCCTGGGCGACGAGTTTGACGGCCTGATCGTCAGCGTGACCAAGTACGGGTTCTTCGTGGAACTGAGCGAGCTGTTCATTGAAGGCCTGGTGCCGCTCGATTCGCTGGAAGACGATTACTACAGCTTCCACGAAAATACCCGGCAGATCGTCGGCGGACGCACGCGCCGGACGTTTTCCATCGGCGACAAAGTGCGCGTGCTGGCTGACCGCATTGACCACGCGCAGCGCAGGATCCAGTTTGCGCTGGCCGGAGAATCGGCGACGCAGCCTCGCCCCAAGCATCCGGGCAAGCCGCCACAGAAGGAACACGCAACGCACACGCAAACGCCCGCGTCGGCGGGAATCAAGCCAGCAAAGAAAAAGCCGGCATCGAAGAAAGAACGACGCCGGCAGAAGAAGAAGCGGCATTAACTTCCGCAAACCGTCTAGTACAATAAGCGAGTTGCCCGCCGATAGAAGGAGCTGTCTGTATGCCACGAATGGTGAAATGCGTAAAGCTCGGCCGCGAGCTTCCCGGCCTGGACGAACCACCCTTTGATACCCCGCTGGGCCAGAAGGTTTTTGAAAACGTCAGCGCGGAAGCCTGGCGCATGTGGAGCGAGCACTCCAAAATGCTGCTGAACGAATATCGCCTGCAGCCCTGGAAGCCCGAAGCCCAGCAGTTCCTGGTGGAACAGATGGAAGCTTTTTTCTTCGGCGCCGGATCGCAGTTGCCTAAAGAATTCGTGCCGCCCACCACGTAAGGCAAAGCCGCCCCCATCCCGCTGGTCGCAACGTCACACTTTCAGGGTAACCAAAGTCACGCCCGCCTCCCGGCAAACTGCTGCATAATGGCTTCAGTCCGTTCATTGCCCAAGGGGGAAACTGTGAATTTCAATCGCACACGCGGTCGCAAGTTGGAGATGGCAGTCCTTTGCGCCGGCCTGGTCGTCATGGTGATGCTCCCGGCGACGCTGTCTGCTCAAACCGCCGACAAAAAAGAGATCGTAAAGCAGGCGCGGCAATCTTATTACTCTTTGAAGGACGAAGGCCTGGCAGAATTCCATTGCACCATGGAGCCAAACTGGGACTCGCTGCTCGCCGACCTGAAAAAAACCGACCCTGAAGCCGCCGCCCGCGGCGTGCAAAAGCTCAATCAGCTTCGTTTCTCGGTCACGGTAACTCCCGGGAGCGATGCCAAAGTCACCCACAACGAACTGTCCGCGGAGAACGCACAGGTTGCCGAAGGCCTTAAGCAGGTCTATGGCGGCATGGAACAGATGACCGTTGGCTTTTTTCAGACGTGGACAATGTTCGTAATGACACCCAGCCTTCCTCAGGTTGAAAGCGATTACCAACTGGACGACCTGGGAACTCAACATCGCCTGACGTATAAGGACGGCACGGCGGACGTAACTACCACCATGGGCAAGGACCTGGTCATCAGCGAACTCAAAGTCAACACCGCAGAATTCAAAAGCACGCTTTGGCCGCAATTCACCAAGACCACCAAGGGCTTCCTGCTCAGCGGCTATCAGGCCACTTACCTGGGAGCAACCGCGGCAGAAACCACGGAATTAAAAGTAGACATCGCCTACCAGTTGGCGGATGGTCTGCAGGTGCCGAAAAAACTCAACATAAAAGGCAGTTACGGCGGCAGCCCTTTTGACGTGGAAGTGGCATTCACAGATTGCCATGCGACCCGACAATAACAACGTTGGCGCAAGAAAGCGCCTGGCCGGTAGGGGAGTTGGGACTTACCGTGTGCCCGTATCAGCACGCGAAAACGCATGGGGTATAGGTTGAGTATCCGTGAAGGAAAAAATGGTCGGGACGGGCAGATTTGAACGCACGCGTCACTACGTGACGGACCCCTCGCAAGGCTTCTATTCGGCGTCTCCGCTGCGCTCCGACGCTTACCTCTTGGGGTGCTCGCGATCGGCAGTTCACAACACGGCCATAGACAGAGATCTAATTTGCTGAAGTTCCGTGAAGAAAAAAATGGTCGGGACGGGCAGATTTGAACTGCCGACCCCTCGCACCCCAAGCGAGTGCTCTACCAGGCTGAGCCACGTCCCGACTTCTGCGAGGAAACCGCCGTCTTGCAGGGGGTAATCCAGCGGCGCTTAACCATTATAACATCACGCCAACCGCGTCCGAGCACGGCGGTGAAGGTCTGTCTGGTAATTAGCAATCAGCTCGTGCTTTTCAATTCCGGCGATTCTGGCAATCTCTTCTAACTCTGCCCAGTCCTCACCAGCCTTACGCTCTCCCGACAAACTCCCTGGTCTCCGTGGACACCTTGACCTTTTCACCCTCTTTAATGAACAGAGGCACGCGGATTTCCACGCCGGTTTCCAGCGTGGCGGGTTTGGTCACGCTGCCGCTGGAGGAGTCGCCGCGCACGCCCGGCTCGGTGTATTTCACAACCAGTTCCACGTGCGGCGGCAATTGCAGGCCGATGGGATTGCCGTTGTACTTGTGCACCTGGATGACCAGTCCTTCGGCAAGAAAATCCTGCGCGTCGCCAATCATCTCCTGCGATAGCGTGAGAGTTTCAAAGCTCTCCTGGTCCATGAAGTAGAAGCCGTCTGCATCGGCATACAGAAAAGATGCGGGGACCATTTCCAGGTCCGGCTCCTTGAACTTGTCGCCGGCCTTGAACGTCTTATCAAAGACCGCGCGGGTGAGAAGGTTGCGCATCTTCAGGCGGACCAGCGTCTGGCCTCCACGGGCGGTAGGAGTGTTGATCTCCACGTCCAGGCAGTGGTAGGGGACGCCGTCCAACTCAAAAAACATCTTACGCTTTACGTCAATGGCATCAATGAGTGCGGCCATGCATTCCTTTGAAAAGCCTTGCCGGAACTGGGACCTAAACAGTCCAAAGACCGGCGCGCGGAGTAGTGGAGCAGGAGCGCTCCTAGGATATCAGTTGGAAATCGTAACGATAAGCCCAGCTAGATTGCCCACCTTGTGCGTTGGAGATTTTCGTAGGAACGATCCTTCGGCTTCGCTCAGGATTTCGGCAGCAGGCTCCCGCTTCCCACCGAAGCCCGCGCAAAACGGCGCGGTCCGGGGACCCCGGCTTCCCACCCCAGCCCGCGCAAAACCGGCGCGGTCCGGGGATCCCGGCTTCGCTCACGCCTGCTGGGCGCTAGTTCCAAAATGGAACGCTGACAATCCCAGTTAGAGATTTCTCATCCTTGTTTGGCCTGGGTGTCCATTAGAATTTGGCCGCTGTCGCAAGAAGGATCAGCCGGCACGCTAGCGGACATCCAAAGACCAACAATCAAGAAAGGAAAACTTATGTCAATCTATGATGGCAGAGTGCTCGGAAGAATCGGCGCCCACGAGTTGTCGCCGGAAGAGCTGGAGGTTTTGACCGGAGATCTCCACACATCGTTGCCTTGCACCTTTGAACCGCCCAACTTTCACGACGGCGAATGCAGCCTGCTCTAACCAACACGGGGGCGCCTGCATAAGGCGTCCCTTTCGCTCTGGTCACGCAGCTGCGGCTTTAGCCGGCTTCTGCCCGGCCGGCTTCTGAAAAGTTAAAAGATGCGACTATGAAAATCGTCATTTTGGCGCGCGAAACCGACAGCCACGCTGCTTCAGCAAAGTGGGGCCTGGAGCAGGCCGGATACCAGGTGGCGTGCTGGGGCGGGCTCGGGTGGACGGAGGGCCAGCAGGCAGCCATCTCCCTGGACACAGCGACCGGGATGGTGCTCGGCGGTCAACCTGTAGACCCAGGCGACGTGGTCTGGCTGCGCCGGTCCTGGCCTGCCACACTCCATCCTCAGATCAGTGAAGCCGACAAAGCGTTCGCGGAAGAAGAATACCGCTGGTTTCACTACTCGCTGGCCTATCTTCTGGAACGGCTTCCCGTAAGGTGCATCAATCGCTATAGTGCTTCGCGGCTCATCAACAACAAGTCCGTTCAACTCCTGCTGGCAAGAAAATGCGGCTTCCATGTTCCGCGGACTCTGATGTCCAATTCACCCGCCGCGCTGAAGTCTTTTCTTGCTCCGCACGGCGGGCGGACGATCTGCAAGGCCTTTTTCCCTCATGTATGGAAGAAAGAAGGCTCCGATGCGATGGCGGTCACCGAAGCATTTGAACTCAGCCCCGAAACGCTGCCTGCCGACCAGGTGCTGACCTACGCGCCGGCCATTTATCAGGAAATGGTGGTCAAGCAGTTCGATGTGCGGACCGTACTGATGGGCCCGAACATCTATTCATTCGTCCTGCACGACCCGCAGGGGTCTCTGGACTGGCGGCAGGACGCCTGCCAAGGAAAAATCCAGGTGGAAAGCATCGCCACGCCGGTGGAAGTCGAAGCTGCGCTGCACTCGTTTGCCCGGGAGTCGGGAATCGTCTTTGGCTCCTTTGATTTCGCCGTGGACATGCAGGGTGCATGGTGGTTCCTGGAGGTCAACGAGCAAGGACAGTTCCTGTGGCTGGAAGAGTTCTTCCCCGGCGCGAAATTGCTGCAGCGGTTCCTGGCTTTTCTTACCTCGTCCCCGGATTCAATCCAAGGACTGGAAGAGCGCGCGTCGCGCTTTCCTGCACTCGATGACTACCTCCGCGCAATCCCGAAACACGAGGTGCGCAAGAAGGAGCGTCCCAGCCACCAGATTGTTGCAATCGAGCGCTAGGATAAGCGCGTCCTTATCCCAAAATGGGAACGACCCTCGGGGTTGTTAACGCGACAGCCCGGAATATATGTGTTGCCGGTCCCATTTGCCCGACTATACTTCTACTCTACTCTGCAAGGTTCTAGGGAAGGTTCTAATCATGACTCTCCGTGATGATGACATCATTACCGAACGGGCCGTTACCAGGCGTTCCTTTATATCTCGCGTGGGGGCCGCAGTGGTTGGCGCCGCGTCGCTGGTGATCGGTTCGGAAGCCGCGAGCGCCTTGGCGCTCAAGGACTCTGACACCGGCAGGCCGCCCGACAACAAGGGAAAAAGCGGTTCCGACCATGACAAGCGCGAGCCCGGTGACGCCAAAGGCAGCAAGGAGAAGCCTCCCAAGAAGTCCCATGACTCCGACACCGGCAGACCGCCCGACAACAAGGCAAAAAGCGGCTCCGACCATGACAAGCGCGAACCCGGCGACTCCAAGAGCTAGGGAGGAGCTGACCCCTGTCGCTTAAGACGGTCCTTGGCGCGGTCACGGCAGATGTGTTTTTTGCCGATTATTTCGAAACCAGGCCGCTGGTGGTCGCACGTGACGACCCGGACTATTTTCGCCGGTTACTTTCTCTCGATGACATTGACCAAATCCTTACTACCCGCACCGGCTGCTATCCCGACATATTCCTGACCAACGCAGAGCGTGAAATCAAGGCGGCGGAATACACCGGGCGTGGCGATGAAATTGATCCCGTGCGGCTATACCAGCTTCACGCCAGTGGCGCGACCATCGTTCTGAACCATCTCAATACTTCACACGCGCCGCTGGCGGAATTGTGCGCTGCCCTGGAAGCCGAGTTTAGTGCACCCTTTCAGGCCAATATCTACCTCACACCGCCTCGCGCCCGGGGATTCAAGGCCCACTTCGATACGCATGACGTTTTTATTCTCCAGGTGCATGGCTCCAAGCGTTGGCGCCTTTACGGAACACCCATCGCTTTGCCTCTTTCAGGCCAGGGAAGCGAGGCGGTCCAGGAAGAGCCGGGCCTTCCGGTCACGGAATTTGAACTGAATGCCGGCGACACGCTTTACATTCCCCGCGGACTGGTCCATGACGCTCCGTCTCTGGACTCGACTTCGATGCACATTACCGTCGGCATCCTTTCTTACACATGGACCGACCTGATGCTGGAATCGCTGGCTGATGCGGTCCTGGAAGATCCGGCGTTTCGCCGCTCGCTGCCGCCGGGAATGGCCCAGCCAGGGTTCGACCGCACGGCCGCGCGTGCAACCTTCCGCAAACTGCTCGATCTCTTCGCGCAATCCGCCAATGCTGACGCGGCGCTCGACGCTTTTGCCGGCGAATTTATCAATACGCGCCGCCCCCGGCTGCGTGGACAAATGAGGCAGATCGCAAGCATTGCGGATATTAACGTAGACAGCTTCGTTGGCCGGCACGACTACCTTGCCTACTCGCTGCAGGAAGACCAGACCGCTCTTCGGCTGCGGTGTTACGGTAACGAAATCAGCTTTCCCCCTGCCGCCGCCGCCGGCGTGCGCTTCGCGCTGACGGCGCAGCGCTTCCGCGTGGGCGAACTGCCCGGTGAACTGGATGACGCAGGCAAACTAGTGCTGGTGCGCAGGCTCGTCCGTGAAGGAATACTGGCAGTGGTCACGGCCCAATAAGGCTTCCCATCGTTACGCGCGGGAATGAGACGCGAGGATCTCGTCTTTACTAAGACGACGGCTTACCAGCCGGTCCGTCCCCTAATCACGGGTCGCGGTGACGGCGCTCACATACCGGACCGACCCCGCTGCTCTACTTTCCAATTAGTTCTACTTCTCTCGGCTCCGGCCGTACGGCCGCCGCCGTTGCACCCGTGGTTCTCTGCTCACCCCGATGTTGCAAATGTCGGGCCTTGGCGTCCACGCGCCAAACCAAAAAGGCGAGCAGATCAAAATTCCGCCGGCAACGATTCTGGAATGCCATCCGAAGACACGCTCGCGGCCATTCCGGTTGCCGGGAGAAAACAGGGTAGCCATCTCAAGTGCGGCGTTTTTCAGTGACAACCTTGCCGCACGCGGTGGCGTCCTAACGAAACGATGCTTGAAACAGAAAAAAACACGAAAGGAGACCGTTCATGCCTGACCTATTTGAGCAACTGAAGCTGAAGTATCAGCCGGTCCTCGACACCATTAAGAAAGAAGGCGCCGAGTTCTTAAATCTCAATTTGGATGGAAACCAACTTTTCATAAAAGTGGTGGCTGTCTCGGAGGCCAGC
This sequence comes from Terriglobia bacterium, assembly GCA_020072815.1. Taxonomy (NCBI): domain Bacteria; kingdom Pseudomonadati; phylum Acidobacteriota; class Terriglobia; species Terriglobia bacterium. The sequence continues at coordinate 93,354 of JAIQGE010000006.1, read as the reverse complement.
AAAGGCCGCATTTGGGACGCAATCAAAGCCGTTGATCCCACTTTTGCTGATTTGAAGCACGACATTGGAGTTCGCGCGGGTGGTCAAACCTACATCGTCAAGCCCGGCGATAATCTGTCCAAGATCAGCAAGCAGTTCTACGGCGATGCCAGCAAGTTCATGACCATCGCCAAAGCCAACGATCTTGAGGACCCGGACAAAATCAAAGTGGGACAGGAACTCCTGATTCCCGCTGCCTAGATCGTTTTCAGATTGTTTCAACCGGCGCCCTACCCGAAGAAGGTGGGCGCCTCTTCTTGTCTTTTAGTCACCTCTCCGCTCGCAGCACCTCGTCCGCCACCTTCACCGCTTCCACCGCGGGCTTCACGTCATGCACGCGAACGATGTGCGCGCCCTTCAGCACCGAAGCGGTGACCGTGGCCAGCGTTCCGCTGAGGCGCTGTTCCGCAGGAGCGTCCTTACCGTCGCGGGCCAGCGTGCGTCCGATGAACGACTTGCGTGATGTCCCCGACAGCAGCGGGAATCCCAGTTTGTGCAGTTCGTCCAGACGCGCCAGCAGCGGGTAATTTTCGTTGAAGCGCTTGCCGAAACCGAAGCCCGGATCCAGCACCAACTGGTCGCGTCCGATCCCGCAAGCCACGGCGGCCTCTGACCACGTGCGCAGTTCGGTGGTGACTTCACGCACAATGTCCGGCGAAGGCGGCAGCGCGCCCCACTCCTCCGGACGCCCGCGCGTGTGCATCAAAATCACGCCGCAATGCAACAACACCATGGCGGAGGGCATGTGCTGGTCCCAACGCAGGGCGCTAACGTCGTTCACAATCTCCGCTCCGGCCTGCACGGCGGCGCGCGCGACTTCAGATTTGTAAGTATCCACAGAAACCACCGTGCCCGGGCGTTCGCGCAGCACGTCCTCGATCACCGGCAACACGCGGCGCATTTCTTCTTCCGCAGAAACGCCGCTCTCAGCCACTTTCGCTCCGGGTCGCGTGGATTCGCCGCCAATGTCGAGAATGTCCGCGCCCTCATCGAGCATCTGCAGGGCATGGGCCACGGCGCGGTCGCGCGCCAGAAACTTGCCGCCGTCGGAAAACGAGTCCGGCGTAACGTTCAAGATGCCCATCACCAGCGTCCGCCGGCCCAGCGCCAGCGCGCGGCTGCGCAGCCGCCACTCAAAAACAGGTCGCTCCATGCCCGGATTGTATAATCTCAGCGACTCTCATGCTCCGATCACGCGCACGCGTCTTCACCGCCTGTTTCGTTGCGCTCCTGCTGTGCGTTCCCGCAGCGAGCATGTCCGCAGCCCCGGCCGCCGCCCCCGCAAAAAAGAAAGCGCGCAAGAAGCCCGTGGCGGTGCAGATCCGGGAAATGCTGGGCCAGCCGCAGCTGGCGCGCGCGCACTGGGGCGTATACGCGGTGGACCTGGCAACCGGAAAGACTCTCTTCTCGCTCAACGCCGACCAGCTTTTTCTTCCTGCATCGAACGCCAAGCTGTTCACGACGGCCGCCGTGCTTGCGGCCGCGGGGCCGGATTATCGCTTCCACACCACGGTGGAAGCTGCGGCCAAACCTGACGATCGAGGCCTGCTCCTCGGCGACCTGGTGATCGTTGGCCGGGGCGATCCCAACATTTCCGGACGCGTGATGCCCTATCAGCTCAAGACCGAGCGCGTGCCGCCGCACACCCAGGTGCTGGAAGACCTGGCCGACCAGGTTGCGCGCAGCGGCGTGAAGACCGTCAGCGGCGACCTGATCGCCGACGACACATTCTACGCGGGCGAACGTTTTGCTCCCGGCTCGGCGCAGGACGACCTGCAGTGGATTGACGGAGCTCCGGTTTCCGCGCTCACCTTCAATGACAACGTGGTGTTTGTGAACATACAGCCTGGCGCGCAAGCCGGCGACGCGGCGGTCATCTCCGTGGAACCGGACGTCGCGTACTACCAGATTGAGAGTCATATTGTGACGGTGCCGCCGGGCATCGCGCGCAAGATCGGCATTCATCGCGATATTGGTTCGAAGACGATTGTCCTTTGGGGCTCGCTGCCCGCCGACGATCACGGCATGAGAGAGCCGCTGGCCATGGAAGACCCGGCGGAGTTCACCGCGCAGCTTTTTCGCACGGTGCTGGAGCGGCGCGGCATCACCATCGCGGGAAAGGCCCGCGCGCGCCACGCGGACGTTGCCCAGTTCTTCGACCAGCCGGTGCTGCAGAACTTTGCTCCAGTAGCCCCGCAGACCGCTGCGCAAAATGCCGCGCAAAGTACTTCGGCGCCCGTGCCCTCAGTGCCCACCATCTCTGCGGCGTTCCAATCGTCCCCGCCCGTCGTGTTGGCGGAACACGTTTCGCTGCCTTTGATCGAAGACGTGCGCGTCACCAACAAGACCAGCCAGAACCTGCACGCGGAACTGGCTTTCCGCCTCGCCGGCAAGCTGGGCGGATTTACCGGATCGTTTGAAGGCGGCACTGCGGCCATGAAACAGTTTCTGCTGCAAGCCGGTTTGAAGGAAGAAGAATTTGTGCTGCTCGATGGTTCCGGCCTCTCGCGGCGCGACCTGGTCACGCCTGCGGCCGTGGTCCAGTTGCTGCACTATGCCGCGCAACAGCCCTGGGGCGCGGCCTACGAAAGCTCGCTGCCCATCAGCGGTGTGGATGGCTCGCTCTCAGAACGGTTCGTCAACACGCCGGCGGCGGGTCTCATCCACGCCAAGACCGGAACGCTCAGCCATGTCAACGCGCTTTCCGGTTACGGACAAACCCTGCGCGGCCGGCGCTTTGCGTTTTCCATTTTCTGCAACAATCACAATCTGGGTTCGGCGAAAATTCTTCCGGTGATGGATTCAATCGTGCAACTGCTGGTGACCGAAGGCCGCGCGGTGAAGCGATGAGCGCGCAGACTGCCGGCCCGCTCGCCGGCATCCGGGTAATTGATTTTGGCCGCTTCATCGCCGGGCCGTACTGCGCCATGCTGCTGGCGGACATGGGCGCGGACGTGATTCGCATTGACCGACGCCAAGGGAGCGAAGACCGCTACCTGGCTCCGGTCACCTCCGGCGGCGAAGGCGCGGGCTTCCTGTCGCTCAATCGGAACAAGCGCAGCATGACGCTAGACGCCGCCAAGCCCGGCGCGGCGAAGATCATCCAGCGGCTGATCAAATCGGCGGACGTGGTGGTCGCCAACCTGCCCATTGACGTCATGAAGAAGATGGGCCTGGACTACGACGCTCTGCGCGCCATCAAGCCGGCAATTATTCTGGCGCGCGTCTCGGCGTTTGGCCCCGACGGCCCGTATGCCAACCGCCTGGGCTTTGACACCGTGGCCCAGGCCATGTCCGGCGCCATGAGTCTCACCGGCTTTCCCGGCGCGCCGGTGCGCGCGCTGGCGCCGTTTGAAGATTTCGGTACGGCGCTGCACATCGCGTTCGGCGTGATGGTGGCGCTGTACCATCGCCAGCGGACCGGCCAGGGCCAACTGGTGGACGCGTCGCTGCTGGCCACTGGCGTTACCTTCATGCAAGGGATCTACGCGGAACATCATCTGCTCGGCGTGGAGCGCCATCAAACGGGGAATGCAAGTTTCTACGCGGCTCCGGCGGACACCTATCGCACCCGCGACGGATGGATTGTTGTTTCGGCGATTGGCCCAGAGATGTTTGCCCGCTGGGCGCGGATGGTTGGCCGCGAAGACCTGCTCAACGACTCACGCTTGGCGGACGACCTCAGCCGCGCCAACCACCGCGAGGTGATTACAGACATCATGAACGCCTGGCTGGCGACGCGCACCACCGCGGAAGCCATGGCGCAAATGGAGTCGGCGCGCATTCCCGCCGGGCCGGTCCTTGCGGCGACGAAGGTCATGGACGATCCCCAGGTCAAAGCCCGCCGGCTCTTGCAATTCGTGGATTATCCCGGCGCGCCCAAGCCGGTTCCTCTGGCCAACCCCGCTGTGCAGCTTTCAGCCACGCCACCGGCCATCCGCATGCGCGCCCCCACGCTGGGGGAACATACGGAGGAAGTCCTGCTGGAGATTGGTTACACAGAAGAAGAGATCACGGGTTTGTGGGCGGAGGAAGTGGTGTGAGCATCTAGAACACCAAAAATCTCTTCTTCTTTTTTTTCTTTTCCGGCTTGTCGGTTGCTTCTTTCGCCGCCTTGGGTCCGGCGATGCACTTGAGCGCCCCATCCTTGTTGGCGATGTCGCCGCTGCACTGGTTGGCGCTTTTCAATTCAGTGTTCACGGATTTGTCTTTGCTGTTCTTGCAACTGGCTTTGAGCGTGGTGCCTTGCAGCCGGACGTCCGTGCAACTCGTCACGTACGATCCCGGAGGCAGCAGTCCGGTCTGGCAGCTCAAGACGCCGTTCAGGTTGATTACGCCGTCAGAGCATTTCTGCGCGTCCTTCAATTTGGCGTCAACATACTTGCCGCCCGCGGCCTGGCACTGGGCGTGGAGCGTGGAGCCTTTCATCTGAATGTTCTGGCAAGTCTCGTTGTACGGACCCGGAGGCGGGGCTGCCTGGGCTGCGGCGCTGGGCGCTAGGGCTAAAGAAGAAATAATGGCTAGGGCAATCACAAAACAAACTCGCATGGCTCGGTTCCTCTCCGGCGCGCGCGGCGGCCGGACTCAATCTGCTAGGGTGCGCTTTTGCCCAGTATAGAAGACTTTTCGTAGCTGCGGGAGCGGAGATCAGAAAGGGTTGTTTTTGCTTGACTTTCGCCCAGTCTTGGTGTAATATAAGTTGTTTTATTGCAACGGTTTACGGTGACATCAAGGCAGCTGGACAACGCCGGGGACACAAGGGAGCAACTTGGCGATACCCGGCGGATGGCTGCGGGGATATCGCCGGGGATGACATGAGCTAAGTCCTTATTTTCCGGGGATGAACGGGTGCCCCGGAGGGGCACATCGCCGTGATCGCACGTGATCGCCGGCATCGCCGTGATCGGAGAACCAAAAGCAGGGTGGTAGGAAGGAATGATGGAGACCGCGGCTAATCCGGGAATCAGAATAATCAGGGCTTCCCCATTTATCATCATGCCAGTGCTGGATCTTGAGACCCCAGTTAAATACGTCAAAGGCGTGGGCCCGCGCGTGGCCGAATGGCTGGAGCAGAAGAACATATGCACCGTGGAAGACCTGCTCTACTACCTGCCGTTCCGCTATGAAGACCGGCTGAACCCGCGCGGCATCGGCGAACTGCAACCGGGCGAGATGGCCACGGTCATCGCCGAGGTGCGCAATGCCGGCATGTTCCGCACCAAGCGCATGCCGCTGTTCGAGATGGTGGCCGGGCAGGGCGCGTCCACGCTGAAGTGCCTGTGGTTCAACGGGGCGTACCTGCGCGACCGCTTCCGGCCCGGACAGCTAGTCGCGCTTTACGGCAAGGTGGAGCCGGGATGGAAAGGCCGCGGCCTGCAGATCATCCAGCCGCAGTTTGAAATACTGGACAACGGACAGGGCGAACTGGCCAGCGACGAGGCCGACGCAGCAGAAATCCAATCGCTGGAAGTCGGGCGCATTGTGCCCATCTACGAGTCGGCGGCGAACCAGAAGCTCACGTCGCGCTGGTTCCGGCGCATCGTGCATGGCGCGCTCAAGAACCTGAAACCGGAAATTGCCGATGGCCTGCCGCTCGCGCTGTGCCGCCGCCTGGACCTGATGGACCGTCGCCAGGCCTTTGAGCAAGTGCATTTTCCCAAGGCCGGCGAAGTTTTTGCCGACCTGAGCGAGCAGCGCACGCCGGCGCATCGCCGCCTGATCTTTGAAGAGCTGTTTTTTCTGGAAGTGGGACTGGAACTCAAGCGCCGCCGCATGCGCCAGCGCGTGGGCATCGCCTTTGAGCTGAGTCCCAAAGTGCGCGAAGCCATTAAGAAGATCCTTCCGTTCCATCCCACCAACGCTCAGAAGCGCGTGCTGGGCGAAATTGCCGAAGACATGCGCCAGCCTTCACCCATGCGCCGCCTGCTGCAGGGCGACGTGGGCTCGGGCAAGACGATCGTCGCGCTGCAGGCCGCGGTCATCGCCATGGAGAACGGCTATCAGGCCGCGCTCATGGCGCCTACGGAAATCCTTGCTACGCAGCATTATTTTTCCGCCCGCCGCGTGCTGGAGCCTGCCGGGTATCGCGTGGCGCTGCTCACCGGGTCGCAGGAAGATGACCGCAAGCGCAGCACGCGCCGGCACATCGCGCAGGGCAACGCGCACCTGGTCATCGGCACGCATGCGCTGATCCAGGAAAAAGTGGAGTTCCACAATCTTGGCCTGGTGATTGTGGACGAACAACACCGCTTTGGCGTGATGCAGCGCTTCAAGCTCATGAAGAAAGGCGAAGCCGAGCCGGACACCCTGGTCATGACCGCCACGCCCATCCCGCGCACTCTGGCGCTGACGCTGTACGGCGACCTGGACACCAGCATTCTGGACGAGCTTCCGCCGGGCCGCACGCCCATCACCACCAAGAGAGTGTCCGACGAAAAGGCTGACGAAGTCTGGGCGTTTGTGCGCAAACAAGTGAAAGCCGGGCGGCAGGCTTACGTTGTCTATCCCGTCATTGAGGGCGTGGCGACGGACTCTCCTGGGAATGATCTGCTGGGAGACGCCCAGCCGGAGATCGAATTCTCCGGCACTCCCGCAACGTCCAAGTCCGGCCTGAAAGCCGCCATGCATATGTACGAAGAGCTGAGCAAAAAACTCTTTCCTGATTTGCGCGTGGGTCTGCTGCACGGCCGGCTTGATGCGGACGAAAAAGAGCAGACCATGCGCCGCTTCCAACAGGGGGAGATTGACGTGCTGGTTTCCACCACGGTGATTGAAGTCGGCGTGGACGTGGCCAACGCCACGGTGATGGTGGTGGAGCACGCCGAACGTTTCGGCCTGTCGCAACTGCACCAGCTTCGCGGACGCATCGGGCGCGGCGCGGCCAAGTCCTATTGCGTCCTGATGACCGGCGGCAAAGTCTCGCCCGAAGGCGACGAGCGTCTCAAGACCAGGGACGAAACAGGCCGGCATGCCGGGATTGCGCGTCGCCAACATTCTTCGCGATCGCAAATTGCTGGAGCTGGCCAAGATCGAGGCCCGCGCCATCGTGGAGCACACCAATCCCGAGATCACCCAGCTGGACCGCGACCGCATCCTGCAGCATCTGCGCCAGCACTGGCAGAGAAGGTATGGTCTGGTGGAGGTGGGGTAACCACAAGGATTAGACTGGTTATGGGACCGCCGCGGCAAGACCGATTCCCCCTTCGGCCAGGCGGCGCGAAGGAGGCAATATGAAGAGATTAATAACTTGCCTGGCGTTCGTCTTGGCTATGGGCGTTTTGGCACAGGCGCAGTGCAACCCGACGATTACGGATTTTGTGAAGAAATCCGGCTACAAGTTCGAAGCCGACCCAAAGTGCGCGTTTTGGGTCAGTACCGATGCTCTTACCATCCCGCATGATGATATGCAGGGATCGCTCATGATCGCTGAGCGAGGCGATATCGTCATGGTGGTGGCAGTGATCAAGCTGAAAGGGAATCTCGATCACACCCCTGCGACGCTGGCAAAACTGATGCGGTTGAACAACGACATGCTTTTTGTGAAGATCGGCATTGACCCTGATGGCGATTTGTTTCTCCGCGCCGAATTGCACAAAAAGTCGCTGGATGCAGAAACGCTCAAAGACGCCTTTGACCGCGTGAAGAATGGAAGTCAAAAGGTCTACGACGCAACTCAATAAATTGTTTGTATGGGGAGGCAACACGTGAAGAGATGGATAACCTGCGTGGCATTCGTCATGTTCCTTGGCAGCCTGGCACAGGCACAGTGCAACCCAAAGATCGAGGCGTTTACAAAACAATCCGGCTTCACGTTCAAAAGCGACCCGAAGTGCAAGTTTTGGGTCACCTTTGAAGCGCTCAGCATACCCCGTGACGGCATGCAGGGAGCAGTCCTGATTGGCGAGCAGGAAGACGTCATTGTTCTAGGCGCGGTGGTCAAGCTGAAAGCAAACCTCAATCTCTCTTCCGCAACGCTGGCCAAGCTGCTGCACTTGAACCACGAGCTGGACTTTGTGAAAGTGGGAATTGACAACGACGGTGATCTGTTTCTCCGGGCGGAACTGCACAAAGCGTCACTCGACGTCGCAGCGCTCAAAGACGCTTTTGAACGCGTGCAGGAAGGAAGCCAGAAAGTTTACGATGCAACCCAATAGAGCCGCGTGCCCAGGACAAGCCGTTGTTCCGGGGCGGCTGCGTTTGGCTGCGACGGAAGGAGTCACGTAGCCGTGAAAACCACTTCCAAATCCGAGCTCTACCGCCTGCTGCCTTCCGTGGACGAGCTTCTGCAAAGCCCGGAACTGACGCCGTTGTTGGCGCGCGAAGGCCAACCGGCGCTGGCTGACGCTGTACGCGCGGTGCTCGACCAGTTGCGCAATGAGATTGCCGCCGGGAACCTGGCTACGGACGCAGCCGTCCAGATCGCCGTGGCCGGTCTGCCGGACGCCATCACCCGCCAGTTGCGTTCAGCCATGGAGTTTTCGCTCAAGCCGGTGATCAACGCCACGGGCGTGATCCTGCATACCAACCTGGGCCGCGCGCCGCTGGCGCAGGCGGCCATCAAGCGCATCGCGGAAGTTGCCGGCGGATATTCCAATCTTGAATTCGACATCGCGGAAGGCCAGCGCGGCAAACGCGACGTCCACGTGGAGCGGCTCTTCGCGCGCTTGCTGAACCAAGATGGAGTCACGGGCGTTCGTACCGTGGTCGTGAACAACTGTGCTGCCGCGGTGATGCTGGCGCTGAACACGCTGGCTGAAGGCGGAGAAGTGATCGTTTCGCGCGGTGAGCTGGTGGAGATCGGCGGATCGTTTAGAGTCCCGGACGTCATGAGCAAATCCGGCGCGGTGCTGCGCGAAGTGGGCACCACCAACCGCACACGGATTCAGGACTACGAACAGGCCATCAACGAAAAGACCCGGCTGCTGTTGCGGGTGCATCGCTCCAATTTTGCGATTATCGGATTCACCGAGCAGCCGTCGCTGGAAGAGCTTTGCGCACTCGGCCGCAAACACAAGATCCCTGTCATGGAAGACCTGGGCGGCGGGGCCCTGGTGCCGCTGCGCAGCCTGGGCGTGAATGAAAGCAGCCTGGCGGACAGCCTGCGCGCCGGCGCCGACCTGGTCACCTACAGCGGCGACAAGATGCTGGGCGGCCCGCAAGCCGGCATGCTCAGCGGGCGCGACGACCTGATCAAGCGCGTGCGCTCCAATCCGCTGTTCCGCGCCCTGCGCGTGGACAAGCTGACTTACGCCGCGCTGGAAGCAACTTTGATGGAATACGTCCGGCAGAACCACGAAGCAATCCCGTTCCTGCGCATGATGCGCATTCCCGCCGATGAAATCCGCAAACGCGCCTGGATGCTGCAGGAAAAACTTTCGTCGGCCCGCCTGCTGAGCTCGGAGATCGTCGGCGGCGAATCGCTGGTGGGCGGCGGTTCCGCGCCTACGTCCACGCTGCCGACTTTTCTGCTGGCGCTGACCGCGCAATCCCTCAGCGCGGACGAGCTCTCCGCTCGACTGCGCCTGGGCACGCCGGCGGTGATTGCTCGCGTGGAAGAAGGCCGCGTCCTGCTGGACCTGCGAACGGTTTTGGGAAATGAAGAACGGGAGTTGTTGCAGGCGTTGATGGAAATTGGGGGATAAACCAGTATTTAGTGTTTAGTACTTGGTATTTGGTATGTGTTATCTCATTCCAAGTTCTGGGCTGTTGGCCAAATTTCAAATACTCAGTATCAATGACCCCGGCTGTTGGCCAAGTACCAAATACTAGTACCAATGACCTGCATCTTCACCATCGGCCACTCCACGCGCGATCTTGCTGAATTCTCCCGCGTCTTGCAGGCGCATGAGATTCGGCTGCTGGTGGATGTCCGCGCGTTTCCCGCTTCGCGCCGCCATCCCCACTTCAGCCGCGAATACCTGGAGTTGTGGCTGCCGGAGATCGGCCTGGACTATGTGTGGGAAAAAGATTTGGGCGGCATGCGCAAGCAGCAGATGCCGCCGGACAAGTCGCCCAACTTTGCGCTTCGGGAAGACGCCTTCCGCAATTACGCCGATTACATGCTTTCGCCGGCGTTCCAGAACACCATTGACCGATTGGTGGAGCGGTCCGTGAAGCAGCGCACGGCGATCATGTGTGCGGAATACCTGTATTTTCGCTGCCATCGCATGCTGGTATCAGATTATCTGGTGAGCCGCGGCCACCAAGTGCTGCACATTGTGGACGAGAATCCTCCCGGCGAACATAGATTGACCAAAGAAGCGCGGATCATTGAAGATAGGTTGGTTTACCGGGGCGACTATCTTCTTTGAATAGCTGTGCTGCCCTCGTCCTTAGCTAGCGGGAAGGACCTGATGTGGACTATACCAAGCGGTTTATGGTCGTTGCCTGATCAGCGTGCAGGCCGCCGCGACTATGTGTCGGGCAAAGTAAACTGAGTACTTGCATGGACACTCGAGCTGTAATACGCGTGACTTTGAGCATGCTGATGACCGCCAACCTGGCCAGGACAGTCAGCGCCCAGGGCCGCTACCCTGATCCCGGAGACACCACCAGCGCAGTGAGCCTTTCCAAAATTACATCTCCAGGCAGTGTTCCATTTCATCTGAAAGCAATGATCAGTGAACCTGGAAAAAAGAACTCTTCTTACCGGGCCCGGATCGAAGAGTTCTGGGTTGCCCCTGACAAATGGCGCCGTTCGATTGAATCACCGCAGTTCTCCCAGACGATGATTGTCAACGGCGACAAGGTGTTCGAACAGCACACCGGAGACTATTACCCGTTTTGGCTTCGCGATCTGGTCACCGCCATGATTGATCTTCTCCCGGAAGACTTCAGCCGGAAAAAGTCCAACGCGAAGAAGCCCGAAGCAGCCGAAGACCCGCTGACTGTCCCAATGGACCGCGGAACGGCTCCCGCCAGTGGACCATTGATCGGGGCTACCCCGATGACTCCCGGCAAGATTTACCGGTCTGGTTGTTCCACTTGGGAAGAACCAGTGGGAACGCCACCTTTACGCAATTCGGTAGTGCACTCCATCTGCGTAGAAGCCAGTCAGCAACTGCTCATGTCAGTCAGCAACCCGACTTTTTCCGCCGAATTCCTGGACTACGCGGCGTTTGGGCAAAAAATTGTGCCTCGCCGCATCGTGCTTTCTTCCGGGCCAGAGACACATATTGAAGCCCAGATCAAAGAGCTGTCCCAGATTCGGCAGCCCAATGAGGCCCTGTTTTCTGTTGCGCAGCCTACCGCGGAAGTAGAGCGCGTGCAATCACTTCGCTTGAGCGAAACCGAAGCGCGCAAGCTGCTGTTAAATTCTCCAGAAATCGCCTGGAATCCTGTACACGAGGGAAAGACCAACGGCGTGATCAGCGTGATGGTTTACGCTGACAAAGAGGGACGCGTTCGCGAAACCTGGCCGCTGAAGTCGGACAATACTTTCGTGCGCGACCAGGCGCGCCAGGAGATGTTGAAATGGCGGTTCGAGCCGGTTAAGCGCGACGGCGCTCCCGTCCAAACGGAGTTCACCATGACGTTGCCCTTTCAGACGACGATCGTGAACCCCATCCCGCTGCTATCGAATGCGGAGGCCCGCAAAATAGCGATAGGACAATCAGATCCGCGTTTCCTGACCACTACATTCCCAAAAGGCACCGAGTTTAAGGTGCGTATCACCGTAAATGAGCATGGGCGCGTTGAGCGCATAGAAAATGAGTACAAAATTGATCTTGGCCTCTTCTACGGAGCGGAAGCTGCCCTCCGCTTATGGTTGTTCACGCCCTACAAGGTCAACGGAAGGCCGCAACGTTTCAATGCTGACATCGTGTTTCACGTGCAGTAGTGGCGGTCAACGGCCACTACTTCACCTGAATCGCCCGCTTGAGCGTGAACGAAAGCGAAGACTCCACCGGCAATACGATTTCTTTGTTGCCGGTCATTCCAGCGCCAGCGGTGCCTGCGCCGCCGCCGGCCACCGCGCCAATCGCCGCGCCTTTGCCGCCGCCGGCCAGTGCGCCAATAACGGCTCCGGCTCCAGCGCCGCCGGCAATCAGTCCGGTAGAGCGCTTGCCTTTGCCTTTAAGTTCGCGTGACACCACGCCGGTCACAATGGCATGCTCACGTCCGTGGATGCTTACCGAATTGAGACGCACCTGCAGCAACGCTCCTCCTTTGAAATGGCCCATGGCTTTGGCCGCCACCACCATCCCGCGGGCCGAAGCGCCCTTTTCAATCACGGTTTCGCCGTTGACTCGCACCGGAACGGCCACGGTCGCGGAGAAGCTCTGGCCGTCCTGGCTTTCCTTGGAACTCAGAGTCTCGCCCAGGCGGACGGTGATCGTCTTGCCCACCGGAATCACGATAGGTTCCGGAGGCGACGTGGGTTCAGGAGCAGGTTGGCTCGCCGCCGATCCGCCACTGGCAGTGCTGCCCGCACTGGGCGCATTGCCACCGCTTGGCGCACTTCCGCCACTGGGCGCACCTCCGCTTTGGGCGGCGCCCGGCGACGCACTCGTGTTTGGACTGGAGCTGTTGGGGGCCGGCGGCGCAGATTTGCCACACCCAAGAAGAAAAGCCAGCACCAACAACGCCGCAAAATTCATCAATCTTAAAGCTTTCATCATCAGTACCCCTTTTCGTACGGCCAGATGGTTTCAGTTCTACCAATCATTCTTCTTCTCAGCAATGCACGAGGGCGCGTGCACTCTTGGACGAAATGGTAATGATTCAAAAAGGCTGAAACGGAGGCCGTTCCCGGCTGAGCCACTGCGAATAGAAAACCTGGGCGCTTGCTGCGCAGGCTACGGCTCTTCGCCCGATGTTTCGTCCGCAGGCGAAGCTTGGCCCTTGTCGGCTTCCGGCGGCGCCGGCGGCTCCTGGGCTTCGCCACCACCCGCTTTCAGTCTGTCCAGCAATCTCTTGGAATTCAGCAGCGGACGCTCCAGGCTGGGGTTGTAAGCCGTCCAGTCGGCGCCGGGCTCGCGTTGGAAGTGGGCGCGCATGGCTTCCATTTTGGAATCCAGGTCGTCCAGGTAGTGAAGCATGAGCGCTTCAGGAAACATAGGCAGCTTGGGGCTGCCGAACTCGTATTTGCCGTGATGGCTGATGATCAGGTGCTCGATCAGTGTCTTGTATTCCTCCGGGAACCCTGGCACCAGCGCGACTTTTCCATGCAGCATTTCCAGCTCGATCACCATATGGCCCAGCAACTGGCCGCGCGTGGTGTAGCTGAACGAACGCGCAAACGCCAGCTCATGCACTTTGCCGATGTCATGCAGAAACGCGCCGGTCAGCAGCAGGTCGCGATTGATCTGCTCCGGGTAGTTGCGGCAGGCCAGGTCGCAGAGCTGGAACAGTGAAACCACGTGGTCCAGCAGCCCGCCGATGAACGCGTGATGCAATGACTTTGCCGCCGGCGCGGTCTTGTACGCCTGCTCAATCTGCGGATCAGCCATGAACGCCTGCAGCAGCGCTTTCAGATGCGGGTCCGTGATGCTGGCCACGAACTCGCCCAAAGTGCGCCACAAGCCATCAATGTCCTTGGTGGTGCGCGGCAGGTAGTCTTGCACGTCCACTTCAGCTTCCGGCATGGAACGCAATTTATGGACGGTGAGCTGGAAGCGGCCGTTGAACTTGTTGATCAGGCCGCGGACTTTTACAAAGTCGTTCTGCTCGAAGATGGAGATGTGGTCGCTGACGTTGTCCCACATCTTGGCGTCAATATGCCCGGTGCGGTCCGCCAGCGTGAGCGCCAGGTACAGGTCTCCGCTCTTCTTGGGCTTGGCTTGTTTCGTGACCACCACAAAAGAAGATGTAATGACCTGGTTTTCAAAGCGGGCCGAATCGGCAATATAGAAGTCTTTCATGCGTGTTCGTTCTGCAATCCATCTTACTGCACTTTGTCATGAAAAGCGCGAACGTCGGAAGGGTGGTGCTCAATACGCGCGCGCTTCAACTTTCCAGCTCTGGTAGATCTTCGCGGCCTTGAAGATGCCGAACAGGTGGGGATCAATCTCATTGTCTTGCACAGCCAGGTCCAGAATTTCGAGCGCGCGCTCCACGGAAACAGCTTTCTTGTAAGGACGGTCAGCCGCTGCCAGCGCGTCAAAAATGTCAGCGATGGTCATCATGCGCGTCTGCACTGGAATCTCTGGCGCGGAAAGCTTGTACGGATACCCGGTGCCGTTCAGCTTTTCATGGTGCCCGCGGGCGATCTCGGTCACGTTGCGCAGCTCGCTGGTCCACGGAATCTGCTGCAGGAAGTTCACGGTATGAAGCACGTGGGCTTCAATCTGCACGCGCTCGCCTTCGTCCAGCGATCCCCGGCGAATGGAGAGCAGGCGCACCTCCTCCGGCGTGAGCAGCGGGCGGACAGCCCCGTCCAGGTCCCTGTAAGCGATGCGGGCAATTTGCTCCAGGTCTTCAAAGCTGCCTTCCGGCAGCACCGTGGGCTCGTTGGCCCAGATCACGGCTTCCAGGTACTGGTCCACTTCGCGCAGCGCGCCGCCGAGTTTGCAGTCGAAGTCCTTCCGCGCGGCCAGGAATTCTTCGCGGCCTTTTTCCAGAAGGTATTTCATCTGCGACTGCAGCACTTCATTTTCCAACGTGCGTCGCACAAACCCGAAGCGCTGTTTGATCAGCTCCAGTTGTTCGGGATAAAGCTTCTTGGCTTTTACCAGGACTTCTTCGCGCACGCCGACCTTGCCAAAATCATGCAGCAGGCTTGCGTAGCGGATCTCCCGCATCTGGTCGCGAGAAAAATTCACCCCAGCATAAAGGCCGCTGTCCTCGCGGTCTACTGCCTCCGCCAGCGCCAGCGTCAGGTTGGCTACGCGGAAGGAATGCCCGGAAGTGGCCGGATCGCGGGTTTCAATCGCGGTGACCGACGCGCGCACAAAGCCTTCAAACAAGCGCTGGATGTCCTCATACAGCCGGCTGTTTTCAAACGCCACCGCGGCCTGGCTGGCGAGCGAAAGCACAATTTCCTGCTGGCGGGCGCTGTAAGGGACCACGTACGCGTCCACTGCTTCCAACGAATCCAGCCGGGCGCCAAAGGCGCGCTTGGCGTTGATGAGTTGCAACACGCCCAACACTTGCTCTTTCTGGTTGCGGATGGGCACCGCCAGAATCGAGCGCGTGCGATAACCTGAATCCTGGTCGAACCTGCTGTTGATGCTGTACGGCACGCCCGCCGGCAACTGGTACGCGTCTTCAATGTTGACGATTTCCCCGGTCAATGCCACATAGCCGGCGATGGAGTGCTCGTCAATCTCCATGGTGATTTCGCGGAAAGGCACTTCCACCGTGTCATTCTGTGCCAGCTTAAAGCGCAGTTGCTGGCCCACGGTCTCGTCCAGCGCGTGAACTCCCGGGACCTGGTTCTGCGGGCTGCCTCCGAACAACAGCGACTGTTGTACCCGCCCGGAGGCAACATTCTCCACAATGTAGATGGAGCCTGCGTCGCTGCCGGTAAGCTCGCGCGCCTTGGTCAGGATCAACTCCAGCAGCTTCTCCGGATCATGTTCCGCGGAAAGCGCCACCCCAATCTGGTTCAGCTCATGAATTTCCTGGCTGGCTCCGGCCAGGCGCTGGTTTACCAGGTGACGGGTGTGGACCAGATGAATGTGGTCCAGCGCGTTGTCCACCATGCGTTCCAGCAAGGTCTCCGGCACGTCGGCGGGAAAGTACGCGTACACCGCTCCGTCATTGCGCGGATCTTTGAAGCGATGGTTGGTAAGCGCCAGCACCCGGGTGTTGGGGACGCGGAGCTGGTTGTAATAGCGCTCGACCAGATCTTCCTTGGAAACCAAGACAATCCGCTCCAGGTCCGCGCCTTCCCGTCGCATATTCTCAAACGACACGCGGCGGAACCGCTGCACGCCGACGAAATACCGGCTGGCCACCGGATCGTCCTCAAAGTAGGCGATGATCGGCAGCGGGCGGGTGCCCGGCGTTTCGTATCGTTTTGAAAAGACGGCTGTGCTCATTCCGGGGGACTCGCGGCGCAAGAAATTAAGAGATCAGTCCTGGTCACAATTACGTAGGGATTTGGTCAGTATTACTCAAACCTGCCGGTTTGGGAACAGGGACACGTACCAGAGTAACGTTCAGGCGAATTCACACTGATTCCTGGCGGATTCCCGCGAAAATTGATTCCATTCCGGCAAAATGCGGCAGGAGCGCTCTTCGCCTTAGAAAGTGACTGCCTTCCTGGCCGCAATCCGGAAAACATTGTGCAACCGGGCCAATAGGCCTTGCAGAGGTGGGTGCGGGACGGCAGTCCCCGCTGGGACGCCGATGAAAACCAAACCTTTCGTAACTCCGCCGATAAGCTGATTCAAAAAGCTTTTTCAGAATCCACCAGGATGGTCACCGGCCCGGCGTTCACCAGTTCCACGTCCATCATCGCCTGGAACTGGCCGGTTTCGCAGCGCAGGCCGGCGGCGCGCACCTCGCCGACAAAGTATTCATACAGCCGCTTGGCTTCTTCCGGGCGGGCCGCGTCGTCAAACGACGGCCTCTTGCCGCGCCGCACATCGCCATAGAGCGTGAACTGGCTGACCACCAGGACTTCGCCCGGCCGGTCCTGCCCGGCAATGTCCTGGACGGAAAGATTCATCTTGCCGGCATCGTCTTCAAAGATCCGCAAGCCCAGGATTTTCTCAACCAGATAGTCCGCGGCAGCTTCGTTGTCAGTCTTTCCCACTCCCAGCAGCACCAGCAGGCCCAGTCCAATCTGGCCTACGGTTTCGCCTTGCACCTGCACGCGGCAACGCGCTACTCGCTGGACGACCGCCCTCATGAAACGCCCGCCTCTTCGCCGGTGACGGCCTCATCGAAAGCAACGGCCCGGACGGCGCTCCAATTCTCCGCTGTCATTTCCTCCATCGCTACGTCTGATAGGTTGTTCCTCGACATGGGCTGATTATAGCTTCGTCCGAACTGGCGTTCCCTGGCGTGGAGATCGCGGCCCTAAATCTCTGGCCGCAAGTGGCACGGAAGAAAACTCAATCAGGTTGACTCCAGCAGCAGCCGCATTGACGGGAGCAAAGCAGCACTCATAGAATCGGTTTCCTATTTCTCTCATCAAGGAGTTTGCAATATGGCGCGTCGCTCTGTTGTGTTGTGTCGGGTGATGCTGTTCACGGCTTTTCTTCTGTCCGGCAGGTTCTTGCCGGCGCAGAGTGCCGCGCAGCCTTCCCCAACAGCAAAAAATTCAGTTGATTCTGTAAGCAAGGATTCCGGCTCTACCGCTACGCCGCCGGCCGCTCACCACGACGTGGTCATCAAAGGCGCCACGTTGCTCACCGTGACGCACGGCCGCATCGAGAATGGCAGCCTTTACATCCATGACGGCAAGATCGCTGCCGTGGGCAAGACCGTGGACGCCCCCTCCAGCGCCACGGTGATTGACGCCGCCGGCAAATGGGTGATGCCCGGCATCATTGACTCCCACTCGCACATCGCGCTGGATGATGACGTGAACGAGCCCACCAGCCCCATCACCCCGCACATGATGATGAAGGACGCCTTTGACTATGACGATAAGGGCATCTATCGCGCGCTGGCCGGCGGTGTTACCACCTCGCTGCTGCTGCATGGCTCGGCCAACATGATTGGCGGGCAGTCCATTGTCATCAAGCACAAGTACGGCATGGGCAAGGACGATTTGCTCTTCCCCGGCGCGCCCCAGTCCATCAAGTTCGCCAGCGGCGAAAACCCCAAGCGCGTGTACGGCTCGCGCAACCAGCTTCCTGCCACCCGCATGGGCAACTTTGAAGTGATGCGCGCGGCCTTTATTGAAGCCCGCGAATACATGCGCACCTGGGACGACTATGACGCTAAAGTCAAGAAAGGCGACAAGGACGCCACGCCGCCCAAGAGAGATTTGAAACTGGAGGCCCTCGCCGACATCCTTCGCGGCAAGCTGCTGGTGCAGATCCACTGCTATCGCGCCGACGAGTTCCTCACCGAAATGGCCCTGGCCAAGGAATTTGGCTACAAGATCCGCGCGTTCCATCACGCGCTGGAAGCCTACAAAGTTGCCGACAAGATTGCCGCCAACGGCGTCGCCGTGGCCACCTGGCCGGACTGGTGGGGCTTCAAGTATGAAGCCTGGGACGGCATTCCTTGGAACGCCGTCATCAACTTGCACAACGGTGTGCGTGTGGCCATCAAGAGCGATTCCGGCGACGTAACGCGCCGCTTGAACACAGAAGCCGGCAAGATCATGCACTACGGCAACGTCAGCGAAGAAGACGCGCTCAAGATGATCACCTTGAACCCGGCGTGGATCATCGGCGTGGAAGACCGCGTGGGCTCGCTGGACGTGGGCAAAGACGCCGACATCACCATCTGGAACAACTATCCGCTGGGCTCCAATGCTCTGGTGGACAAAGTATTGATTGACGGCGACGTGTTCTTCGATCGCTCACTGCCCGGACTGGGCCTGACCCACACCAAGGAGGGCCAATAACCATGCTGAAGAAAATCCTCATCCCTCTTTTGTTCCTCGCAACCGCGGCCTGCGCCCAGTCAGAAAAAGCCCAGTCCGACAAGAGCGAGACCATCGCCTTGAAGGGCGGCAAGCTGCTCACCATTTCCCACGGCGTCATCGAGAACGGTGTGGTGATCATGCACAACGGCCGCATCACAGCCGTTGGCGGCGCGAACACGGCGATTCCCAAGGGCGCCAAGATCATTGACGTCACCGGCATGACCGTCTATCCCGGCCTGATTGATTCGGAAACGCACCTCGGCCTGACGGAAGTCCAGGCCGACCGCATGACCAACGACACGCTGGAACCCAGCGACGAAATCATGCCCCACATGCACGTCTACGACGCGTTTCACGCGGAAACCGCGCTGATTCCCGTGGCGCGCATCAACGGCATCACCAACGCCATCGTCGCGCCGGCCAATGGCGATACTCTTCCCGGTCAGGATTCGTTCATCCAGCTCGCCGGCAAGTCGGCGGAAGAGATGCTCACGGTGCGCGACATCGCCATGCCGCTGAACTTTACCGGCACGCAACGCCGCAACCAGAATTTTGACCAGGCCAAATTTCCTTTTACCCGCATGGGACTCATCGCCCAGCTGCGCCAAGCTTTCATTGACGCGCAGGACTACGAGCAGAAGATCGGCGCCTACGACAAAAAGAAAGCCGCCGATCCCGACAAAGCCGGTGCTCCGCCCAAGCGCGACCTGAAGTTCGAAGCTCTGCTGCCTTACCTGCACGGACAGAAGCCGGTGGTGCTGGCTGCGGAACAATCCAACGATCTGCAGACCGCCATGGGACTGGCCAAGGAATTTCATCTCAAAATAATTCTGAACCATCTCTCGCACTCTTCCGCGGTGCTGGACCAGGTCGCGGCCAGCGGCTTTCCCGTGATTGTCGGCCCCATCTACGAAGAGCCCAAGGAAAACGAGCGCTATGACGCGGTTTACAGGATGCCGGCGGAGATGGCCAAGCGCGGCATCAAGATCGCGTTTGCGTCCTATGAAGCGCACAACGTCCGCAACTTGCCGTACGCGGCTGGGTACGCCTCGGCTTTCGGCCTGCCTTGGGAAGAAGCCCTCAAGGCCCTGACCCTGAACCCCGCGCAGATGTGGGGCGTGGACAAAAACCTGGGCTCGTTGGACGCGGGCAAGATGGCCAACGTGGTCGTGGCCAACGGCGATCCCCTGGACGTGAAGACTGACGTGAAGCACGTCTTCATTGCCGGCGAAGAGATTCCGCTGGTGAACAAGCAAACACAGTTGCGCGACCAGTACTGGAAGTAAGACAACCCGCAGCCGCGAATCAACGCGAACAACACGAATCAGGAACTAGCTTTTCTGATTCGGGTCTATTTCGCGTAATTCGCGGCTTCGTTTCGTCGCTGTGCTCCACACCGCTTGCGATTTTCCTTCTTGCCGCGATTCTTCTGCTTTACCGCAGGCGGCTCGGCGCGCGAGTCGGCCTCGCCGCTCGTCCTACGGTCTAAAATAATTCTGTATGACCGAACTGGGTAAACTCCTGCTGATTCTTGGCGGCGTGATCTTCGCCATTGGCGCTGTGCTCTTGCTGGCAGGAAAGTTCAACCTGCCCCTGGGACGCCTGCCCGGCGACTTCGTTTATCGCGGCAAGCACACAATATTTTATTTTCCGCTGGCCACCTGCATCATCGTGAGCGTGGTTCTTTCTCTGATTCTGTGGCTGGTCAACCGCAGAGGTCATTGAGCGCAGGCGGGCCAGATGGCAGGCGGCCGGTGCTGGGTGCCTGCTTTGCGGCAAGCGCCCTGATCAAATCAGACTACTGTGTGAGGTCGGGAGGAGGCGGCGGCGGCCCTTCCGGCTGGCAATAACCTGCGGTACCGCTCACGACGAAGCAATAACAGGGCTTTGCACAGGTTGTTGTTGTCTTTTCGCAGGGGCTCCCGCAAGCGGTCACGCCCGTGGAGCTAGCTCGTAGTTGGCGAACCGAGAGCGCGCCGGCTGAGAGCACGGTCATGAACATTGCCGCAGTCACAAGCTTTTTCACCATCGTTCGTCCTCCTTGTTTTGTTGACTCATTTTGTGGGTGCAGGCGCCGGGCCTTCCGGCTGGCACACGCCGTTGGGATTTGTGTCAGTCAGGCCAAAGCAATAACACGGCTTTTGACAGTTGAGGTTGGAGCGACTGCAAGCGCTTCCGCAGGCGAGACCCGCATACGTGCTTTTTCTCAATTGGCGCGCGGACAGGGCGCCTGCAGAGAGAGTTGCCGCCAGCATTGCGGCTAACAATACTTTTCTGAGCATGGTGCTGCTCCTTTCAGGTAAGAGGCCGGGAAGTACTTGCAATGCTCGCCGGTTCGGCACCTCCAAGTCTTACAAATCGTATCTCTGGAGATCGCGGATTGTGCCTCTTATTTTGATCGGACGCCTCGAGTCCGGCCCATTTTGGAACAGCTATCTTTTAACTGTTAAACTGCAACGGGAATGGATATCGAAAACCAACTCGGCTTCACCTTCACCCAAGCGCCGTCACGCAGCATATGGCGCGTAGCAGACCTGGTGAGCGCCGTGCGCACCACGGTGGAACGCGGCTTCACCGATATTTGGGTGGAAGGCGAAGTCTCCAATTATCGTCCCGCCGAGTCCGGCCACCTTTATTTCACCCTCAAAGACGGTGACGCTCAGCTTCGCGTCGTGATGTTCCGCAGCCAGGCGCGCTTGCTGCGCTTCCGCCCGGACAACGGCATGCAGATCGTGGCCCGCGGCCGCATCACGATCTACGACGCGCGCGGCGAGCTGCAACTCTCCGCCGAATTCCTGGAGCCGCTGGGCGCGGGCGCTCTGCAACTGGCATTTGAGCAGTTGAAAGCCAGGCTGGCACAGGAAGGACTGTTTGAAGCGTCGCGGAAGAAAGCAATTCCGCAGTTGCCGCGCCGCATTGGCGTGGTGACCTCGCCGCGCGGTGCGGCCCTGCAGGACATTCTCAACATTCTGGCGCGCCGGCATGAGAATGTCAGCGTCCTGATCTATCCCGCGCAGGTGCAGGGCGACGCTGCGGCGGAAGAAGTCGCCGCAGGTTTGAAGTACTTCAACCGCGCCAAGAACGTTGACGTCATCATCATCGCGCGCGGCGGCGGCTCGGTGGAAGATCTGGCGGCGTTCAACGATGAGGCCCTGGCCCGGACCATCGCCGCGTCCACGCTGCCGGTGATTTCAGCGGTGGGCCATGAGACGGATTTCACCGTCGCGGACTTCGTCGCTGACCTGCGCGCGCCCACGCCGTCCGCTGCCGCAGAGCTGGTGATTGATTCCAAGCGCCAGTTGGCCGAACACCTGGAGCATCTGCGCCAGCGCCTGGCCCGGGCCGCGCGCTACCGCCTGCTGATGGCGCGCAGCCGTCTCACGGAGTTGGCCCAGAACGGCGCCTTCGCTCGCACACAGGATTTGCTGGGTCGCCGCGCGCAGCGGCTGGATGAACTGGTCTTCCGCCTGGCTACGGCCTTTACTGAAGGCCTGCGCGAATATCATCGCCGCCTGGAGGTTGCGTCGTCTCGCGTGCTGCATTTTGATTTTCGCCGCGCGCTCACCTTGACCCGCACGCGCCTGGACGCCAGCTCCCGCGCGCTGCTTCGCGCCATGTCGGCGCGGCAGGCGGAAGATCGCGCCAAACTGAATGAGCTTTCCGTCAAGCTGGACGCGCTCTCCCCCATGAAGATCCTGGATCGCGGCTACGCGTTGGTGTTTGACGCGCAAGGCCAGTTGGTCAGCGACGCCTCCAAGCTCAGGCCCGGCGACCAGGTTTCAGCCCGCGTCTCCAAGGGGACCTTCACCGCGGAGATCAAAGAAACCAAAAAACACTAACCCAGAGGACACAAAGAACACGAAGGTGAAGCAGGCTTTCCCGGTCACCCGTTGCTATGTTGGCACGCGTTCTCAGCCTTGTTCTTGCTCCCTCTGCGTCCTCTCTGCCCTCTGTGGTAAAAAGAGACGGGTGACGAATTTGAGAAGACTTTTTGGCACAGACGGAATCCGCAGCGTCGCCGGTGAATACCCACTCGACCAGGCCACCATCTTTGCCGTGGGCCGCGCCTTGGGCGACCATCTGCCGTCCGGGCCGCGCCGCGTGGTGATCGGCCAGGACACGCGCGAATCGAGCGCCTGGATCGCCGGCGTTCTCTCCGCCGGATTGCGCCAGGCCGGAGTGGAAGTGAAGTCTGCCGGCGTTATCACCACACCGGGCGTCGCTTACGTCACGCATACCCGAGATTTCTCCGCGGGCGTAGTGATCTCGGCGTCGCACAATCCCTGGCAGGACAACGGCATCAAAGTGTTTGGCGGCGACGGCTACAAGCTCCCTGACGCCACCGAACTGGAGATCGAAACCGAGATTTTTTCGCTGTTGAATTCCTCCAGCAAAGACGACGCGGCAGCTTCAGCAAACGCCGCGGTCACTGAAGATCCCAGCTTGCGTTCTGCTTACATCAACTGGCTGGCTGCCCATCCCATTCCCCGCGCGGAGAAGCTCAAGGCGGTGGTGGATTGCGCCAACGGGGCGGTCAGTGCGATTGCCCCGGAGGTCTTCCGCCGCTGTGGACTGCAAGCGGAGTACACCCACAGCTCGCCCAACGGCCGCAACATCAATGAAAATTGCGGGGCTTTGCATCCGGAAGTCGTTGCCCGCGAAGTGGTGGCGCGCAAAGCGGACCTGGGCATCTGCTTTGATGGCGACGCCGACCGCGCGCTCTTCGCCGACGCTGCCGGCACCATCGTCAATGGCGACGCCGTCATGCTGCTCCTGGCGCAAGAACTGAAGTCACGCAACGAGTTGGCGCATGACACTGTAGTCGCCACAACGATGTCCAACATGGGGCTGGAAATTGCGCTGCGTGCTTCCGGTATCACGATGCTGCGCGCGCCCGTGGGCGATAAGTATGTGCTGGAAGTAATGCAGAAGACCGGCGCCGTGCTGGGCGGCGAGCAGTCCGGCCACATTATTCTTTCGCGCGAAGCCACCACCGGAGACGGTTTGCTTACCGCTCTGCGCGTGTTGCAGGTAGTCTGCCGCAGCGGCAAGTCTCTGGCCGAGTTGGTAAGCAGCTTGAAAGTTTTCCCGCAAACCATCAAGAATGTGCACGTGCGGGAAAAGCGTCCGTTGGAACAAATTCCGGAAGTCATGGCCGCGATTCGCCAGGCTGAGGGCGAACTGAACGGCGACGGGCGCATCAATGTGCGCTACTCCGGCACTGAGGCTCTGGCGCGCGTCATGGTCGAAGCCGCGGACGAAGCAACGGTGCATCGGCTGGCGAACAGGATTGCCGCTGCGCTGGAAGCCGCTCTGGGGACCGGCGTTGTCTCGGCGTGAGTACATTGTGCGCTTCTTTTCTCGATTTAGCCGGTGCGTGATCTTTCGTCCCCTCACTCTGCTTGTATGTCTCGCCTTGGTATGCGATATTCCGGTTACTTGAGTCCTGCGACCACAATCTGGTTGAAGCGGTCAGCGCTCGTGCTGGTCCTATCCGGCGCGGCGTTGTTTATGCTGCCCCAGTTCGTCAGAGCAACTTTAGGCGTGGCGATTACAACGGTGGCCCTGTTGGGCTACGTGGCCATCTTTGCCGGACTGCCGTTCCTGGCGTGGATTGTATTCGGCGCCTTCTACAAGATATTTCTCAAGCCATACGTGCGTGCCTGGCACATCAACCGCATCCGCAATGTCCGCTATCTCAAGGAAGCTGTTGAACGCGGCGAACACGGCAATTGAATCAAAGCTCTTTTGCCTTTGCACACCGGTAGCGCATTCACATGTGGCACCACGCGGAGCGCTAATTGCCAAGTGCTAATTGCCAATTGCTGTTCTACTCCACGTCCCTCCAGTTCGGCCCCACGCCAATCTCCACCAGCAACGGCACCTTCAACTCGTAGACCTTTTCCATCTTCTCGCGGACAAACTCGCGCATGGTCTCCACTTCGGCTTCCGGCACTTCGAACAGGAGTTCGTCATGCACCTGCAGCAGCATGCGGGAGCGCAGCTTGCGCGCGCGGAGTTCTTCGTCAATCTGGATCATGGCCAGCTTGATCAGGTCGGCGGCCGTGCCCTGCAGCGGCGTGTTGACGGCCGTCCGCTCGGCAAAGCCGCGGGCGTTGGCGTTCTTGCTGTTGATGTCCGGGATGGGACGAACGCGCCCGAACAGCGTTTTTACCTGCTGCTCGCGCCGGGTCTCCGCCAGCACATGATCAATGAAGGTCCGCACGCCTTTGTACTTTTCAAAGTACGCGTCAATAAACTTCTTGGCTTCGCGCTGTTCAATGCCGATCTGCTGCGACAAGCCGAAGGCCGAAAGCCCGTACACGATGCCGAAGTTCACGGCCTTGGCGCGGCGGCGATGTTCGGCGTCAATCATCAGCGGCGGCACGCCGAACACCTGTGACGCCGTCAGCGTGTGTATGTCATCGCCGCGGCGGTAAGCTTCCAGCAACAGCGGATCTTCTGAGAAATGCGCCAGCAGCCGCAGCTCAATTTGCGAGTAGTCGGCCGCCAGCAGGACGTGGCCAGGCTCGGCGATGAACGCCGCGCGGATCTCGCGTCCCAGTTCGGTGCGAATGGGAATGTTCTGCAAATTCGGATTCGTCGAAGACAAGCGCCCCGTTGCTGTGCCGGTCTGATTGAACGTTGTGTGCAGGCGATGCGTTTGCGGGCTCAGTAAAGCGGGAAGCGTGTCCACGTATGTGCTTTTCAGCTTGGAGAGCTGGCGATACTCCAGCACCAGCCGTGGGACTTCGTGCTGCTCAGAGAGCTCTTCCAGAACGTCCACCGCGGTGGAGATGGTCTTGCCCCGTCCGTACTTCACCGGCTTGGGCAGGTTCATCTTGTTGAACAGCACGTCGCCCAGTTGCTTGGGAGAATTGATGTTGAATTCGTGCCCGGCCTTCTGATGGATCTCAGCGGCCTTGGCGTAGCTTTCTTTTTCCAGGCGCGTGGAAAGTTCGCTGAGAATCGCCGTATCAATCTTGACGCCGACTTCTTCCATGCGCGCCAGCACCGGAACCAGCGGCAGGTCCATCTGCTGGTAAAGCGGCATCAGATTGTGAGTTTCCACTTCCTTCCGCAGGACGGCGGCAGCGCGCCCGGTTACGTCGGCGGCCTCCGCCAGCGAGCCGGCCAGCGTCTGGTTCAAGCTGCGCAGAGTTATCTCCGCCAGTGAATGCCGGGCATACGTGGGATTGAGCAGATAGGAGTAGAGCATGGGCTCGTCGCGGACGCCGGCCAGTTCCATGCCACGCGAACGTAGCTCGCGCAACGCTGCCTTGTAGTCGTGGACGGCTTTGGGGATTTTGTCGTCGCTCAGAAGCCGCTTCAACGCCGTGGCGATCTCGCTGTGATCCAAGGCCGCAGTCAAAGCCGAGCCGGCTTTCACTGAGATTCCCAGCCTCAGCGGCTTGTCGCCGCTTTCTTCCGCGACTAGCCACGACTGCTGCGAACCGAACAAGTCGCCCGGCTTATGTGACGGCCCTTCGTCTTCCGCTTCTGCGTCCTCTTCCGCGTCAGCCTCTGCAGCGGTGTGGACCTCAAACGCCAGGGCGACGATGCTTTGCGCTTTGATCAGCGCCTTGATCTCCTCGGCGGACTGCGCCTCGCCATACTGGGTCTCTTTCAGCTCCTGCGTCGGGGTTAGCTCCTTGAGCAGCGTGGTGAATTCCAGCTCGCTGAACAAGTGGCGCAGCGCGTCCACGTCCGGCTCGCCTGCCACCATCTGATTCAGATGCAGATCAACGTGCACGTTCTGATCAATGGTGACCAACTGCTTGCTCCACAGAATCATGTCGCGGTTAGTTTGCAGCGACTCGCGGTAAGTTTTGCGCTCGACCTCGTCCGCGTGGTTCAGCGCGTTGTCCAGCGTGCCGAAGCGCTTGATCAGGTCCACCGACCCCTTGTCGCCGATGCCCGGCGCGCCGGGAATGTTGTCCACCGAATCGCCGCGCAAGGCCATCACGTCAATCACCTGGTCAGGACGCACGCCCAAGACCTCTTCCACCTTGGGTGCGTCGTAGATCAAATTGTCTTTGGGCGGATTCAGCACGTGGACTTTGTCCGTCACCAACTGCAGCATGTCTTTGTCGCTGGAGACCACCAGCACTTGGTGCGACTGCTCAGCCGCCTTGCGCGCCAGCGTGCCGATCACGTCGTCAGCCTCAAAGCCTTCCTGCTCCAGAATGGGAATGCGGTAGGCTTCCAGCGCGCGCCGTATGTAGGGAACCTGCTGGACCAAGTCCAGCGGCATCTCCGACCGTTGGGCCTTGTAGCCGTGGTAAGCAGTGTCCTGAAAAGTTTGTGTCTTGAGGTCAAACTTTTTGACCGACGTAACCGCCTTGGCCTGTTCATCGCGAAACGTTGGCCCGGCAACGTCAAACACCGCCGCCAGATATTCCGGATTGAAGTCCGCGCGCAGCTTGCGCAGCATGTTCACAAACACAAACGTGGCCGCGGTGGGTACGCCGCTTCGCGTGGACATGGGCCGCTGCCGCGCCATGGCGTGATACGCGCGAAAGATGAAGGACATGGTGTCCAGGAGGAAGACACGGCCCTTCGGCGAAGTTGTGCTGGCTGTAACCATCGCTGTCATTCTTCATCATGCCCGGGAGAGCTTTTTCCGAAGTCTCGAGCGCAGCGAGAGACCCCTATCTCCACGATACTAGCCAGGGTACCTACCCCCTGTGTTCATCCCAATGTCTAAAAGACTTACGCGTCGCATCCCAATTTGGCGTGGGTTTGAGCGATGTCGCGGCGACCTCACGGTTTTCAATTACCCGATTTTGGCAATTTCGGCGATTTTGGCAATCTCCCTGCCCCACCCCGGGTACCTCAACTAGGATTCCAAAAGGCTTATGCGACGCATCCCAATGGGCCCCAGCCGCGCGGCTTTCGCGAGGCTGGGTAGAGTTTGGCGTGGGTTTGGGAGTAACGGGCGCACCACAAGCGCCATGCCAAGCACTCCATAATACTTACAAGCTACTGTAAATAAAAGGCTTATGTTAGCACAAGTCATGGCGAAATACAAGCGAAAAATGGGGCTGATCCCTTTGTAAGGTTCGTCTTCCGCAAGAGGTGCTTCGGATGGATCTTAATCGGAAGGAAGCGTTGGCTCACAGAATTGAGCTTCTTAGGACTTCCCCCTGAGGCAGGCAAATCCGCTTACTTCGGCTCAGCGTGATAAAAGTAGACAAATCCATCGCTCTTCGTGTTGGCAAAGATGAAGCCAGGTGGAACATAGCAGGTCAGTGCCCCGCCACCCCAAAGGCTGTTCAGAAGGTAGTTGGCAACTGAATTCCCTTGGAGATCGACGACTCGCACTATTCCGTCCGCTTGGGTGGCGCCTCGGCCCTTATGAAATACGAGCGCAAGTCTTCCCGGGGATGCCTTCATTCCTGTCGGAAACAGCGCCGGGTCACCAGAATCAACATTTACCGTACGGACTATTTCCCCCGCCGGAGAGATCGCATAGACAACGGCCGGTGAACTGGATCGCAGAAGATAGACATTGCCATCAGACCCCGCGACCGCCTCGCCCAACTCGACGGAGGCGTTACCAGTGCCGCCGGTGCTCTGCGAAATGCTATTCGAGTCGCCGGTTTCTGCGCTTTTCTTGAACCCTTCGTCTTCCGGCGAAGATAACTTCTTCACCATTCTGCCGCTGGCATCAAAAACAGCAGTAAAGGGTTCGTGCTGGTCTTGGCCTTGAGTTCCGCTCACCAGGAATTCGCCCGATTTAAAGACAGCAAACTGGTAAGCCATAAAAAAGGGCGCTTCTAGCTTGGTTTTTGACCTAATCGCTCCATCATCCCCAAAAGCAAGAACATAGACTTCCTTCTTTGGCGTCCAGCCGAGCTCATACATCTCACCCTTTGCGCCTACAAAAAAATCCGCAATGGATAAATCTTTTAATTGGCTCTCAGCGGTAGTAAACAGCCGTCCCAGACTGCCGTCAGCTTTGACTTGTTGGATCGGAACTTGAAACAACGTGCCGTCAATGGCCTTTTCGTGCACATAAAGACGGGTATAGACATTCCCGTCCTCGTCGCATGTCACTTTTGCCATCGGCCGTCCCTGTAGTTGGGTTTTGGTTATGGTTCCCGCGTTCAGCACGAGGGGACTCTCATTGGTCCCTGCAGCGCCAGATGGCGCTGCAGGCTCCTTCTGCGCCGCTGCGATTTGAGCAAGCAGAAGGCCGACGATCATAACAGGCCAACCGTTGGTCATCGGCCCCCTCCGATCTGGCGGGTCTCATGGATGGGGAGTTCAGAACTTGCGTCTTTCAGCCCTGGCAAAATGACGCCTTCGCCTGTCCGCAGGGATCCGCTACAGCTACTCGCCAAAAAGACTCGCGGATGAAATTGCATCACTCGGTGATCGACTGTGCATCTATCATTGTTATGAGAGCCCCCACCGCCCTGAGTACAACCGCCATCGGGTGCTGTGTTAGCTGTAGTGTATTCCGTTCCACAGCAATCTCCAAAGCCATTGAAACAATAACTCCCTGCATCTCCTCCAGCCACGCAAACGCCACCTACCTGCGTTCCACATCCCTCACCGCAAACGACAGTAATAGGTCTGGCAGCAAGCCCACAGCCTGCGGCTGATGCTTGAGAGGCAAGCACAACTACCAAGAGCAAACAAAGCAGTCCGCCGAACAACAAGTTGATCAGTTTCATTGTCATAGCTCTCCCTTGTAGATTTGTAACAACTGTAGCTGTCCGAGTCATGTTTGTGTATATCAAGCCAGCGAGCTAATTTACAACTAGTATTTCAGGCAATAGTAAGTGCCTTAGTAGCTAGATCGTCCAAGGGGTAGTTTCTTGCATGGTAGCTCTAAGAACAATAGCTTTCCATCGGTTCCATTTTGGAACTGCGGACTAAGGATTTTCTTAGGTCTGGAGCTTGTCGCTCAAGGTAATCAGCACAATCTCCGGTCGTGTCCCCAGTCGCATCGGAGGACCCCAGGTCCCGGCGCCGTAGGAAGTAAAGATCTGCAAGTTTCCCAGCCGCTGCAAGCCGTAAATGAACCTGCCCCAGACGCGCCCGGCGATCCATGTATAGGGAAAGAACTGGCCGCCGTGGGTGTGTCCGGAAAGCTGAAGCGAAATTCCTTCATCCAGGCTGATGGGCAATTGCACCGGCGCATGCAACAGCAGGATGCTCGCGCGCTCCTTGTCCAGTTGGGCGTGGCGAAGCACAGCGCGATAGTTTTCCGGATGCCCGGCATCGCTGTAGTTCACGCCGACGAGCTGCAGGCCCTCGACTTCAACTTTCTCGTTGTGCAAGAAATGCACGCCGGCCCGGACCAACGGCGCCAGATATTCCGTATAGCGATAAAACTCTTCATGGTTGCCGGGAATGGCGAAAACGCCCAGAAAGGATTTGGCGTGCGGCGATGCTTTGGCCTGTGCGGCGATGAACTCTGCCCACGGCTGAGCCAGCTTTTCAAAATCTGCGGACATACCGTCATACAAATCGCCGGCGATAAGAACGATGTCCGGCTGCAACTCCGCCAGCTTGCTCACCACGCGCCGGACGAACCTTCCGTTGCGCACGTGGCCCAGATGGAGGTCGCTGACCATGCCGGCGGTGCGTCCGCGCCACTGCGGCGGCAGGTTGGGCAGCTCAACCTTGATGCGAGTCACCCGCAGCCAGGACGCGTTGACCACGGCAAAGGCCGAAGTAAGAATCGCCGCGCCGAAAAGCGCGTCAGCAATGTAAGCGCGCGGCCACCCCAGCCCGGCCAGCCGGGCAGCGCCATACACCATCCAGCACAACAGTGACGCCCATAGAAAATAACTGGCCACGCCCAGCCACAGCGCGGCGAGCCGGTAGAACCAGCGCACAAGAAAGCTGTGGGAGTACCATCCGCGCAGCGAAGCCAGCACAAAGCTGATGGAAAGCAGTCCCAGAGTGATCTTCATGGCCGTGGAAGACGCGGCCCCGCCCCAAAATCGAGACCACGTTAGGTACAGAAAAAAATGGCCAAGGAAAAGTATGGATTGCACAATGCTGATGAAGACCGTGAGCTGGACACGCACCCTGGATAATTCCTTAAGACGAGAATCTATGATTGCCTACAGCATTCAGCCTACCATGCCACCATCCACGAGCCGGTCGCGGACGGCCAATCAGTGGTTCAGGGCGTACGCGGCCACTTGTTCGAGCATCTTGTCCAAATCGGTTCGCGTCAGCAAGCGGCCATCCAGCACGACGGCCCAAATTTTGCGGATATTTTTGATGTCGGCCAGGGGATAGGCGTCCAGCAGGCAAGGCGGTCAGTATAACGGGCGTCACTCCACAAACATGCAGTCGCCGTAAGAAAAGAACCTGTAGCGCTCACGCACTGCGTGTTCGTAAGCGCGCAAAATGTTTTCCTTTCCCGCAAATGCTGAAACCAGCATCAGCAGTGTGGACTTGGGCAGATGGAAGTTGGTGAGCATCGCTCCCACCACGCGAAATTGAAAGCCGGGATAGATAAAGATGCCGGCTTCGCCGGAACCGGGCGCGATGCGGACGGGCGCTTTGCTTTCTGCGGACGACGTGGCCGGGCCGCCACGAACATTCGCTGCGGGACTTCGCTCCGCGGCGGTTTGCTGCTGCAAAGCAGCAAATTCTAAAGCCCGAACCGTGGTGGTTCCCACGGCCACCACCCGGCGCTTCTCTTCCAACGCGCGGTTGATCTGTGCCGCCACAGCTTCTGAGATATGAAAACTCTCGCCATGCATCTTGTGGTCTTCCACGCGCTCAACATGTACGGGCTGAAACGTGCCCAGGCCCACGTGCAGGGTGATCTCCGCGATCTCCACGCCGCGATTGCGGATGCGCGCCAGTATCTCCGGCGTGAAGTGCAAGCCGGCGGTGGGTGCGGCCACGCTGCCGGTCTCGGCGCGGCCGGCGTAAACGGTCTGGTAGCGCTCCCGGTCTGCGGGCTGGTCCGGCGCCTGATCTGGCCGGTGGATGTAAGGCGGCAGCGGCACATGGCCGAGCTTTTCAACCACGGCAAAGAAGTCCGCGACCGGACCAAAGCGCAGGGTGCGTTCGCCGAACTCGCCGCGCGCCGTGATCTCGGCGGCCAGTTCAGCGCCTTCTCCCGCAGCCGGCGAACTCGCAGCCGGCGCGGCCGTCCCACCGAAGTAGATTTTCTCGCCCACGTCAATCTTTCTTCCGGGACGCACCAGGGCCTGCCATTCGAACGGCCCGACTTGCCGCGTCAACAGGACTTCCACGCGTCCCTGCAGAAACTCCTTGGCAGCCGGGTTCCGCGGACTCACCGGCTGGGCGTGGGCGCCGGCGCGCCGGCCAAAAAGCCGCGCCGGAAAAACCCGGCTGTTGTTGACCACCAGCAGGTCGTCGGGACGGAGGAGATCAGGGAAGTCGGCGAACTTGCGGTCTTCATACCGGCCCGACTCGCGCCACAGGTGCAGCATGCGCGACTGGCTGCGCTCAGGCAGAGGCTCCTGCGCGATGAGTTCTTCGGGGAGATGGAAGTCAAAGTCGGAAACCAGCACGAGGAAATTATAGGACTCGAGAAAGCCTTAACCACAAAGGGCACGAAGGAACACAAAGGAAGCATTCATGCGAAGGCCAGAGAGCCGCCGCGACTTGGCTTTCCTTCGTGCCCTTTGTGGTGAAATTGCCTTCCCTAGCGCCCACAAAAATAAAGGGCAGCCCGCAGGCCGCCCTTGTTAAGAAACTCTTGAAGCTTTACAGCAACTGCACGTTTTCTGCTTGCCAGCCTTTGGGGCCTTTGACGACACTGAACTGCACGGGTTGTCCCTCTTTCAGGCTTCTGAAGCCGTTCGCCTGAATAGCGGAAAAGTGGACGAAAACGTCCTCGCCGTTTTCCCGGGAGATAAAGCCATAGCCCTTAGCGTCATTGAACCACTTAACTGTTCCTTGTTCCATTGTGTTACACGCATTCCTTGATCTGAATTTGCGCTTTTCTTAAGGTAGTGCAGGCAGGTCGCAGTTGAGGTGCAGTACCGCTGTACAACGCTTCTGAAAAACCGCAGGCGTATTATACCCGCCCATTCGGCCATTGTCTGCATGAAACATCTCTCATCGTAGGCATGCCGTTGGACCTTGTGCTAATGTAACTGAGGACACGCAAATGATTGTAGGGACAGGAGTTGACATCACCGAGGTACCTCGAATCCAGGCCGCTGTGGACCGCTTTGGTGACCGCTTCCTGCGGCGTGTATTCACCCCAGATGAGGTCCGTTACTGCCTTTCCAAGGCCAATTCCGCCGAACGCCTGGCCGCCCGCTTCGCCGCCAAAGAGGCTGGAATGAAGGCCATTGGCACCGGGTTAAGGCATGGAGTGACCTGGCAGGACGTGGAAGTTGTCCACCTGCCGGGTGGGCGACCTTCGCTGCGCTTCTCCGGCGTAGCGGCCAAGTTCGCGGAGCGTCTGGGATGCAAACAGGCCAGCCTGTCGCTGACGCACACCAAGGAACAGGCCATGGCCTTTGTGATTCTGGAAGGGGAATAGCTCAAAGCACGCTCGTCGCAAGTAGTACACTCTTTCGTTCCCGGAAAACCGATCCTCAATGACCCAGACCTCTTCGTCCCCTGACACCGAGCGCCTTCCCGCGCCCAACTCAGCCCAAACCGCTCCCCGCTCCGTGCTGCTGGCGGTGGCGCTGGTCAGCTTTGCCAGCCTGCTGCTGGAGCTGGCCATGACCCGGCTGTTCAGCGTGGTGCTGTTCTATCATTTTGCCTTCTTTGCCATCTCGGTAGCTTTGCTGGGGCTGGGTTCCGGCGGGGTCTTTGCCCACGTCCGGCGCGGATGGCTGGGCCGGTTCGCGACCGGAAACCTGGGGACCGCCCTCTGCATCCTGAACTCGCTGTGCATTCCTGCGGTGGTCTGGGTGGTGCTGCACACGCCGGTGTCATTGCAGGTGAATTGGACGAACTTCGGCAAGCTCACCATCATCTACCTGGCCACAGCCGTTCCTTTCTTTTTTACCGGACTGTTGTTTTCGGTCTTGTTTGCGCGCTCACAACAGTCCATTTCCATTCTCTATGGCGCCGACCTGGCTGGGGGCGCGGTCGCTTGCTTGGCCGTGGTCCCGATGCTCAACAGCATTGGCGCGCCCACCGTCCTGCTCTGCTGCTCCGTAGCCATGGCCCTGGCCGGCTGCTTGTGGGCGGGCGACCGGAAAATGGGCCTCGCCGCGCGCGGGTTGGTTGTCCTGGCTGCGGCCCTGGCCGGCTGGTCGCACTACAGCGGAAAGTTTGACGTGATCTACGCCAAGGGCGTGCTGCGCGATCCCCAGTGGGTGGAGTTCGCCAAGTGGAATGCGATTTCCCGCATTGAGGTCAATAACCAGAATGGCGCGCGCTACGTGGTGATTGATGCCGACGCCACCACGGCCATCATGAACGTGGACCCCGCTAAATGGGGTGAAGACCAGACGTCGACTTTGCCGTCCGGTACCGGGATTCCGGCCGTCGGCGGCTTCAACTGCGCAGCCGGGCAAGGCTGCTTTAATTGGAAGAAGAACCTGATGGCGGCGGCGCCAGCGGTTGCCAACGTGCTGCGCCCGCAGGGAGCATTCGCCATCATCGGCCCTGGCGGCGGCGTGGACGTGCTTCGCGCCGTGGCCAACGGCAGTCCCAGCGTGACCGGCATTGAGATCAATCCCACCATCGTGAACTCCGTGATGCGTGGCCGCTACACGGATTACTCTTATCATCTTTATGACCGGCCGCAAGTGCATATCCACGTGCAGGACGGCCGCTCGTTCATTCGCAGTTCGCGCGAGCAATATGACGTGGTGCAGATGACGCTGGTGGATACATGGGCGTCCACCGCAGCCGGCGCCTTCGCGCTCAGCGAAAACAATCTGTACACGCTGGAAGCCTTCCGCGAGTACTTTGACCATCTCAAGCCCGATGGCATGATCGCCATCACCCGCTGGGAATTCCGCCAGCCGCGTGAAGCCCTGCGCGTGGTCTCCCAGGCCATGGAAGCCCTGCACCAAATGGGCATGTCGGACCTGAGCAAGCATTTCATCATCGTCGCCGACGGCAACCTGGACGAAGACGGCCGTCCCGTGCTGGTGCTGGCCAAAAAGTCTGAGTTCACTCCTCTTGAATATGGCCTGGTGAACCAGCACCTGAACAAGAATCCAAACCTGGTGTGGCTCAATCCTCCTGACGCCGGGCTGACGGCATTGCCGCCGGCCGCAGAAGCTTTCCGCAAGCTCATTGCCTCCAACGACCCTCGCGCCTTCGCCCGCGACTACGCCTACAACGTGGCGCCTGTAGATGACAGCGCCCCGTTTTTCTTTTTTACCCTGAAAACCAGCCATGTGCTGCATAACATCGCCGCCGGCACCGGCAAAGGCATGGACTGGCGGATCAACCTGGGCGTGGTGGTGCTGGGGATGCTGTTCGTGATCTCCTTGATCGCCGTCGCCGCGTTCCTGATTCTTCCCCTCGCGCTGCATCAGCGCGAATCCGCCGGCAGGACCAGCATCGCGGCTCTGCTCTACTTTATTGCCGTGGGCTTTGGGTTCATTCTGGTGGAAGTCTCGCTGATCCAGCGCTTCGTCTTGTTTCTGGGTCATCCCACTTACGCGCTGACCGTAGTGGTTTTCCTGCTGCTTCTGTTCAGCGGCGCGGGCAGCGTGGCGGCCAAGCGCTGGATCTCCAGCAGCGCGCGGCTGCTGCCTTTACTGGGGATGATCGCCGTGCTGGTCGGCTTGCTCTTGTTTCTGCTGCCTGCTCTTTTGTCGGCGACCATCGGCCTGCCTTTCTTCGCCAAACTTCTCATCAGCGGCGTGGTGCTGGCTCCGCTGGGATTCCTGATGGGCATGCCCTTCCCCAGCGGGCTGCGGCTGGTGGCGACCGTGGAGTGGGCCTGGGCCTTGAACGCCGCCGCCAGCGTCCTGGGGTCGGTGCTGGCCATGATCATCGCCATCCATTTTGGTCTCACCGCCACCCTGGCCTGCGCCGCCGCGGCGTATCTGCTGGCCGCCGGATTCTCACGGACGTGGACAACTGCGCGCATCAGCTAGCTGCTCTCCCGCGACCATTCGATGCCGGAACACAACGGTAAACTGATCTGCTTATGGACTTTACTCGCCTTCTGTTATGATTTTTTGCTTAGGACAACACGCCATTGCCTAGCCAAAAACAGCTCAGGTGGTCTGAACTCAAGGTCGGCATCACCGTGATCGTCGCGGCGATAACGCTGGCGTTCTTGATCTTCCTGATGAGCGGGACCAAGGACCTCTTCTCCACCAAGATCACCCTGCTGACCTATTTTGACAATGCTGAAGGCCTGCGTTCTGGACAACCCGTGGACTTGCAGGGCGTGCCCGTGGGCAATGTGACTGCGGTCCGCATCGTAGGCGACCACCCCCAGGCCCCGGTGCAGGTGACCATGAAGATCGCCAAGCGCTACCAGCCGCTGGTCCGCAAAGACACCACCGCTACCGTAAAGACTGCCGGAGTGCTGGGCGAATCCTTCATTGACCTGGACAGCAAAGCGGCCAAAAGACCTGCAGTCGCTAACGGTGATGAGCTGCCCTCCACCAATGCGCCTGATTTGGAAGACGTGGTCCGCAGCAGCCAGGGAACCTTGCAGAACGTTGACATCCTGGTGAAGAGGCTGGACCGCATCCTGGTCCAGGTGGAGTCCGGCAAGGGCACTCTGGGGCAGGTGATCAGCGACCCCACTTTGATGAACAAGCTGAACGCGATCCTGAACCAGGTCCAGGACCTGCTGAACGATGTCAACAACGGCCAAGGAACCATCGGAAAGCTTTTTAAAGACAAGGAACTTTACAGCAAGCTGGATGACACAGTAACCAAGCTCAATCGCATCGCCGACGACGCGGAAGCCGGCAAGGGCAGTCTGGGCAAGTTCCTGAAAGACGAAAGCCTGTACAACAACCTGAACCAGACCGCCGCCAAAGCCAACAAGCTGATGGACGACGTCAACGCGGGCAAAGGGACTCTGGGCAAGCTGGCCAAAGACGAAGAACTCGCCAAGAAGCTGCACAACACCATTGAAAAGCTTTCCGCCATCACGGACCGCCTGGAAGCCGGCGAAGGTACCGCCGGGCGCCTCCTGAAAGACCCGTCGGTGTACAACAACACCGACCAGATGCTGATCGAGACCCGCAATTTGATCAAAGCCGTGCGCGAAAATCCCAAGAAATACCTGACCATCCACTTCCGGATTTTTTGACCCGTGGGGACGCCAGGCTAATCTCCCGGCGCTCGTCCAAAGCCGGGTTCCTTTTCCGGCACGCAGGCCTTCTTGATGGCGTCACAGCGTTCTGTCTCTTTGCATCCGCCTGCTGTGCCATAGCAAGAGCACACGGCTTTGTCTTTTTCATCCAGCACGCCGATGCCCCGGCACGGCTGGTTATTGATGCAAGAGCCGCGAAGGCCGTTGGCGTATTTAGGGCCACAGTCGCCCACGCTGGCCACCGGCCTGGCGTTCACCACAGGCGGGACGGCTTGCCGCAGAGGTTCGAGCTTGGGCGCAACTTCTGAAACCGGCGCGGGCTTCTTCTCGTCGTTTTGAGCGGACTGCTGCTGCCGGCGCGAGCAGCCTGTCGCAATGGCGCAGGCGGTCAGCAGCAACACTAGCCCGCTGCGCAGGACCCGTTCACAATCTTGCATCATGACTCCCTCCTTATTGCGCAAGGCGCCATTCCCTGGCCATGCTAGTAAGAATAGTTGGATTGTTGCACGTGTTGCGCTTCAGCGGTGTACTCCCAGCGCTTGGTGCAGCCGGCAGACGAATCCGTGGTAAATCGCATCCACAGAGAGGATGTGCCCTGCCATCCGGTCTGGATCATCGCGTCGTAGTCGCCCCAATAACCCCGCGTGTCTGAACACACCGGCGCATTTTGCAGGATGTCCACGGGAAAGATAAAGGCGCTGCCGTTTACGTAGCCCAGCGTGGCCCGGGACACGTTCACAAAGTTGGCGTTGCCGTAGTGATAGGCCCACGACGCCTGCCACGTGGGCGGCAAGCCAATGAACCCGGGCCATGCCACCACATCCGGGTTGTAGGTGTCCACGGCGCTCCCTCCCGGACCGCCGCCTTGAAAGTTCCAGCCGGTTACCTGCCAGCAATTGGTCAGCGCGGCGCTACAGGCAGAGGCATCAAGGTACAGATGGCCGTTCGAGCCCATGCGCGTGTACAGGAGGCGAATCGCGTCATTGCCGCCCTCTGAAGCCGCGCCCACGTCGTATCCGAACTGTGGCCCGCTGCGCAACGTCAACTCCGAGCCCTGGACGGTGGTCCCAAAGTCAATGCCGGGATAGAGCGAGGAGGCATAACTTACCGCAACGGGGCTCCCCCAGGCGCCGTTGACCAGATGATTCATGTAGATGTAGTAGTTGCCGTCACCGCCCCTGACCTGGGCCGCTATATAGATTGACCCGTCGCGGCTGGCGCGCAATTTGGCATGAGAAACCGAGTAGAACTTGGGAAAAGGCGTGGGCAGCGGTTGAAAGCTTCCGTTTTCGTTTGGGCTACGGTACACATCAATCAAGCCGGTGGCCACATCCACGTAGGCGGCAAAGACTTCGCCGGCGCTGTTGGAGGCCATGCTGCCTCCGTCGTAAAAGTGCCCTTGCGGCGTGTCCGGGACTCCCGGCACGGATTGCTTGTTGCTGACGCACTGATAATTGGCGAAGGTCGCGCCGCCATCCGTGGACTTGGCGATACAGGCCCCGCCGATGTACGAACTTCTGCCGTCTCCATAATAGAGGTAGCCGTGGATTCCTCCCACGGGCATCTTGGCGCTGGGGACCGCCAGATTGGACATGAAGACCACGTGGTACGAAGCTCCTGAAGTGGCGAGCGCCGGATCGCCCCACAAGACGGCCCAGCCTTTGGGGGGCGACACTTTCCCTCCGTACGTCCACTTGCCGCCGCCGTCGTCGGAGTAGGACCAGCCCATCAGGGACGCGCCGGCGGTCACGGTGCGGTCAAATTGCGCGTAGTTGATGAACTGCTGCTCGTTCGTTTCGTCGTTGTACGCCACCACAATGCGGTTCTGCTGTCCGCCAACATACGAGGTGGTGGCCGCGGTCTCTGACTGGGTCCCACCTGCGGTGGGACTGTCTTGTCCAGTCACGCTGGTGGAATTTGTGCATCCGGCCAGGAAAATCAGGCCCATTAACGCCAACAAGAAGCCAACGGTCTTCACGCAGCTACCTCCTTCAGAAGCGAGATGGCAATCAGCGGCCCGGCGAAGCAGTGCGCAACGCCAAGTCTGAATCATATAGCTAGTGAAAGGACCGTTGCAGGCGTTTCAAGAAAAACTGCGGCGACAGAGCTCCTTGGCGATCTTCCCCGATGTTAGGATAAGGAGTTTCATGCTTTCCAGCGTCCGCGAAAGTGACAAATTAGCTCCTTCGAGGCACATTTCCCATGCGTAAATCTCTGCTCTTGATCGTTGTATGCCTGCTCTCAACTCTCGCCTGGTCACAGGTTGCTGCGGAGAAGAATAAAGCCGCCGCGCCGGCGGACACGGCCAAGCCTGCCTCCAGCCTGGATGTATCCGCGATGGACAAGAGCGCTGATCCCTGCGTGGACTTTTACCAGTATGCCTGCGGCGGTTGGATGAAGAACAATCCCATCCCCGCCGACCAGGCCGCCTGGGGCCGGTTTAGCCAACTCATCGAACGCAACCGCACGGCGCTGCGCGCCATCCTGGAAGAGGCGGCTGCGGCCAGCAAGCGCACGCCCAATGAGCAGAAAATCGGCGACTACTACGCCAGTTGCATGGACGAAGACGCCATCAACAAGAAAGGAATCGCCGTCCTCAAGCCGGAGTTCGACCGCATTGATGCGTTGAAAGACAAGAGCGGCCTGCCGGCGCTCATCGCCCACCTGCACGCGGAGGGCGTCAACGCGCTGTTTGGTTTTGGCTCCGGCCCGGACTTCAAAAACGCCAAGCTGATCATCGCCCAGGCCGACCAGGGGGGACTCTCCCTTCCTGACCGCGACTACTACCTGAAAGATGATGCCAAGTCGCAAGAGCTGCTTAACGCCTATGTCATGCACGTGACCAAGGTCTTCCAGTTGTTGGGCGAATCGCCCAGAGGCGCGACACAGAAGGCCGAGGCCGTGATGGAAATTGAAACGGCGCTGGCCAAGGGGTCCATGGACCGCGTCGTGCGGCGCGAGCCAGCAAACATTTATCACCATCTGTCGTCGGACGAGTGGCAGGAACTGGCCCCGTCTTTTTCTTTGCCCGCCTACCTGGCCACGCTCGATTCGCCCAATTTCAAGAGCTTAAACGTCGTCGCGCCCGACTTTTTCAAGGCGCTCGATGCAGAACTTAAGGACGCCAACCTGGACGACCTTAAAACGTATCTGCGCTGGCAACTGGTTCACAGCCAGGTGCAGGTCCTGCCCACGGCGTTCGTCAACGAAGACTTCGCGTTCTACGGCCAAAAACTCACCGGCGCCAAAGAGCTGCGCCCGCGCTGGAAGCGCTGCGTCAACGCCGCCGACAGCGACCTGGGCGAGGCCCTGGGCCAGGTCTTTGTCGAGAAACATTTCCCGCCCGCCGCCAAGGCCCGCACCCTGGCCATGGTCCAGCAGTTGGAAGACGCGTTGAAAGCGGACATTCAGGGTCTGCCCTGGATGTCAGACGCCACCAAGAAACAGGCGCTGATCAAGCTGGCGGCCATCCAGAACAAGATCGGGTATCCCGCCAAGTGGCGCGACTACACGGCGCTGAAAATTGTCCGCGGTGACGCGCTGGGCAATTCGCTGCGCGCCAATGCATTTGAAGTCCGCCGCCAGTTGAGCAAGATCAACCAGCCTCTGGACAAGCAGGAGTGGCAGATGACTCCGCCGACGGTGAACGCCTACTACGACTCCAGCGAAAATGACATCAACTTCCCCGCCGGCATCCTGCAGCCGCCGTTCTTTGATTTCAAAGCCGACGACGCGCTGAACTTCGGCGGCATAGGCGCCGTGATCGGGCACGAACTCACCCACGGCTTTGACGATCAAGGCCGCCAGTTTGACGCCGAAGGCAACCTGCATGACTGGTGGACCGCCGAAGACGGCAAGGCCTTTGAGCAGCGCGCGCAGTGCGAGGTGGATGAATACAACGCCTTCGTCCCCGTGGCTGACGTGCATTTGAACGGCAAGCTCACGCTGGGCGAAAACACCGCCGACAACGGCGGCCTGCGCATCGCTTACATGGCCTTGATGGCGTCCCTGGGCGCGCAACCTAAACCGCCGGCCAAGATTGACGGCTTCACTCCGGAGCAGCGCCTGTTCCTGGGCTGGGGCCAGATCTGGTGCCAGAACGTGCGGCCGGAGATGTCCCGCATGCTGGCCCAGACCAATGAGCACTCGCCCGGACGCTTTCGCGCCAACGGCGTGGTGCAGAACATGCCGGAGTTCCAGAAAGCCTGGGGCTGCAAAGAAGGCCAGCCCATGGTCGCCAAAAACGCGTGCCGGGTGTGGTAGATGGGGTCGTATTAGCTCGACCTAAATTCATTCGACCACAAAGGACACAAAGGGGCACGAAATCAGAGCTTAAAGGCAGGCCTTCTTGGCGGGAACGGCGAAGTAACCGAATGCTTCTTTCCGCGGCGGGGCCAACTTGTGCGCCGAGCCGCCTGCCACGAGAGCGGAAAGATTCAAGAGCGTTCGAACCCCTTAGGCGGGGTGGAGCGAAGCGACAGAAATAAGCCCCGTGCTCTCCGCCTGCTCATGCGCATGGTATGACGACCGCACCAAGGGGCCGCTTTCCACGTGCTTGAAGCCCATCTTCATGGCTTCCGTCTTCAGGAAGGCGAATTCGTCAGGCGTGTAGTAGCGGGTAATCGGGAGATGATCTTTTGATGGCCGCAGGTACTGGCCGACGGTGAGAATGTCTACTTTTCGCGCGGCCAAGTCACGGAAAACCTCCAGCAGCTCATCCATGGTTTCGCCGATGCCCACCATCACGCCGGTTTTTGAAACCATGCCGGGAGCAAAGCGCTTCACGTTGCTGAGCAGATCGAGCGTGCGTTTGTAGCGCGCGCCGGAGCGGACAGCGCGATAAAGCCGGGGGACCGTCTCGGTGTTGTGGTTGAGCACTTCCGGCCGGGCGTCAATCACGATCTGCAGGCAGTCTTCGCGGCCCTGAAAATCCGGGATGAGCACTTCCACCTGGCAGCCGGGGGCCTGGCGGTGGACCTCGCGAATGGTCTCAGCAAAAATCCTGGCGCCGCCTTCATTGTCGTCGTCGCGATTCACGCTGGTGATCACCGCGTGCTTCAGGCCCAGCGCGGCCACGGCTTCCGCTACGCGGCGCGGCTCGTCCCAGTCCAAGGGCTCGGGTTTGCCTTTGGGGACGGCGCAAAATCCGCAGCGTCGCGTACACAAATTGCCCAGCAGCATGAAGGTGGCGGTCTTGTGGTTCCAGCACTCGCCAATGTTCGGGCACTGGGCCGATTCGCAGACCGTGTGCAGATCGAGCGTGCGCGCCAGCTTTTTCAGGCTGTGGTAGTTGTCGCCCATGGGAGCGCGGGCCTTGAGCCACTCGGGCTTGGCGCGCGGACGCCGCGGCGCAAGGTCAATCTGGACGAGTTCTACCGGGCTGGCCATTCGGTTTGGTCTCTTCTATTGTACGATGCCGCTGGCTGGCGTTGCGATTCGGAGGCACCCACGTGATTTTTGCAACCGAGCTGGCAAGCTCTCCATGTCGTTTCACAACGCCACAGTCACGCTGCCACAGCGTGAAGGAGTCGATTTGCCGCTGTAGTCTGCAAACGCATAAAGATGCTACAGTTTTCAGGTAATGTCTGCTCCCAACTCAAGGTTTGTCCGGGCCTGCCGATGCGAGCCGGTGGACGCCACTCCCATCTGGCTGATGCGCCAGGCGGGCCGCTACATGGCTGAATATCGCACGGTGCGCAAAAAGCACTCGCTGCTGGAGATTTGCAAGACGCCTGCGCTGGCCGCTGAAGTCACCATCACCGCCGCGGAGAAGCTGGACGTGGACGCGGCCATCATCTTTGCCGATTTGCTGCTGCCCCTGGAAGTGATGGGGCTGCCGTTTCACTTTGAGGCCGGCGAAGGTCCGGTGATTGAGCATCCGGTGCGCACCAGCAAGGACGTGGACAAGCTGCGGACGGACCGCGCTGCCGAGCTGGGCTACGTGGCTGAATCCGTCCGGCTGGTGGCCGACCATTTTGGGGCGAAGTTGCCGGTGATCGGCTTCTGCGGCGCGCCCTTTACCCTGGCCAGCTACATGATTGAAGGCGGTGGTTCGCGCAGCTACGTCCTTACCAAGAAGATGATGTACAACCAGACCGCAACCTGGCAGAAGCTCATGCGCAAACTGGTGGACGTTCTGGCCTTTTATGCAGCCGAGCAGGTCGCCGCCGGAGCTGATGTGCTGCAGGTCTTTGACAGCTGGGTGGGCTGCCTGAGCGTGGAAGATTATCGCCAGTACGTGCTGCCCTTCGCCACCGATCTGATCAAGCGGCTCAAAGCGACCGGCGTGCCGGTCATCTACTTCGGCACGGACACGGCCACGCTTCTGCCGTCCATGAAGCAGACCGGCGCTGACGTGATGGGCGTGGATTGGCGCTTCCCTCTGGAACACGCATGGGAGAGCCTGGATTTTAAGGGCGCCGTGCAGGGCAACCTTGATCCGGTCTTGCTCTTTGCCGGACAAGAGGAACTGCGAGCGCGAACGCGCGCCATCCTTCGCCAGGCGGGCGGCCGTCCTGGACACATCTTTAACCTGGGGCACGGAATTCTGCCGGAAACTCCGGTGGAGAACGTCCGCGCGCTGGTGGATTTTGTTAGAGAATTGAGCACGCAGAGTTCTGCTGCGGCAGGACGCTAGAGCAATTTGCGCTGGCGGGTGTCAGGAGCCGCCCTATGAACCGATCAACATCCGCAGTCCTGCTGCTTGCTCACGGCAGCCCGGAATCTCCGGCAGATATCCCGGAGTTCATGAACTACATTACCGGCGGGCGTCCCGTGCCTGACGCGGTGATTGCCGAAGTCAAACACCGCTATGGGCTGATCGGCAAATCTCCGCTGACGGAGATCACCCTGGCCCAAGCCGCCGCGCTTCAGCGCGAGACCGGCCTTCCCGTGCACGTAGGCATGCGCAATTGGCGGCCGTTCATCGCCGACGCCGTCCGCCAGATTGTGAGCGACGGCGTGGAACGCGTCGCCGCAATTTGTCTGGCTCCGCAAAATTCTTCCACTAGCACCGGTCTCTATCGCAAAGCCATGATGACTGAGATGAAGCCGGATATCTCCGTGCAGTTTGTCGAGTCCTGGCATGATCATCCTTTGTTGGTTCAGGCCTTTGCGGAAAAGCTGGAAGCGGCGTGGCGGAACGCCTGCCAGGAATTGGGCGCGCCCGTTCCGGTCATCTTTACCGCGCACAGCGTGCCCATGCGTACCATTCAGGCGGGCGATCCCTATGAGCGCCAGGCCAGCGAAACAGCGCGTCTGGTGGGAGCAAAAGTTCCCGGACTCGCTCCCGAGCTGCAGCGCTTCGCTTTTCAAAGCCAGGGGATGTCCGGCGGCCCGTGGCTGGGCCCTACAGTGGAAACCGCGGTGCTCGAGTTGAAGCGGCAAGGGCACCACGGCGTGCTCATGGCGCCCATCGGTTTTGTTTGCGACCACGTTGAAGTTTTGTATGACGTGGACATTGGCTTCCGCCAGTTCGCCACCGAACTAGGTCTCAAATTCTGGCGCACTGAGTCGCTCAACGCATCGCCAACGTTGATCAAGGCATTGGCCGCGCTGGTGGCATCCTGCTTAGCCGCGGCGACGCAAAACCAGGTCGCGTCCAAACCGGTTTCCTAGAGTTCATCCAACATGAAACGAGTGGCCATCATCGGCGGCGGCATTGCAGGGTTGAGTGCAGCGTATTACCTGGAACAAGCGCGCCGCCGCGGCGCCCAGGTCTCCTGGACCCTGTTTGAAAAGTCTTCACGCCTGGGCGGAGTGATCAAGACCGAACTGAGCGAGGGACTTGTCCTGGAAGCCGGGCCCGATTCCTTTCTCACCATGAAGCCCGATGGCGCCCAGTTTTGCCGCGATCTTGGCCTGGGTGATCAGCTCATCAGCTCCAATGATTTTCAACGCAAAACCTACATCCTG
Source organism: Terriglobia bacterium (assembly GCA_020072815.1). Lineage (NCBI taxonomy): Bacteria > Pseudomonadati > Acidobacteriota > Terriglobia > Terriglobia bacterium. The sequence continues at coordinate 48,694 of JAIQGE010000006.1, read as the reverse complement.
GTAAAGGGCCGCCTGGTGGCCATCCCTGACGGACTGGAATTCATGGTGCCGACGCGCGTGTTGCCCATGGCCACCACGCCGCTTTTTTCTTTTGCCACCAAATTGCGGATGGCCAAGGAGTGGTGGTCGGGGCCAAGCGGAGAGAAACCGCACTGGGGCGACCCGCATGCGGACGAATCGGTAGCGGACTTTGTGCGCCGCCATTTTGGCCCGGAGATGGTGGACCGGGTAGCCGAACCGCTGCTGGCCGGCGTCTACGGCGGCAACGCTGACAAAATGAGCGTCCGCGCGGTGCTGCCGCGATTCGTTGAGATGGAGCGCGAAGCCGGCAGCCTGGTGCGGGCCTCGATGAACGCCCGCAAGGCGCGCGCGCAGAGCGGCGGCCCGTCCGGCGCTGCGTCCACAGGCGCGCAGCCGTTGTTCACTTCGCTGCGCAACGGCATGCAGCAGATGGTGGACGCGGCAGTCGCCGCGTTGCCGCAATCGTCCGTCCGCCTGGGGCAGGAGGTAACGGTCGTCCGTCCCATGAATGATGACTGGCACGTTGAGTATGAAAACAGTCGCGAGCGATTTCAGGAAGTCCTGCTGGCGGTGCCCGCGTCTTCGGCTGCGGGAATTCTGCGGCAATGCCATCCCGCGCTGATGGAAGGGCTGGCGCGAATCCAGTATTCCTCTTCCGCCGCCGTGCTCCTGGCATACGACCAGGCGGAACTGCCGCCGGGCTTCGGGTTCCTGGTGCCGCGCACGGAAGGCCGCAAGATGCTGGCGTGCACGTTTGTGCACAAGAAATTTTCTTTTCGCGCGCCGGAACGCTCCGCGCTGCTGCGCTGCTTTATTTCCAGCGCGCGCGTGCCGGACCTGCTCAGCTTCAGCGACGACCAGTTGCTGGCCATGGTCCGCAAAGAACTCAAAGACATTCTGGGACTCAGCGAGCAACCGCGCCTCACCCGCGTTTTCCGCTGGCAGCAGGCCTTGCCGCAATATGAAACCGGGCACCTGGAGCGCGTGGAGGCCATGGAGAAAATCCTGGAAGACATTCCCGGACTGCGGATCATCGGAAACTCATTTCACGGGATCGGCATCCCCGACTGCATTCGTTCCGGAAGAGAGGCGGCTACCGCCGCGGTGGCGTAGTTTCTGTCGCTGCGCTCCATTATCACGATGTCTTCTTTTTTCTAGCTTTCCGTTTCGCCTTTGTCTTGGTTCTTGATTTCGATCTTCGGGTCCCGCCAGGTTTGGGCCTGCGCGCGCTCTTTCCACGCGACGGCGCAGGCGTGGTCCCGCTCAACTCCGCTTGCTTGCGCTTCGGCAGCTTTTCCAGCACCAGACGATATGAGTATTCGATCAGCTCCTGAATTTCCGGCGGCCGCAGCGCGTCCACCTCGGTCATCGCCACCCAGTGGTTGCGCGCCATGTAGGGCGCAGGAATAATGCCTTCGACTTCCACCAGTTCTGTAAATCTCTCCGGCGTGCACTTGAAGGCAATCTTGGTGGGACCCAGGCCCGGCTCCAGGTTGGCGACGCAATAGATCTTGCCCGCAATGCGGAACAGCAGGTCGTGCTCCCACTGCACGTCTTCCGTGGTGTGCGGAAGCGCCAGGCAGACTTCGCGCACCCAGTCAATGTAAGTCGCCACGGCGGATACTATATCCGATGGAAGTTCTTTCCGTAATGCGAAGGTAACTTTTCCTTCTGCTTGGGGTTTGCTAGCCTTGGAACAAGGGAAACGGGGGCATCTGACGATGAAAACTTTAGCCGCCTTATGTGTTACTGGGCTGCTGGCCGCAGCGCCAGTCGTCTATGCCCAGCAGGAACGCCAGGACCTGGGGGCCGCTACCCAGGCCATGAGCAACCATCACCATGACCATCATGAGATGAGCGTGCACATGAAGATGAGCGAGCTGCGTGATCCCCAGCCGGGCGACGCGAAGAAGGCCCAGAAGGTGGTGGAGCAGGCGCGCCAGGCCCTGGAAAAATATCGCGACTACAACGTCGCCCTGGCCGAAGGGTTCCAGATCTTTCTGCCTAACATCCCCCAGCCCATGTATCACTTCACCAACTATGGCTACGCGTACAATGCCGCTTTTGAATTTGACGCCACCAAGCCAACTTCGCTGCTCTACGAAAAACACGGCGACGACTACAAACTAATCGGCGCCATGTACACAGCGCCCGTGCGCTTTACCGAAGACCAGATCAACCAGCGCATTCCCCTGAGCGTGGCCCAGTGGCACCAGCACGTGAACATGTGCAAGCCTCCGCTGGGGCAGGAGCTGGACCAGTTGTCCAGGCACGCCCGGTTTGGCTTGCGCGGCTCCATCAACACGCGCGAAGAATGCGAAGCCGCGGGCGGGACCTTTATGCCGCACGTCTTTGGCTGGATGGTGCATGTCTATCCCTGGGAGAAAACTCCGGACGCGATCTGGTCCGTGGAACGCCAGCTCAAAGACAAGCCGGCAACGGGGCACGATCACCGTGATCACAGGGACAACTAAGACCGAGCCTTTCTCATATTTCGAGCGAAGCGGCTTTACTCAACAACTGACGTTATAAGCTAACTACTTGGGCAGGACAAATTGTGCCCCACAAACTCCGGGTTCAGGAATTACTGAGTGGAGGTGAATGTGACTGAAGAAGAACTAAAACACATTAAACATGAAATCAAATTGTTTGTTAATGCAGCACGCGTCTGGGAGGACTCGAATACAAAATATGAGGATGTACCTAATTTAAAAGCATTGGCCCAAGTTGCAGTGTTTACGCACGGTAGAAATCTGATCGAGCTTTTGGGTAAGCGCAAACAAAGTCCTGAACTAGAAAAGTACTACGCCCATATCTGTGACGCCGTAAGTCACATTAAACTTCGAGGGAAAACAGGCCCGAATTGCAAAGTAGGCAAGAATGAGTGCAGGAAAACTCTCAAGGAGCCTTGCGCCAATCCACAGCACTCTCGCTGGAATACCCCGCTCCACGAAGAAGTCGGCGTTTTTTCCCGAGAACTTGCACACCATATCCTCAAGCACCTCAATATTCCAAAGGAATCTCGTCTCCTTCTTAGCCAACTAGGCTGAGTGAAAGACTATAGGGTTCCCTCGCTCCGCTCGGGATAAAGAAAGGCAATTACCAAATCTTGATCCCAAATTCCCGTGACGAAATCTCTTTCGTCGCCGGATGCCGTAGCGCAGCCACGGAGAATTCTGTCCCGCCCGGTATCAGCGCAGGCTCCATCCGGTAGCCGCCCGCTTCTGCGCTGAGCTTGGGCTTCACACCGAAGTATTCCGGAAACTCCACGTTCTCTTGCGCGCCGCAACACCAGTAGAGTGACAGCAAATCGCAAAACTGCAGCAGGTCGGTCAATGCTTCTAACTCTTCTGCGCTACGCTCCTGCTTGCCGGCGAGCTTCTTCTGGCGTTGGGATTCTGCGCCGAGAAACTCCTGGAGCTTCTTGCGGTCTCTTTCGCTGTCGGCGGCGGACTGGAGGCGATGCTCGGCCAGCCGCCAGAAATGGCGGCTCACCATGTAACCTCCGGCGGGGGAAACCGGTTTGGCGATTTCAATGGACTGCGTCCACGCCGCCAGAAAGTCGGGCACAGCCATGTGCAGGAATGATCTTGGTTTGAACCCCCGCCCCGCGCGGCTTCCCTGAACGGCCTGCGCGTCGGGCATGCCCCATCCGGCATCATGCAAGGCGATGGCCCGTCTCAGCGGCGCGTCCAGCTTGGGCACGCGAGGCCCGCTGAGCTTTGCCGCGATGTCGCCGGCAAGCGCCGCGTGCGAAGGCTGGGTGATCATCCAGCAGCTTTCGTACTCGCGCTTCTGGGTTTCAGAGATCACGTCCCAGGCGGAGAGAAGCTTCCCTCTGGGAGCTGCCGGCGCCAGAGGGCAGAGAATCATGAGCGTCTGCTGGGCCGGCGCTTGGCTACCCGCCCCGACGCGGCTGCGGCCTTTGCCGGACCGCTGCTCGATGGCGGCTTCTTGGTTCCGTCAAGAAGTTCTTTCAAGGCGACAGCGTTGTTGCGTTCCAGGTTGCTGGACGAATAAATCAGCGTGACCTGGTCGTGATGGTTGATCAGGTCGTAGAGCACGGCCAGGGCCTCTGTGGCTTCCGGTGTGGAAAGTTCCTTGAAGTAGCGCTTCTTGAACAGCGCCCAGTTGGCGCTGGCGTGGTACCACTTGCGCAGCTCGTCGGACGGGGCCAGGTCTTTCAACCAGTGGTCAATGCGCGCCTTCGCTTTGGTGAGGCCGCGCGGCCATAAGCGGTCCACCAGGACGCGCTGGCCGTCGGCCAGAGACGGCTGGTCATAGGCGCGTTTGATTTCGACGGGCATGCCGTGCACCGTTTGTGCTTCGCACCATTTGTACTGCAAACGGGGTTTGCAAAACGGCTGTCTCCAGACATAATAGTCATTTGAGGCAAACAGCGTCCATCCTTCTTGTAGCGCTTGCGGCGGCATTGCTGCTGGCCATCGCCGGCTGCGGCAAAGATCCCGCAACCATGACGGACGCCGAACTCGGGCTCAACGCCGAGCAGTCCCGCGGGCGGCGCGTCTACAATCTCTACTGCCTCAGTTGCCATCCTGCGTATTCCACCCATGGCAACAAAGGTCCGGGATTGAAGGGGATGTACGGCAAGCCGTACCTGCCCAGCGGCCTCACTGCCACCGACGAGCACGTGATCCAAGCCATCATGCAGGGCCGCGGGATGATGCCGCACTTCGGAGATTCTGTGAATCAGCGGGAATTGCAGGACATGATCGCGTATCTGCACACTCTGTAAGCGAAGGCGTGCCCCGCGCCGGCTGATGGTCCCAGTCAGGCTGTGACACCGGCGACCCTGGGCAGTCGCCACTCCGAAACCCCCAAAAGTGGCCGTAAAAGAGCGCACTCATCCAGAGTGATGCCCGTCACATCCCTTCCGCCCGCCCTAGGTGAATCATTGCTGCATGGAACAATTCGAACGAACGTTCGATAGTCTTTATGAGGGGATGCAGGACCTCACTTTTGCCGGCGTGCGGCAATGGAAAGAGCAGCATCCCGGAGCAAAATCCGTAGCGTTCTTTCCCGTCTATGCGCCGATGGAGCTTGTCCACGCCGCGGGCATGCTTCCCGTGATGCTGAGCGGAGCGGGCGACCGGCTGGACATCCAGCACGCCGATTCGCGCTTCGGCTCGTTCATCTGCTCCATCATCAAAACCACCATGGAGATGGCCATGACCGGCCATCTGGAGCCTTTCGACGGCCTGCTTTTCTCTTCCATCTGCGACTCCGCCCGCAATCTCTGCTTCGTGGTCAAGCGCAACTACCCGCAGACGTATGTGGATTTCCTGCATCTGCCGCACAGCACTTCAGAGACCAGCGTGGAGTTCCTCAGAGCCGAATACCGCCGGATCATCACGGAACTGGAGCGGTTGGGCGGAGCTCCGATTCAGGATGAAGCGCTGCGCCGGAGCATCGCGCTCTACAACGAACAGCGTCGCCTGGTGCGGCAACTCTACGAATTGCGCACGCAAAGCCCGCACCTGTTACGGGCGTGGGAATCGTACGTGCTCATCCGCAGCGGCAACCTGATGCCGGTGGAGGAGCACATCCAGGTCCTGAAGCAGGCCCTCGAACAAATTCCAACTCGGCCGGGAAAGAAGCGGGACGCCATCCGCGTGGTCATTGAAGGCGCGTTCTGCGAGCAGCCTCCTCTAGAGCTCATTCGACTGCTGGAAAACGCCGGCTGCGACATTGTGGAAGACGACCTGGCCATAGCGCAGCGCTGGTTCACCGAAGACGTTCCCGTCACGGGCGACCCGGTGCACGCGCTGGCTGAGAGTTACGTGCAGCGTTCGGTCTATTCCTCCGTGCGCCACGATTTTTCCAAGCCGCGCTGGGAAGGCCTGGCGGAGAAGGTCCGCAACACGCGCGCGGAAGCCGTGATCTTCCTGATCGCCAAGTTCTGCGAGCCGGCGTATTTCGATTTTGTGCTCTTCAAGAAGAAAGTTGACGAAATGGGTCTGCCGCACCTGCTGCTGGAGTTCGAAGAAAAGCTGTTCACCTTTGATCGCCTGCGCACGGAAGTGGAGACGTTCGTCGAATCCCTGGTCTTTGATTAAGCAGACCAGACTGAAAACCAGACTGATTGGTACCTGACCAAGAAGGAGCAGCCGTAATGGCCGAAAAATCTACAAGCGAATACCGCGGAAGCATTCACCAGCAGCAAAAGGACCTGATGCTGGATTGGTACCAGCGTCTGGACCACTCGGCTGAGACCGGAGACCCGCCCACGGTGTCCATGATGATTTCCGGCAACTGCGTGGAACTGCTGGAAGGCTTTGGCGCGATTCCGCTCTATCCTGAAGTGAACGCGCTGCAGCTGGCCATCCGCCACCAGTCGCTGGAGCCGATTCTTGCGGCCGAGGAGATGGGTTACGCCGGAGACAATTGCGCCTACGTGAAGGCCGATATCGGCTGCATGCTCAAAGGCATCACCCCCACCGGCGGCCGGTTGCCCAAGCCCACGCTGGTGTTGTGCAACTTTGTCGGCTGCAACACCTACGTGAAATGGTTCGAGCACGTGGCCGCATTCACCGGCGCGCCTCTGTACGTTGTGGACGTGCCCTTTCTCCGCGGCGACCAACCTTCGCAGGCAGATATTGACTACGTTGTCCGGCAGCTCAAGGAAGTTGTGGTGCAGCTGGAGAAGCTGACCGGACGCAAGTTCGACTACGACCGCTTCCAGCAGTCGGTGGCCTATTCCAGCGAAGTCGAGGACCTCTGGTCACAGATCAAGCACCTGGCCAAGAATTCCCCGTCGCCATTTGACGCTTACTTCGATGCCATCACCCTGATGGGCCCTTTGTACGTCTACCGCGGCAAGCGTGAAGGCGTGGAGTTCTTCCGCGCGGCGCTCAACGAACTCAAGCAGAAAGTCCAAGCCGGCGAAGGCGTCTATGACCAGGAGCGCTTCCGCGTGGTAGTGGAGGGCCCGCCGCCGTATCCCTACTTCCGCACCTTCCGTGACATGTTTGCCAGTTGGAAGGCGGTTGCTGTGGCGTCCACCTATTCCACCGTCGGCGGGTTGTGGGAGTTCGGGTTCCGGCACGATTCGAAGACTCCTTTCGAATCGGTGGCCATGCATATGCTCGCGCAAAACGTGACGAACCGTAACTATCTGCAACGTTACGACCAGATTGCACGCTACGTGAAGGAATGGAAGGCCGACGGCGTGATCATCCACTTCGTCAAGAGTTGCCGCCTGTTTTCCGCCGGACAGGGAGACATGCGCGACTACTTCACCAAGCAACTGGGCGTTCCCACGTTGTACATAGAGTCCGACCTGGAAGACCCGCGCTATTTTGCCGAAGCGCAAACCAAGAACCGGATTGATGCTTTTTTTGAATCCCTGGAGCACGCCAAGCACACGGCAGCACACGCCGTGGGTGCGTGAGGTCACTATGAGAATTGCAGCAGGAGTGGACGTAGGTTCAACGCAGACCAAAGCGGTGCTGGTGGGGGCCAACGGCGACGGCGTGAAAATTCTGTCGCGGTCGCTCATGGACACCGGCGCCAACGTCCGCAAAGCCGCGGAAAAGGCCTTCGACGAGTGCTGCCAGGCGGCGGGCGTCGCGCAGGCTGACGTGGGCTTTGTGGTCGGTACCGGCTATGGCCGCTACAACATTTCCTTCGGTCACACACAGATGACGGAGATCAGTTGTCATGCCCGTGGCGCCCACTTTCTCTGCCCCGGCACTCGAACCGTGATTGACATGGGCGGCCAGGACGCAAAAGCCATCGGCGTCGGCCCTTCCGGCGAAGTCCTGGACTTTGTGATGAATGACAAATGCGCCGCCGGCACGGGACGTTTTCTGGCCAATGCCGCCGAAGTGATGGGACTGGGCTTGGATGATATCGGGCCGCTGTCTCTCCGCGCGACTCGCCCGGTGAAGATAGCAACCGTGTGCACGGTCTTTGTGGAGTCTGACATTCTCTCGTACCTCTCGCAGGGCAAGAAACCGGAAGACATCATGGAAGGCGTGCATCTGGCGATTGCCAAGCGCACGATGTCACTGGCGCGGCGCGTAAACATTGAGCCGCTGGTCACCATGACCGGCGGTGTGGCCCGCAACGTGGGCATGGTGCGCGCCCTGGAAACGGTGCTGGGACAAAAAATCATCGTCACCCCGGACGCCCAGTTCATGGGCGCGGTGGGCGCTGCGCTGTTCTCGCTGGAGAAACTTGGCGAAAGCTTCGAAGCCACTGTTTGGAGGGACCATGCCGTTAGTAGCCGGAATTGATTGCGGATCAGGATTCACCAAAGCGCTGGTGGCCGAGCAGGATTCGCCGGGAAGCGAGCTGCGCATTTTGGGCCGCGGACGCGCCCGCAGCGGCATCAATGTTGATCAGGCGGCCAATGAAGCGCTGGAGCAGGCACTGGCCGGCAATCTAAGGTCGGACTTGAACTACATTGCCGCCACCGGCTTTGGACGCTACAACCTGAGCTTTCGCGACATCGCCATTACGGAGATCACCACGGCCGCGCGCGGCGCCTATTTTCTCTTTCCCCATCCCGGCGCTGTGCTGGACATTGGCAGCCAGACCACGCGGGCCATCGCCGTCAAGGAAAACGGCCGAGTGAACACTTTCAAGAGCAATGACAAGTGCGCTGCCGGCTCCGGCATGTTCATCGCCCGGGCGGCGAAATATCTGGAGGTCCCGCTGGAGCAGGTGGGCGAACTTTCCCTGCATGCCGCCCACTCGCATCCCATCAGCAGCGTATGCGCCGTGCTGGCGGAAAGCGAGATCATCAACCACGTCAGCAGCGGCGTGAGCGTGGAAGACATTTTGCGCGGCATCCATGATTCGCTCGCAGACCGCGCCGGCGCGCTGCTGAAGCGCGTGGGCCTGCACGGCGAGCTCACCTTCATCGGAGGCGTTGCCCATCAGCAAGGGATGGTGCGGGCGCTGGAGCAGCGGCTCAATGTAAAAGTGAATGTGGCCGAAGATTGTGAATACGTTTGCGCGCTGGGCGCGGCCGTGCTTGGTTTGCGCCGCCTGGCCAGCAGGAACTGAGAGGGAAACATGGCAATCCAGGGTGCGTATGGATACCGGCTTTCGACCGTGGGGAAACCGCTGGATCTGGCGGAGCTGCCGAAGCTTGAGCCCGGACCGGACGAGGTCATCGTTAAGGTAGCCGGATGCGGCGTGTGCCACACCGATGTAGGCTTCGCCTCAGAAGGCGTGCCCACGCGGCACGTCCTTCCTTTGGTGCTGGGCCATGAAATTGCCGGCCACGTGGTTGACGCAGGCGCCAAGGCGCAGTTGTGGATAGGGCAGGCGGTGATTGTCCCCGCGGTGATCGCTTGCGGCGAATGTCCCGCATGCCGTGCAGGCCGGCCCACCACTTGCCGCAAGCAGTTCATGCCCGGCAACGACGGCGATGGAGGCTTTGCCACGCACGTGCGCGTGCCCGCGCGCGGGCTTTGCCGCGTTCCAGACAAGCTGCCTCCGGGCGTTTCTCTGGCAGCCCTGTCCGTGGTGGCTGATGCCGTGACCACTCCTTACGAAGCAATTCGCCGTTCGGGATTGAAGTCCGGCGACGTGGCGGTGATCGTGGGCGCGGGTGGCATCGGCAGCTTCGCCGTGCAGATTGCCGCGGCGATGGGCGCCAAGGCAATCGCCATTGATATTGATGCCGAACGCCTGGAACTGGCCCAGCAGTATGGAGCGTCACTCATCCTGAATTCTGACCGGGGCGATGAGAAACAACTCAAAGCCAGCGTGCGCAACTTTGCCAGCGAGCAAGCTGCGCCCGGCTCAACGCTGAAAATTTTTGAGATGAGCGGCACTCCGGCGGGACAAATCACGGCGTTCAACTTGCTCGATTTTGGCGCGCATCTGGCCATCGTCGGCTTCACGCCGAAGAAAGTTGAAGTGCGGCTGTCAAACCTGATGGCCTTTGACGCCACGGCCCGCGGCAACTGGGGTTGTCCGGCGGAAAATTATCCCGCCGCGCTTGACCTGGTGCTCAGCGGCAAGGTCACCATCGAACCATTCATTGAGCGCCATTCGTTGACTGAAACTCCGGAAGTGCTTGCCGGAGTCGCCCGGCACGCATTCCGCCGTCGCGTGGTGCTGGTGCCAAACTAAGAAGCCTGGGAGGCTGCGATGAAAGACCACAACCTGACTGAGAATTTTGTTCCGCGTGAAATCCTGGTGGAACAGAGGCCGGTGCGCGACCGCGAAGGCCGGGCCGTTCCGGGGCTGCACAACGTGTGGATCACGTTGAACAATCCGGCCGAGCTGAACAGCTACACCACGTCCACGGCGAAAGAAGTGATCCTGGCGCTGCGCGAAGCCAGCAATGATCGCGCCGCGGTGGCCGTGGTGCTGACCGGCGCGGGCACGCGCGCCTTCTGCAGCGGCGGCAACACGCGGGAGTATGCCGAAATCTACGCCGGATCGCCGGCCGAGTATCGCCAGTACATGCGGCTGTTCAATGACATGGTCACGGCCATCCTGCATTGCGACAAGCCGGTGATCTGCCGGGTGAACGGCATGCGCATGGGCGGCGGACAGGAAATCGGCATGGCCTGCGACTTTTCCATCGCCAGCGATCTGGCCGTGTTCAGCCAGGCCGGGCCCAAGCACGGCTCCGTGCCCGATGGCGGCAGCACGGATTTTCTTCCGCTGTATGTGGGAATCGAGCGCGCCATGGCCAGCGCGACTCTGTGCGAACCCTGGAGCGCACACCGCTTCTACGCGCTGGGCGGGCTCACGCAGATTGTTCCTGTACTGAAAGCGAATGGGAAGTGGGCGCCCAATCCTCTCGTCGTCACCGACCGCTACCTCGACGAATTCGGACGCATGGCGCTGGGCGAGTGGAAGACCGGCGAAGAGAAAGATCGCGCCAAGAAAGTCTTGGCCGAGGCCACCGTTGATCTGCAGCTCCTGGACGAAGCGGTGGAGAGCATGTGCACCAAGCTGCTCTACACCATGCCGGACTGCCTGACCAAGACCATCGAGAGCCTGCGCAAGCACAAACTGGAACACTGGGACCGCAACCGCGAGACCAGTCGCGCATGGCTGGCTCTGAACATGATGACCGAGGCCAACGCGGGCTTCCGCGCATTTCACTTCGGCACCAAAGAACAGCGCGAAGTGGATTTCGTCCGGCTGCGGCAGCGCCTGGCTGAAGGCGCGCGCTGGGGAGAAGAATTGATCGAAGAAGTCGCTCCATGGACGGCGAAAGCAGAAATGGCCAAGGTGTGACCATGGAGAACACGGTTGTAGAGAACAAAGTCCGGCTTGAGTTCACGCATCAAGGCCAGGTCGCGCGGATCACCTTGTCCGCGCCCAAGGCCAACATCCTGGATAAGGCCATGATGCTTGGCCTTCACCTGACGCTGGAAGGACTCACGCCCCACACAGACCTGAAAGCAATCGTGCTCGCCGGGGCGGGTCCGCACTTCAGCTTTGGGGCCAGCATTGAAGAACATCTGCCGGACCAGATCGGCGATACGCTCACTCATCTGCGCAAACTCCTGCTGAAAATGGCGGGGGCGCCGGCGCCGCTGATCGCCGCCGTCCGCGGACAATGCATGGGCGGAGGATTTGAACTCGCGCTGGCCTGCGACCTGATCGTCGCCGAAGAAAGTGCGCAGTTCGCGCTGCCGGAGATCAAGCTGGGCGTGTTTCCGCCTGCAGGGGCGGCGTTGCTGCCCGTGCGCATGGGCGCGGGACGCGCCGCGGAAATGGTGCTGACCGGCGCCAGCTGGACTGCACAGAGAGCCGCCGCTGCTGGATTGATCAACAAGGTTTTCCCCAACGGGGAACTCGAGGCCCAACTTGACGCTTGGCTGGAGTCGGAATTTCTGCCTCGATCAGCCGCGGCATTGCATTTTGCCGCGCAGGCAGCGCGACTGCCTCTGGTTCGCGCGTTGGAAATTGACTTGCCCGCGTTGGAGCACATTTACCTGAACGAACTCATGCAACAGCCCGATGCCGCCGAAGGAATTCTGGCGTTCCTGGAAAAACGCCAGCCGCACTGGTCGGTAGAGCGTCAGGTTCCGGCATAGAGCAGACTCCAGCTCGGGTACCGGCACGTTTCGCGCGTGAGCCGCAAGTCCGCTTCTTCTTTGCAGTGATTCGCCCGCGTTCTGGTGTTACACTTCGTGCCGGCGTTTTACTGGAGCGAACCATGCGTCGAACCATTGCAGTTCCTTTGATGCTACTTCTCTTGGCTCTGGCAGCAGGCGCGCAGCAGCCCGCCATTGGATTCTGCACCCTGGACAAAACTTTGGACTTCAAGACGGCCAAGGCAGGAGACAAGATCGCCCTGCACCTTACGCGCGATCTTGTGGTCAAGGGGAAGACTCTCATGCCGCACGGCACTGCGTTAAGCGCGACGGTGGTTGACGCGAAAGACGGGAATACGGTTTCGATCGCGCTCGACCAGGCGACGCCGAATCCCGGTCAAGAGGTCCGCCTGGTGGGCATCATTGCAGCGGTGGCGACTCCACCGGAGGACCTGTCATCTGACCCGTTCTACTCCATGAACCACTCCGCTGAGCCTACACAGCGGACTGGAAACGCGGGGGCTAGTTCAGCCGCAGGTTCAAGCGCGGCGGTGCAGACCGCGATCCTGAAAGGCAAGAACGAACCGAAGTCGAACCTGCAAGAAGATTCCAGCGGAGCGATAGGGATCGATGGACTAAAGCTGAATTGGGTCCTCGATAAGCGTCCGGTGATGACGGTGATGACCGCCAAGAAGAAGAACTTCAAGCTCCTAAGCGGGACGGAGTTCCTGCTGCGCATGGCCCCACCGCAGATGTAACGAAAGTGATAGGGGGAACGCAGAGGATACGCAGGAATGCTGAGCTGCTGAGGAAACAAAGGAGAATCTGGCGGAGAGAGGGGGATTCGAACCCCCGATAGAAGTGTTAGCCCCTATAACGGTTTAGCAAACCGCCGCCTTCAGCCACTCGGCCATCTCTCCGCGAGGATGCGACGCGCTGGACATTATTGTACCAGCTTTCGCCGGCGATGATCGTCTGCCTAAAGGCCCGCAATTCGCAAGCGAATCGCTAGACGCTGATACGGGTAGTGGCTCAGCTTAACCTGATTCACTACCCCGGCAAAAGTGTTTCTGAATTCATGCCCACCGTGCCATACTTTTAGGCGGATGGTCCGGCGTACTTCAATTCTGATTCTGGCGGCGGTGGTTTCTGTTCTGACAACGCAGCCGGTACCCGTGCGCGCCGAGCGCGCCGCCGATGCATATGCCATCCTGTGGCAAAGCGAAGCAAGAGCCAGCCGGCCCGCGGAGGTCAGGTTTGTCGCTTCACCTTGCCGCGCGCTTTGCGATTTCCAGCACCCCGCGCAACCGGCTCCTGCCCTTTTGACCGGGTTTTCTGCAAGTTTGCATTCCCGTGCTCCTCCTTCTTTCTCACTCGCCGATTAAACACGCAAATTGCAGCCTGGAAGTGAGATAAAGGAGGGGCCATGCGCCAGCTCTTACGAGCATTGTTTTCCCGCCGCGACCCGATGGCGGAGGAGGTCCGCCACATCAATGCCCTGCGCGCGGAGTTGCGAGAAAGGACGGACGCGGAACTGCGGGCGTTCGCGCAAGACGCGACGAGCCGGACGGAGATCACGGCCGCGGCAGCCGATGCAGCGTCCCGCGTGCTCAGCCAGAACATGTTTGACGTCCAGCTGCGCGGCGCGCTGACGCTCAGCGAAGGCCGCATCGCTGAGATGCAAACCGGCGAAGGCAAAACCCTGGCGGCCGTCCCCGCGGTGATTTGTTATGCCCGCGCCGGACAGGGCGTCCACGTGATGACCGTGAATGACTACCTGGCGCGGCGCGACGCCAACTGGATGCGCGGGATTTACGAATATTTTGGTCTCAGCGTCGGGTACATCCAGCGCGAAATGACTGCCGCTGAACGCCAGCAGGCCTACTCGCGTGACGTCACCTACGCCACGGCCAATGAAGTTGGCTTTGACTTTCTTCGCGACCAGCTTGCCTTGCATGCGGAAGAACAGGTGCATCGCCCGTTCGCGGTGGCGGTGATTGATGAAGCCGACTCCATCCTGATTGACGAAGCGCGCATTCCGCTGGTGATCGCCGGCGGCGACGCCGTGGTTGAGTCGCTTCCCTACCGCGTGGACACAGTCACGCGGCACATGCGTCGCGGCGTCCACTACACCGTGGATGAACACGGGCGCAACGCGGTCCTGACGGCGGAAGGCGCGCACATCGCCGAGCAGGCTTTTCACTCCGGCAGTCTGTACGAAGAGAGAAACCTGAACCTGCTGTGCGCGATCCAGGATTCGCTCCACGCGCACGCGCTCCTGCGGCGCGACGTGGATTACCTGGTCAAAGATGGCGCCATTGAGTCGGTGGACGAGTTCAAAGGACGCATCGTACAGGACCGCCGCTGGCCCGCGGGATTGCACTCGGCGATTGAAGCCAAAGAAGGCGTGGCGCTGAAGAAGCAAGGCCAGGTGCTGGGCTCCATTACTTTGCAGAACCTGGTCGCGCTGTACCCGCAGGTCTGCGGGATGACCGGCACGGCCGCCACGCAGGCCCGCGAACTCCGGGAACTCTACGGGCTGGAGGTGGAGGTCATCCCCACCAATCGCCCGGTAATTCGTGTGGACCATCCCGATGAGCTCTTCGCGAACAAAGCTGAGAAAGAAGAAGCGGTGCTCGATGAGATTTTTGCGACCTGGCGCTCAGGACGCCCGGTGCTGGTGGGCACCACCAGCGTGGAAGAATCTGAACGCTTCAGCCGGCGGCTGCACGCTGCGGGCATTCCGCACCACGTGCTGAACGCGCGCAATGAAGAGCAGGAAGCTGGCATCGTGGCGCGCGCCGGCGAGCGCGGCGCGGTCACCATCTCCACCAACATGGCGGGGCGCGGCACGGACATACAACTGGGCGCCGGGGTGGCGGAGCTCGGCGGGTTGTACGTGATCGGCACCAACAAACATGAGAGCCGCCGCATTGATCACCAACTGCGCGGGCGCGCCGGACGCCAGGGCGATCCCGGCTCGTCACGCTTCTTCATCTCGCTGCAGGATGATCTGCTACAGCGTTTCGCGGGCGACGATCCGCTGCTGCGCAATGCAAGCGCCGAGGCGATCCAGCGCGTGGTGGAAGGCCAGAACCTGACCGCCCGCCAGTTTCTCAACAAGTATGAATCGGTCATTGAAGGCCAGCGCCAGATCATCCAGAAAAGGCGCCAGCAGGTGCTTAAGGGGGAGCGACCCGCGAAGTTCCCGCGGGAAAACCGCATCGGACTGGAATACACGGATGAACCCGACGCGGAAAATGAAAGCGCTGATGTTTCTGCCACTCCGATGTCAGAGTTGGAACGCCTGGTCCGGCTGACGACCCTTGACGATCTCTGGGCGGACTACCTGGCCGAGGTCGCCGACTACCGCGCGGGCATCCACCTGGTGTCATGGAGTCGCGACCCGCTGCACGAATACTTGATCAACGTCCACCAGATGTTTACGCGGCTGGAAGCCAATATCGAAGAAGAGTCAGCGCGGCGGCTAGCGGAAGCGCAGACGTCTGGAATCTTGCCCAAGCAACGCGGCGCCACCTGGACTTATCTCACCACCGACATGCCTTTCGGCCCCGCCACGGAACGAATTCTGCGCGGCCTGGTGCGGATGGCGGGCGGAAAGGTGTTATAAGGCGCGCGCTCCCGCGCAACCAAGCAAACGGTGGCTCTTACGCGACGTCCGCCGCCAGCATCGCCCGTCGAGGCAGCGCGAAGCAATTCGGCGTCGCCGGCTTGGCCAGCTCCACCTGGGAGAGGTCCCGTAGCGCCAGCTGTTGCGCCGCGACTACTTGCTGCACGGTGCAACCCAGCAAGCTGGAGCACTCCTGCACGGAGTAGCCTTCCAGCACGGACATCACGAACACAAACCGCTCAAAGGGCGCCAGCGCGGTCACCGCTTGCAGAATTTCCTGACGGTTGAAATCTCCCGCCATCGCGCCGTCAATCTGCCACTCAGCTTTTTTGTCCGGCAACGGATCGCCGGGTTGCGGCGTCACCGCTTTGATGGCGTTCTTGATGATGGCCCGCTTGCTCCATGACCGCGCCCACTGCGCGAACACCGCGTTGCCGCCGATGCTGTCTTCCAGTCCGGCCACAAAGCATTCCGCCGCCACGTCCTGGTCCGCGGTGAGCAGCAGCGCCAGCAGGTGCAGGTTGTTCATGTCTTCCGAGAAAATCTTCTGGAAGTCCTTGCGGGTGGCGAATTCTTCTTCCCGGGTTTGCTTGCGGCCAAACATCGTCTGCTTCTCCTTGTTCCTGCCGGCTCAATAAACGTTGGACGTAAAAAGCTTCATTGCGGTTCAGTAATTCTGCACTTCTTACAGATTCCCCAACTGCCAACAGGTTTCACTTGACTTATAGTGCACTCCGCCGGCCAGACGTTGCAGCGACCCTAACAAATTCATTCAAAATGACTTGCTGCAATCTTTTGCAGCCGGCGACGCTCTCTGGAATGTGTCCCCCATTGCACATTGTGGGCCAGGGGACACGGTTTCACTGAGTTCCAAAGACCGTTGATGTGCCAGCCTCCGGTGGAATTACGGGGCGCGAGGAGGTTTGGATTTGGAAGTTATCTCTTCAAGATGCAAAGAAATCCCGGGAAAGAGCGTAACCCTTCCCCGGGATTATTAGAGTGTCAATTTACGGGAACCGCCCCTGAAAGAGCAGTTAGATCGTCTGTTTGCCAGGTAGACATCGCAAAGATATGGTGCACGTGATGGTCCGTGCCCACATAGAAGACGCCCTGACTTGCTCCTGTGACGAGCGTGTTATCAAGAAAGCTGGAAACTGGGCTTCCAGACTCAGCGGCCAGTGCTTGAGAAAGGCTCGAAATATCGTCCCGCTGCCAACCGGTCGCCGTCCCAAATATATGATTCACATGCCCATCGGTTCCGAAATAAAACACCGCCTGGGCAGCGCCAGTAAGGAAGGTTCGGTCCAGGAAGCTGGAGATTGAAGATCCAGCCGATGCGGACGGGGCACCTGTGATCGCCGAGATATCGTCGGTTTGCCATGTGCCCGTGCTGGTGAACGCGAAGATATGGTGCACGTGTTGATCTGATCCTATGTAATACACATTTTGCCGCGCTCCGGTCGCTGAACTCGCGTCCAGGAATGTCGACAACGAACTCACAAAAGTGGCCGCAGGTGCTCCGGAGAGCGCTGTAAGATCATCAGTCTGCCAGCCACTCGGAAATTCAAATATGTGGTGAACGTGCTTATCAGTTCCCAGATAGAACACTCCAATCGGGGAGCCGGTAACACCGTTGGCATCCACAAAACTGGAAAGCGGACTGCCTGCCATCGCCAACGGAGCATTGCTGCGAACAGTCAAATCGTCACTCTGCCAGGTTGTCCCACTCAACGAAATGCGATGTACGTGCTGATCGGTACCCAAATAGAAAACGGATTGAAGGAATCCAGTACTTGAAGTTGGATCCAGGAAGCTTGACAAGGGACTTCCCGCTCCCACGGCGGTGGCGCCGCTCAGAGTGGTAATGTCATTGTCGTGCCAGGCTCCAGCTGTTCCAAATAAATGATGCACATGGTTATTACTGCTGAGGTAAAAGATATGCTGGGCGGTGCCTGTGATCTGCGCGGAGTCCAGATACCCGGAAACCGGACTGGAAGCGGCGGCTGCAGGTCCTGCGGAAAGTGCGGTCAGGTCCTCTTGCTGCCAAGCCGATGTGGCAAAGATGTGCCGGATATGCTGGTCATTCCCAACATAAAATATGTCCTGACTGGCTCCACTCGCAAAAGTAGGATCTACGAAAGTAACCAGGGAACTTCGGGCCTGATTGGCCACATTCAAAGTAACTACTATTGACCGGTTTACATTTCCATTCGTACCTTTGAGCGTCATGGGATAAATCCCAGGCGCGACATTCGTGGCTACGGTGAGGGTCATGGTGGATGAAATGCCCGTAACAGGATTTGTGCTGAAACTCGATCCCACGCCACTCGGAGGATTAAGAAGCGCGAGGCTGACAGCCCCGGTGAAGTTCTGGAACCGTACCACTGAAATGTTATAAAGGGCCGTTCCGCCCGGTGTGGCTGTCTCCACGGGGTCTGCAGATATGGAAAAATCTCCGATGGCCGCATCTTGAATGATGTTCACTGTCGCGGTGGTCTGATCTGACTGGGTGATCACAATGTTGCCGGTTCGAGAAGCCAGGTCCGGATTCGCGGACACCGAAAAGGTCAGGACAAATTGATTCGCTGAGCCGCCCCCACCCGACAAAGGAGATGCCGTGATGAATGTTCCGCTTGCCTTAGCTGTCCAAGTACAGCTTACGGAGCCGTTCATGCCCGCGGTGATAGTGACAAAGTTAGGGCCGCCTGCGCCTGATCCATAGTGAAATGTTGGAGCAGCTGGAAGTATGCTAATAGGTGCGCTGCAGGCAGCAAGAGCTGGCGTACATAGCCCAGTCATAGACAATATCGCTAGAGCTAACCGAGCAGCGACGTGGAATAGTTTCATCTCTGATCTCCTGTTTGGAATAAACTATATTAATCTATCGCCATATATGGGTATATGTAAGTCGTGGCAATATAGGCCTAGGTGAAATATTGTTGAATAAATATAGCGCTAGTTCCATAATGGGACGACTGGAAGTACCTATGTAGGGGCGCTATCATTGGCTAGTCATGTGAAGATTCCTGGTTGATCGCTGAAACGCTCCGCTTAGCCGCTGCGGTAAGAAGCCGGGCTTCTGTTCGATTTCCTTCGTCACAAGCCCGCAAGAGCGATGACCGTTGCCTTGAAGGCGTCCACGAATGCTTCACCTTCCCTGCAGGTTCAGCCACTGGTATCCCGCCGCCTCGGGTTCTTCAAACACCAGGTGGGTCTCATCGAGTTCGTCGTAACGGAACCAGGCGTAGAGCTTCCACGCGGCAAAGATCATCGCCGCGAGCAGCCAAAGCATCCACGGGCTGCGCCGCAGGAATATCCGCTCCCACTCCGGCACGGTGGTCACGAACATCAGAAAGCCCAGAGCGTAGAGCACCGCCATGACCGTGGCGCTCTGCTTCCAGGGCGCGTACGCGCAAGTGAACGGGACCTTGCGGTAGCGGCGCAGCAGCACGCCGGCCAGACAATAGCTGGCGGTCATGACCACGGCCACGTGTCCGGCGGCGAGTGTCCAACCAAAGGCGCGGGCGTAAATCGGCAGGGCGACCAGCGCCAGCCACGGCCACACGAAGGTCAGCATGATCTTGCGCGCCAGCCGCGCGGCCTGGTGCTGGTCATAGTCCACAATGGCGCGGTGCAGCCAGTTGGCGCGCAGTTCCGCCGGCAGCTCAAAAACAAACCTGAGCCCGCAGATCACGGTGTAAGAAATGATGAACGGCAAAGACAGGATGGCGACGCCGGGCAAGCCGGGCGCGGCGGCAGGCGGGTGGGCGAAAGCTGACGCCAGAGTTTGCGCGGCGATCACCACGCCAAGTCCGGCAAAGCCACCGAAGAAAAGCATGTGCCGGTCGCTGCGCAGCAGGGCCTTCATGGCAAAGCGATACTCGGCGCGCTCGAACGGTGTGCGCAGCATGATGCGGTCCGCCGCGCGGCCCAGCATGTTCCACACCCGTGAGCGGTTGCGCCGCGCCGTGGTGGTGTCCAGCATTTCCGGCAGGCGTATGAAGTGCCGGTAGTAGCTGAGGACGTAAACGCCCGCGGCAGTGACCATCGCCAGGCCGGTGAGTTTGAGCCCCATCATGCCCAGACGCATCAGGTCCGGGTCAGCGCGATGGAGCAGCGTGCGCGAAAGTCCCAGGAACCAAACCGGAGGCAGCAGTTCAAAGACCTTGCCGCGCGTGCCGGCGGGCGCGGTCAGCAGCGGCAGGACGGCAAAGCTGTAACAGAGCAAGAGCAACAGCGCCGTGACGACGGCCATCCGCGCGTAAATGGAAACGCGGCGGAACGCGGCTTCCGGCAACACCACCATGAGCAGGCCGATGATCGCAAACAACGCGAAGAACGTAAACAAGCTGGCCAGCAGCACGCCGAGAGCGTGCGTCGCGCTGAACGCCAGGAAGTCATGAAACTTCAGGTTGATGGTCACGTCCATGGAAAACAGGAACGACGAGAACAGGTTGACGTCAACGGCAAAAATCACCGCTAGGGTGATGATGGCCGTGATGTTGGCCAGAAAAATCGTCCGCGTGCGGATGGGCAGCGGCGCCAGGTTGGCGTAGTCGCGGCGGTCGGGGAAAATGCTGTCCCACTTGAGCACCGTGACAATTCCGGTGATGGCCACGGAGAAGGCAAAGAAGAAGTATTGGTCGCCTAGCGACGCCGGATACGGATCAAACTCCAATTGGCCGCGCACCCAGCGCAGCAGGGAAGAATACTTGTTGAAGAGGAGGATCGAGATGAAGCCGCCCGGCGCCGCCAGCAGCGCCAGAATCGCGCCGATGCCCAGGTTGAGTTCGCCTTCGCCGGCATCGCCCGCGGCGGTCAGGCGCAGCCCAAAGTGCGAAACCAGCCGCCAGAACGGCTGGGTCAGCATCCGCGCTTTGTGTTGTTCCAGCAGCAAACGCCAGGTTGCGATCACGCGCTCATGATCTCCACAATGCTGCGGGCGGTGACTTCCGCGTCGTCGTCTTCCATGAGGTGGGAAAACGTGTCTTCCAGTGACGCCAGACCGCTCATGTTCTGTATGTCATTGACGGTTCCGTGGGCCACCAGTTCGCCCTGGCGCAGGATGAGCACATGCGAGCAAAGCTTCTCCACCACTTCCAGCACGTGCGAGCAATAAAAGATGATCTTGCCTTGCTCGCCCAGCGACTTCACCAGCTTGCGGAACACCATGGCGGAAGTGATGTCCAGGCCGGAGAGGGGTTCGTCGAAGACCAGAATTTCCGGATCGTGCATGAGCGCGGCGATCAGCAGCACGCGTTGCCGCATCCCCTTGGAATACGACGCGATGGATCCGTGGCGGTGCGGGTACAGCTTGAACAACTCCAGCAGCGCTGCGGCGCGTTTGCGCAACTGCTCGCGGTCCATGCCGCGCAGGGTGCCGACAAATTCCAGGTATTCCCATCCGGTAAGAAAAGGATAGAGCAGGGCTTCTTCCGGGACGTAACCCAGGCGCCGCTTGAAGGCCGGCAGATCGCGCGTGATGTTCTGGCCATGAAACAGGACTTCGCCGCGCGTGGGCTCCATGAGCCCGGTGATCATCTTGACGGTGGTGCTTTTGCCCGACCCGTTGGGTCCCAGGTAGCCGAGGATTTCTCCCGGGCGGATGGTGAAGCTCACATTGCTCACCGCCGGCAGGCTGGCGTAGCACTTGGTCAGGGCCCGGGCTTCCAGCATGGATGGCCACCTCACGGGTGTTGGCAGATTGTCCGAAGGACTAAGACACCGATCAGGCGCTTAGGGTTCCAGCGAGAGATGAGGGCTTCACACACTCCGCAGTCGCACCGGCACACCGCGTCGCGGACGCAGCGTCACGGAAGGCTCGGCTTCCACTTTGGCGGGGTCCACCGCCAGCTCCAGGCGAAAGCGCTGGAGAGTCATCGCCAGCACCACCAGGATTTCCGTCATGGCGAAGTTCAGGCCCACGCAGGTGCGCGGTCCGGCGCCGAAAGGAAGATAGGCGCAGCGCGGACGCGCCGCCGCATTCTCCGCGGCAAAACGCTCTGGATTGAAACGCTCCGGCTCCGGCCACCAGCGCGGGTCGCGGTGCGTGACGCAAGGGAAGATCAGGACCTCCGTCCCCGGCGCAACTTGGTAACCGCCAATCTCGTCTTCCTTCACCGCCGTCCGCGAGATCGCCCACACCGGCGGGTACAGACGCATGGCTTCTTCGGCGACGTTGCGCGTGTACTTCAGCTTGAACAGGTCTTCATACGCGGGCGCGGCGCCGTTGAGGAAGC
This sequence comes from Terriglobia bacterium, assembly GCA_020072815.1. NCBI lineage: Bacteria > Pseudomonadati > Acidobacteriota > Terriglobia > Terriglobia bacterium. The sequence goes on along the minus strand of JAIQGE010000006.1, from coordinate 26,765 downwards.
GCGCCTCATCGGCCATGCGTTCCATCACTTCCGGCCGCGTGGCGATGAGAAACAGCGCCCAGGCCAGCGCCAGCGTGGTGGTCTCATGTCCGGCGGTAAGCAGCGTGGCCACTTCGTCGCGCAGTTGCTTGGCGGACATGGCGGCCCCGGTGTCGTCGCGAGCGTCCATCAGCGACGTCAGCAGGTCGGTCTTGCCTCCGCTCTCCGGCGAGTTCTCGCGCGCGGCGATCATGCGGTCCACCACGGCGTGAAAGCTGGCCATGGATTTGCGATGCTCGCGGTGGCGGCGCGTGGGAATCTGGTGCGGCACCCGCACCACCGACCATGCGCGGTCCACGGAAAACTCGCGGCCCACGTGCAGCGCCTGCTGGATCACGTCAAGATCGGCTTCCAGGCTGGTGGAGAAAAGCGCCTGGCTCACAATGTTCAGTGTGAGCCGCATCAGGTCGGGAACAATGTCAAAGACTTCGCCCGAGGCCGCGCGCTGCTGCCACCGTTCCAACATCGCCAGCGCCTGCCCTTCCATCACGCGCACGGACGAGGCCACCTGCTGGCTCTGAAACGCCGCCTGGGTCATCTTGCGCTGCCGCTGCCACAACGCGCCTTCGCTGGTCAGCAGGCCTTCGCCCAGCGAGAGCTTCAGGATGCTGTAGTCGCGCCCTTTGCGATAGGCGGCAAAATTGGTCTGCAGCACCTGCTGGATATGGTCGGGATGGTTTAGCTGGTAGGTGGTCCACATGCCGCGATAGCGGACCACGTCGCCGAACTCGCGCGCCATTTCAGCAAAGCAGCCTAATGGATCTCTCTTGAATTTCGGCAGGCTGAGAAAAAAGCCGAGAATGCCCGGTCCCGGCGCCGTGCTCCGCAGACTAGGGGACTTGTGAGAGGAAACAGAAGAAGGAGTTACCACTTCCTGATTTTACTGCACGGGAGATCGCTGAGCACACGCAGACTCGCGTGTGCATGCTCATTAGACGGACGCTCCGCTGTTTGGTTTGGTCTCTTTATTAGTGTCCGATTGCGAACAGTATTAGATTCGAAAGCGAACACCTTAAGGCCATGATCATTGCTCAGCGGCGCGATTACATGCTGAAAACCAAGGCTTTGCAGCTTGTCGGCGCCTTGGCATGGCAGGTGCAATAGAAATGCTCGAAGTTTGTTGTAACCAAAACCCAACTACAAACGTAATTAGTTTTGAAAGGAAACAATACATGATGTTCGACGGCAAAAATAATCGCACTCTTGATAGTTTCTCTCTCCGGGTCGCGCTGACCGTGGGCGCGTTTGCCACCTGGCTCGGTGTTGGCTATTTCCTGCTGGCCATGGCGTAAGCTTCCGGCAGCTCTGTGCGGAACGCCAGACGTTTCGCGCACTCGTACTTGGTCTTTGACAACAGATTTTCTGGCGGTGTTGGCGATTCATACTGCGTTTGCGACTCTTCATAACCGCAACGCCAGCCAGAAAGAAAGCGATCATGGGCGCTGATGCAACGTTGCGAACCTGTAGCCTCAACTGTCGCGCAGTTTACGCTCCTTTCCACTCGTGCCTTTGCTCTCCGCGCCCATGCGTTGCTTTCTGACTCCCCGGCATCAGGTAAGCTTAGTCGGTGCCATACCGCTACATCCTCTTTTACAAGCCGTTTGGCGCGCTGAGCCAGTTTTCCGGCGCTGGGCATACGCTTAAGCAATACATTTCGCTCAAAGGCGTCTATCCCGCCGGCCGCCTCGATCATGACAGTGAAGGCCTGCTGCTGCTCACCGACGACGGCGACTTGCAGCACCGGCTCACCGATCCCAAGTTCCAACACCCGCGAACTTATTGGGTGCAAGTGGAAGGTAGCCCGTCGGGCGACGCATTGCGCCGCTTGGCCGAAGGCGTGGTCATCCAGGGCAAGCGCACGCTGCCGGCTCAGGCACGGCTTCTGGCGGAAGAACCGGCGCTTCCGCCGCGCGACCCTCCGATTCGCTTTCGCAAGAACATTCCCACGGCGTGGCTGGAGCTCACGCTCACCGAAGGCCGCAACCGCCAGGTGCGGCGGATGACCGCCGCGGTCGGCCATCCCACGCTTCGCCTGGTGCGCGTGGCCATCGGCCGGCTCCAACTGCAAGGTCTCCAGCCGGGAGAGTGGCGGGAGATCAGCGTCGAAGAGCTAAAAGCGATCCAGGGCAGGCCGGCTCGCTAGCTGGTGCGCACGCTGGCGTCCTTCTTTGGTCCAGCGTCGGAAGGCAGTTGCGTCTTGTCGCCAACATTGCTCAAATAGAACTACTACATGCGCAAAGCAACCTGTAGCGTCTGCGGTTCTGAACAACCGTCGGGAGAGATGTTTGCCCTGGACGGGAGGCCCATCTGCGCGTCTTGCGCGGAAAAGCTCCCGGCGGAAACCAAAGCAGCGGGCGAAAAGCTGCAGCTCGGGCGCATCATGGACCCCACCATCTGCTCGGTTTGCGCGACGGACCTCGGCGACACCGCGCTTCCGCTCATCGGCGGCAAACCGGTCTGCGATAGCTGCGCTCCCGGGCTCTACCATCGGCCATTCCCGCTCTGGCTCAAAGCCAGCCTGGCCGTGTTGCTCGTGCTTCTGGGATGGTCGCTGTGGCGCAGCCGGCATTACTTTGCCGCGGAACGCCACATGGTCCGTGGTGAACGCGCCATGGGCCGCCAAGACTATACCCGCGCTTCCAATGAATTTCAGCAAGCGCTCTTGATCTTGCCGGACACGCAAAAGGCCGTCCTTCTGGGCGCCAAAGCGAATTTCATGGCGGGTGATCCTGACGGCGCCGAGCGTTTCCTCAGGCAGCGCTCGCATTGGGATCATGATGATGCCCTGTACAAAGAAGTCAACGGGATATTTAAGCGCTCGGTGGACGCGGTGCGCAAAGCGCGGCGCGCCGTTACGCTTGATGGCCAAGGCCAGTATGGCGAGGCCGCTCGGCTCATGACCGAAGCCGCCAAGGAATACCCGCAAGCCCTTAACCTGGTGATTGCGTCTGAGGTCTTCAATTCGCGCGCCGCGTTTTATCGCAAAGATTATGATGCGTCGCTGACGTTTGCCCAGGCTGCCCTGGACAAAAGTCCCAACGATCCCAACCTCAATGCCGGCGTGGCTGCCGCCGTGGCTTGCAAATACGCTCTGACCGGAGACGCCAAGTTCCGCGACCAGGCCGAGCAGCTGCTGGCCAAGGCGCAAACTCTGGCGCAGGCCTCGCCCGACGACCGCGCTGCTTATGACAGCTACTCGGTGCGCATTCGCTACCGCTTGCAGTCCCGCGAGATTCTGGACAAAGACGAATACGACCGCCGTTTCCCGCCGAAAGGAGCCAAGCGCTGATGTTCCTGATCCCTGGCGTCGTCATCTCGGTGCTTACCTTTCCCGGAGTCATCGTGCACGAGGCGGCGCATTTGCTCTGCTGCCGCATTGCCCGGCTCGCGGTCTTTGACGTCAGTTATTTCCGCTTTGGCAATCCCGCCGGATATGTAATTCATGAAGCCACCACTGATTTCAAGAAAAACTTCCTGGTGGCGATGGGGCCGTTCTTTCTGAACTCAGCGTTCTGCGTGCTCTTTTGTTTCGCTGCATTTCTGCCGCTGTGGGAATTCCGCATCGCCGACCCTTTGGCCTATTTCTTCTACTGGCTGGGATTGTCCATTGGCATGCACGCCTTCCCCTCCACGCAGGACCTGAAAGCGATGTGGAAGCTCATGCCGGCGGAAGCGCGAAAGTTCAACCTGCTGGCGATTGTCAGCTACCCCATTGTGGCTGTGGTTTACGTCCTGAACTATGCCAAGTTTTTCTGGGCGGACCTGGCTTACGGGCTGGCGATTGGCATTTTGTTGCCCATCGCCATTTTCAAAGCGCTGGTTTAACGCAAAAGAGTGGTCCAGCGCGAAGAGTTGGTCTAGCGCAAAGGGCTGACTTCGCGCGAAGAGGTGGTTTAGCGCGAAGGGCAGGTTTAGCGCGGCGTGTTCGCCGGGAACTTATGGCTGTATGCTTTGACGCTGCCCTCGTCCGCCGGCTCAGATTCTCCCGGCAGGACTTCGCGCAGCGCCCACTCGATGCGGCTCACCGATTCGCTAATCATCTTGATCTGTTTTGCCTGCTCGGTGTAGGGAGCGTAAGATATCGCCTGCAGCGCGTTGCGGACGTGGTGGTTCATACCCGCGATGACACGGATCTTTTCCATGGTCGCGCGATACTGCCTTTGCTCGTAACTGAAAACCACCAGCGCGGCAAGCATCCCAATAATGATGTCATCAATCGCCTCGACCATCGAGAATGACTTGTGGCTGATCAGAATCTCGAACCACACGCCAAGAGCAGCGATGAGGACGCCCAGCAACACGCTGGTCCCGATTCGCCGCATGAGAGACGGGGCTTGGGGAGTCCTAAACATTCAGATTCCCATTATTTCACGGGCGCGCAGCTTGTAGTATTTGAAAACTTTTCAAAGCCAGGACCACCAACATGTTTGCTCAGTTCAGATGCATTGTCTTTAGTTTTTGCGCGATCGTTTGCTTCTGCGCTTCGGCTGCCGACAACCCGCCGCCGCAGTATGAGGTGTATGCCATCCGCTACGCCACCATTCCTGACTTTCCCGTGGGCGCGCTGGTCCAGGGCGCCGATCCCGCGCGCAAGCTGGACATCGCCATGGCCGTATGGCTCATCAAGGGCAGCGGCCGCAATATTCTGGTGGACTCCGGGTTCTATCGCGACCAGTTTTTCAAAGACTGGACGGTGAAAGACTTCCTCAAGGCGTCGGAAGCCGTGGTCCGCGCCGGCGTCAAGCCGGAAGAAATCACTGACGTGATCATCACCCACATGCACTGGGACCACGCCGACGGCATGGACTTGTTTCCCAACGCCCGCATATGGCTGCAGCGCGACGAATACACCTACTACACCGGCGAAGCCTGGCAGCACAAGAACACCCACGGCGGGATTGAGAAAGATGACGTCATGGCACTGGTGAAGCTGAACATGGAAGGCCGCGTCGGCCTGGTGGAAGGCGATGCCCAGGAGATCCTTCCCGGCGTGACTTGCTACATCGGCGGGAAACATACGTACCAGTCGCAATATGTCGGCGTGAAGACCAAAGCTGGCACCGTGGTCCTGGCCAGCGACAACATGTATCTCTACGAAAACCTGGAGAAGCACCTGCCCATCGCCCAGACGCTGGACGCGGCCTCCAACCTTCGCGCTCAGGACCGTATGAAACAAATCGCCGGCAGCCCCCGCCTCATTGTCCCCGGCCACGATCCGGCCATGTTTGAGCGGTTCGCCAAGGTGAATGAGCGAGTAGTGAGGATCGAGTAAGACCGCGCAAGGGCGTACAATGGCGCGCATGAAGATCCGACGCGTCGTCACCGGTAAGACCGGTCCGGGAAAATCAATTTTCGTCCATGATGAAGCCGTCAACCCAGCAGCCTTGGCGTCCGGCTATGAGTTCCATCGCATGTGGGGCAGTGACCAGCCACCGGCGCTTCCTGCCGACGGCAGCGCGCCGTCGCAACCCAGGTACTTTCCTTCCACCGCCGGCTACCGCTTCGGCTTCTTCACGCTGCCGCCTTACACCGAGCGCGCTCCTGAGCCGCCTCCGGATCCCGACAAGGTCCTGGCGGAACTGGAAGCCAAGGTGCCCGGCATGGCTGAAGCCCTGGAACCGGGCGGCCGCGGCATGCACACTACGGACACCGTGGACTTTGACGTGGTGATCTCCGGTGAAGTCTGGCTGGAACTGGACGACGGCGCGGAGGTCCATTTGAAGGCCGGGGACTGCGTGGTGCAGAACGGAACGCGGCATGCCTGGCACAATCGCTCCGCGCAGCCGTGCGTGATCGCCGTGTGCCTGCTGGGGGCCAAGCGAGCGCGCTGAGCCGCTGAGGCTTCCGCCGCCGGAGCGAGTATACTTTCGTCGCTATGAAAAACTGCTTCACCGTTGTCACGCTCGCATCTCTGTTGGCCGCGTCGCTCACCGTCTTCGCACAGAACAATTTCACGCTCGGCACCGCCAGCGCCGCGCCCGGACAGAAAGCCACCGGCGTTCTGGAAGTCCCCGCCGGCTCGGACGCTGCAACCGCGATTCCGGTTGTCGTGGTCCACGGCGCAAAGCCTGGCCCAGTACTGGCATTGGTATCTGGTTCGCACGGGACGGAATACGCATCGGTGATCGCCCTGGAAAAGTTGATTCAGGCACTTGATCCCGCGCAGATTTCCGGCACGGTGCTCATACTTCCGCTGGTCAACACTGCTTCGTTCGAGCAGAAAGTCCCGCACCTGAACCCGGTGGACAGCAAGAACATGAACCGCTTCTATCCCGGCAAGGCGGACGGCACGCAGACCGAGCGCGCGTCGTGGGTGATCACCAAGCAGGTCATCGAGCGCTGCGATTACTTGATTGACTATCACGGCGGCGACCTGGACGAGAGCCTTACGCCTTACGCGTATTGGCCCAAGAGCGGCAACGCCAAGCAGGACGCCATCACCCATGACATGGCGATGGCTTTCGGCCTCAACACCATCATCGTCTGGGCCGACCGCCCCAAAGATCCCAACGCGTCGCGTTATCTGGACAACACCGCCAACACCCGCGGCAAGCCGGCCATTGCGGTGGAAGCCGGATACGCCGGGACCGTCCAGACCGACGACGTGCAATCGCTGGTCAACGGCACGCTGAGCGTGATGCGCTATCTGAAGATGCTGTCCGGCGCGCCCGCTGTGGTGGAGCATCCGGTGTGGATCGGCAAGATTGACACCGTCGCCAGCGACCAGACCGGCATCTTCTATCCCTTGGTGCAGCGCGGAGCGTACGTGGAAGCGGGCATGAAGATCGGCTACGTCACTGACTACTTCGGCAAAACCATTCTGGAAGCGCGCGCGCCCGCGGCCGGCGTGATCCTTTATATATGCAGCGTGCCGTCCATGAAGAATGGCGACACGGTGGCGTACGTGGGGGAGATTACGACGAACCCGTAAAGGAAGTTAGATGAGGAACGGAACCACGCGAGCAGTTTTGCGCGCATAGTCTTCATATTCAAGGTAAGCCGCGCGGAGAAAGTGCTCTTCGCAGGCGATCCTGACGAGCAGCATGGCGGCTATCAGCAATCCCAGCAGCGCATTGACCAGCGACCAGTGCACCGCGACGCCAGTCCACAAGATCAGCCAAGCCGCGGCGTAAATTGGATTGCGAACATATCGGTATGGGCCCCGCGTGATTAGAGCGCCTGCCGTTGGGTTGGCCGCAAAATGAAAGCTGCGCAAGCCAAACGTTAAACGCGCCCACAGCATCAGCAGCAGCCCGCCAATTTGCAGCGAAATGCTGACCGGGCCGGTGCCGAGCAGGCCGCCGGCAACGCCCAGAGCTACGACCGCCGCGATTAGAACGAGAGTCGCAAGGACGGAGACAGATCTTAGATTCACGCAGAGTGTATCCTAGCCAATTTTGGAGCCGTCATCCCAAGAGATTTTCCGATAGCATTTTTGCATGCGCACAATGTCAATCACGAGTCACCCTGGCTTTCCATCGCTGATAGAAGTACACGCCCCACAGGACCACCGCCAGTCCGGCGAAGATGAAACCCGCGGTAGGGTCGGCGCCGAAGAAGACCGGTTTGATTTTGTGGTCCTGGATCCGGAACAGCAGCGTGAGCAGCGTATAGAAGAATGCCAGCCAAAAGAATATGGTGTAGGTGGGCAGAGGTTCGCAGCGGCGGCGCACGCGCAGGTAGAACAGCCAGAAGAACACCGCCAGCGCGGTAAACGTCATGCCCACGGTGGGCGAGGTGCCCCACATGATCCACACAATCTTGCCTTCGTGGACGCGGAACAGCAGCAGGATCAGGGTGTAACACACCGCCAGCCAGAAGAAGGCGCTGCGCGTCTGCATTACCTGGCGGGCGCGTTCGAGCGCGAGCTTTTCCCGCGCGTCGTCCAGGGGAGCGAACGGGGCCTTCAGCCCTTCCACGGATTTGTTGGCGCCGCGGGCGATCCGCTCAAAGTCCGGGTCCTGGCGGAAATATTCTTCCACCAGGGCGCGGGTGGCCGCGCTGGCTTCGCCGGAAAAATAGGCCGGCAGCAGATCAATGATGACTTCGCGCTCAACATTCATGGTTGTTCCTCCTGAAACATCTCACGCACTTGCATCAGCTTTAAGCGCGCGCGATGCACTTTGACTTTCACCGTGCTCACCTGCAAGCCCAGGGCGTGGGCAATTTCCTCGTATGACATTTCTTCCTGCACGCGCATCAGCAGCGCCGCGCGGTCCACTTCCGTCAGGTGCTGCAGCGCCGCCATCACCGCGTCCAGTTCGGCCTTATGTTCCGCGCGCGCTTCCAGCCCGGGGGATTCATCAGGCATGGAGTCTTCCAGTTCAGTAAAGCGTTTGTTGCGCCGCAGGTGGTCGCGATAAAGATTGCGCGCGATGGTGAACAAGTAGGCCTTCACCGTGGCTTCGCGGATCTTGCCGCGTGACGTCCAGGCGCGCACAAAGGTCTCTGACGTGAGGTCGTCCGCCAGCGCCGGCTCGCCGCACAGGAACAAGGCAAACCGCCGCACCTGGGGCGCGTAGCTCTGGTAGAGACTGTGGAAGTCTGTGATCACGGCCAGCCTGGAATCGTAATAGATACGGCAGAAGAAGGGAAAAGTTACTGCGACGATTCCTGCATCGCCATAGAGAGTTCTTTCCCTGACAGGTGTTCTCTCTTAGCGATGGTCATCGCTTACTTTGGGGCCCTTGCTGCCGCGTGCCCACGCCGGAATCGCCGGTGGTAGGGGCGGGGTCCAAATCACCTTCTTGAATCGTCCATCACCCTCTTCGTCGTACCACATGGCGAACTTGATTGCTCCGGTTGCCCGTTCATGCCCGCGCTCATCTCGATTGACCGCAACTCCGGAAATCAGGTACGCAAACACGTGGCCTTCAAAATCAATGCGGCCAATGCTATTGGTTCGCAACAGGTGACTCGTGCCACATCCTGGGACCGGGATTGAGATTTCCTTAGCAAAGGTCAACAGCTGCTTATGGATCACCGTCGGCTTTCCGTTATACAAGAGCACCGCGCGGTTCGAGATTGAGTATTTCATGGCCGACCACGGGAACGGCCAGCCAGCGTCGTTCTGTGCGACGCAGTCTTCTTTCTTGAATTCTGCGGTTTGACCTGCCGCCACCACAAAGGGCGCAGCTAAGCACAATGTGAGGAGAAAGGTTTGGGAGAGTCTCATTTGCGGTCGCTCCTGCTTAGGCACCACAACTTTATACCCTTTATTGTTTGGGTACTTTACTTTCTAGCAGTGCTCTGCGCGGCCGCGTCGTTTCGGATTGACATTGACGATTCTGGTTTGAGTCGGAGCGACGCAAATCCCGCTCGTGAATTCGCCGCGTGCTAGGCACGGAGCTTGTGCGGAGCGAGCCAGGGCACGCAGGCGGTTATTTAGAAGGAAAGAAACGACGGCGAGGCCGGCTTGCGCGCCGAGCCGCGTGCCACAGGTGCGGATTACTCGCAGAGCACTCTAAGCACGCAGGCGGCTTTTTAGAAGGAAAGAACGACGGCGAGGCCGGCTTGCGCGCCGAGCCGTCTGCAGTAGACGCTGAATGCTCCGAGAGCATACGCAGCTCCCAAGCGGTTGTCTAGAAAAACGAAAGGCCGAGCGATCAGGCAGATGCTCGGCCTTTCAATTGCCATTTCCTCCCCCGGGGAAACAGCAACGGCTCATCCTCTTACCAAAGCGGGCGGCCTTTGGCGTCGCGGAAGGTGAATGTCGCCCCGCCTACCGTCACGCTCTTGGCCAGCAATGCCGGCTTGCCTTCAAACTGGATCTTGACGCCGACAAGCTTCACGCTCTCTCCGGCATGAAACGCCATTTCGTATTCTTTCAAGTACGTTGCCGGAGCCAGGTGGACTTCAAGCGCTTCGCCGGCGGTCTTCACCGTGATGTGCGAACCCACCGTGCCGGTAACCGGACACTTGTAGTCTTTTGCCTCCTGGATGGTCCCTTCCACGGTGACCTGGTCAGCAACGTTGTAAACAAACGCGCCGTTGGCCGGCGGCACTTTGTCCTGGGCAATCATTCTGCAGGCTGCTCCCGCAAAGAAGAGCAGAAGCAGGCTGGTAAAGGCGATCTGGACTTTCCTCATAGCCGCCTCCGTAAGCAAGGATTGTCACTCCGTGGATGTGTTCCCGGCTGTGATGGTGGTCACACGAGTTTTGAGGCCAGATTTGGCGCGGGATTGCACCAGGCGCAGGACTATCTCAGAGAGCGGGGAACACGCAAGCGGTTTACAAGGATAAAGATCCGCTTACCAGCCGCCGCCACCGCCGCCGCCACCCCCGCCGCCGGATGAGCCTCCTCCGCCTGAACCCGACGAGGACCCTGGCGAGGACGACGCCGACGACACGGCGCTGGAAAACGAACTGCTGAAGGACGAAGTAAAGTCCGTGGCCGACGCGGCGGCAAACCCCGCTCCCACACACCATGACGGGGTGTAGCCCCCGCCTTGCGGCGCCACGCCGGCAGCCGCCAGCACCTGGACAAATTGCTGCGCCCAGGCATGTTCCACGCCCAGGGCCAGCGCGTAGGGCAGATACTTCTCAAACAGCTCCGGGGTCTTCGCCGGCGAGGCCAGGGCGGCGTAGCGCGGGCCTTCCACCTCGGTCAGAAAGAGCATGAAGCCGTCCACTTTGTCCATCAACTGCCGTCCCAGCCGGGTGGGGGCTTTCAGCAAGTGATGGAACAAGACGTTCAGGCCAATAGCAATGCACACAATGGCAAAAGCCGCGGCGCCCGCGTTCCACCACAAAACGCCGATGCCGAAGCATTCACCCGCCAGAAAGGGCACGCTGAACAAGGTCAGGAACAGAGCCGCGGGAGCAGCCAGCGGCCCTTCCGTCCGAACGCTCCGCCAGGCATGCACCACCTGGATCAAGAGGGCGCTTACGCCCAGCGTCCAGCCGGTAAGCCATACGCTCATGAAGATGGCGACGGCCGCGGCCGGCCCGCGCCCCACAATCAGGGTGACCGCGACAACAATCACGGTGAGCCCAATGCCGGGCCACAGGAAGCGCTGGTTGGTGACAAAGTAGGTGGTCTCCATGCCCGCATGCAACGCAAGTTGCAGCGCTTTTCGCGCGGCCTGCAATATGCTGTGGTTGCTCTGCTCCAGTATCAGTTTCTCGCCGTTTTCAAAGAGCTTGCCCGCCAGGGCTTTCTCGTCGGACGCCAGCTTTTGTTCGGCTTCCCCCCAACCTTTCTTCCGTTCCAGCCGGTAGGTGTGCGAGTCATCGCGCTTAACGATGAGGTAGCCTTTGGCGGCCAAGCCCAGGACGGCGGCAGTAAAAGTCTTCTCGTCAAAGCCCATGCGCTTCAGATAGCGCATGGCAGCGGGCGAGAGATTCTCCGGCGGTTCATAGAGCGGCACAATGGTCCCGGCTGCAGGGTCACGCCCCACGGCCATCCACACCACCACGTAATACAACAGGAGAATCGTCAGCCCGCCGATGCCCAGGATCGTCCCTTTGTTGTCCGCCATGAACCAGTCCATTTTTTCCTGGCTGGTGGGCGCCTGGATCAGGCCTTTGGGCCACGTCACCACAATGGACAAGCCCTGGTGCGGCCCCAGGCCTTCAGCGCGGAAGACCGGATTGCTGTTTTCATCGCGAGCCGCCGTGAACGCTTTTTCCTTTTCTCCGGCGGACCCGGTATAGCCGTCCAGTCCGGTCACCAGGTTGCGAACCCGGGACGGCAGCACGACCGTTGCGGTGGCCACGTCAATGGGAAAATCCCATCCCACGCCGGTGACGTTCCAGTAAAGCTCGTCGTGGTCGGGGAAAAAGCCGAGTTGGCGGCTCGTCCGATAGGTGAACCGGTAGGTATATTTTCCAGGCGGCAGCATGGTGTCTGATCTGCCGAAGTACACGCGCACGCCGTTGCTGAGATCGGACGTGTGATACGCCTCAGTCTTGCCGTCGCGCTGCAAAGACACGATATCGAAGGTGACGGAGTAGCGGTTGCCCAACCGGTCTTTGTATGCGGTGGGAAAATCGCGGTAGATGCCGTGCTTGATTTGCTCGCCCGCCGACTGCACAGTAATGGTTTCCGTGACCAGCATGGAGCGGTCTTCGGCGACGACAATGTGAGAATCAAAGGATAGGATGCGCTCGATTTGCGCGATTTCGGGTTGCGCGTCCTCTTCGGTCTGCGCGACCAATGGCCCTGCCAGCAGCAACCCGAGCAGTGCGGCGATCACGATGCGTAGTTTCATAGATAGGTCGGTTTCATAGATTGCGAAGACAGCAAATATAGTCTGACCGGCGAAGGCAAACCAAGAAATATCGCCGACTTCAGGTGCGCGGCGCGAATTGCGCGCGTCCGCGGGCGATGCCGCCGCGCAAGTCAAAACTCCTTCATGGGTTTGGCTTGCTCCGGTCCCACCCGCCCAGCACTAATTTCCGCCTTAAAGTAGTTCTCTCCGCGAATTGGGCATCCGGCCAGGCGGCGAAGTATGTTGATCTGGCCGGTGTGGGTGAGAGCGTCCGCCACGGCGCCTTGAAAGATCTTGCCCGCGGGATGAGCCAGAGGCGCACTGGAAGCCAGGTAGTCGTCAAAGGCCTTCACCGCGCCAAAGAAACGCTCAACCTCCTCCGGCCAGGGCAGGGGCGCGGAGTCGCTCCAAACCTGTGCTCCCTTGCTGATGGAGAGCGCCCAGTCCATGAGGTCGCCCATGTGGGCCAGGATGCGCGCCGGCGTCCGGCCGGACTTGTCTGGATCGAATGCTGCAAAAGACTCCGGCGCTCCACGCAGCGCTTTGCCTGCGCGGTAAGCCAAGGTGGCCAGCGTGTGGCGAAGGAATTCGCGCTTTGAGCTGTTGTTCTCCACTTATCATCCCTGCTTTTCAGCCGGTGATTTCGTCACCACCAGCGATGCCATCAGCTTACCATCCGCTTCCCGCGGGAGAAAAAGAGGGTGTGCTTTTATGCACACCGGGTCACTGTGTCCATCGCTATACTTGCTGCCGAGGAGAACCTTGCGATGAAACAGTTGCTTACATTCTGCTTTGCGGTTTTGTTGGCTGCCGGCAGCGCCCGCGCGCAATCCGGCCATGATATGAGCGGGCATGACGACCAGAAGAAAGGCCACGATCATCAGGCAGCCGCCGGCCATGACCAGATGGGCGCCATGCACGAGAAGATGATGAAAGAGATGCAGGCCGACATGGACGGCATGAAAGCCAACCTGCAAAAGATGAAGGACCTTGCTGCCAAGACCAACGATCCCGCCGCCAAGGACCAGCTCCAGCTGAACATCAGCATGTGGCAGTCTGTGGTCGGTAACATGGAGAAACACATGCACATGATGAAGGCCATGCATGAGCACGGCATGGGCATGGGCATGGGCATGGGCGAAGGCCACGACGCTCATGGCAAAGATATGCATGGTCATGAAATGGGCGGAAAAGACGGCATGAGTTGCTGCGGCGGCAAAGACGGCATGTCTTGCGGCAAGGGCGATGGCAAGGAAATGTCCGGCTGCTGCTGTAAGCGGGCTGCGTCCGAGAAGGCTCTTCCACCCGACGCGACGAAAAAGCCCTGACTGAAGCTACGTCCGGCGTGACCGTCTATTCCGGGCCTAGGATGTAATCCAAGTCGTGCGGCAGCCGGGCGCGCAGCCGCTCCTTTAGCAGTTTTTCTTCATGCGCCGGCAGATGATGGAAGCGCACACCGGTCTTGCCCGACAGGTCTGACCAGACAACGGTGCCGATGATGTGCACCTGGCGCTCGCTTTCCGGCAGCGCGAAGCTCACACTGACAATGCCTCCGGGCGGCAGCTTTTGCGGGGTCGTCAGACATAGTCCGGTCTGGCTGACGTTCACGACGGCGGCGCTTTCCAGCGATCGTTGTGTTCCGTGGTGCATCAGCGTCCCGGAAAGCGGACGCAAGGCCAGGGTATGCCGGTACGTTGCGAAGCGGCGCTTGGCCATGGTGGAGTACGCGGCCTTGAGTCCGCGAGCCAGCAAGTCCGCAGTCACCGGCTTGGGGACGGTGAAGTGTATGCGTTTGCCTAGATTCTCCAGCACCCCGGCGTCGCCCACCACCACCATGGAAATTCCGCCCCATTGGCTGTACGAATCCAGGCACGCCAGTTGCGACGCTCCAGGAACGTCATAGTCGCAAATGGCCAGATCAAACCGGTTGCCCCGAAGCAGCAGGGTCGCCTCTTCGGCGGTGCGCACGGTGCGGACCTCCACCCCGTATTCGTCGAAAACTTTCCTGACCGCATCCAGCGGCAAGGCGTCTCTGGACAGCAACAGCGCGGAGAAAAAATTGCGTAGCATGAAATTCTTTCAGCTTTCCCAGCAGAAGTATGCTTGCAGGCAGCGGGGCGGAAGTGTTGCTGCTTACAGGTTCTACTTTGTCATTCTTTGGCAGTGAAACACCGTGACCATAGTCACGCGCGAGGGACTGAGCGGAGAGTGGCCGGATGGACAAGCGCGGAGAGGGCAAAGAGACATGGCGAGGAATTGTTCGTCCGCGATTGGCGATTCCCGTCAAACGCTGCTGGGCGCAAGCGTGGCTCAGCCAAATAGTTGACTGTGGCACAATGTGTTCATGGCAAATACCAGCGGCGCGACGTCTAGTGTCCGGCCGAGACCTGCAACGAAAATGCGCCTGGCCAAGCTTTCGCAAGCCACAGGACGTAGTCTGTTCGGTGATATCGGACGGCGTGGAGTCTTACGTGGCTGACCAGGAGGGCCTTCGGGCCGAGGTCCATCAAGCCGATCGTCAGCGCAAAGCCGGCCACTATGTGAAACATGAGGACATGAAGGCCTGGCTCCTGTCCTGGGGAACGGACAAGGAGCTGCCTCCGCCTAAGTGTGCTTGCGGCAAAGAACACGATGACTGGGCACTGTGCCGTTAGAGATCTTCCAGCCGCCAGAGGTCTCGCGCGCTCCGTATTCCGTCACCAGGTGTAATGCGCCGTGTAGGTCACAGTCTTCTCGCCATCGGCCGGAACCTGCACGCGGTACTCGATGGTCTTGCTGTCCAGCTTGTTGAAGGGGTCTGAGTTCTTTTGGATGTCCCAGTTGGACCAGCGATACAAGTGCTCCACCACGCGAACTTCAATGGGTTCTTTCTTGTGGTTACGCAGCTTAATCTCAAAACTCTCGTCTAACCAGTGCGCGTTGCGGTCAACCTTGTAATACGTCCGCTTGCGTTCGCCCACGGCGTCAAACACGTTGCCGGTGTACAGGCGGATGGTCTCGTCGCTGGGCGTGTGGTCAATCAGGTTCTCGCCGGTAAACTCCATCTGGCCGTCAGTATCGCGGCGATAGAAACGCACGCGGCCCTTGGGCAGCGGCAAGCCCAGGTGGTTCTCTTTGCTGTTCTTGAATTCCACCATGGCCCAGATCTTGGGGTTGGATTGGACCCCGAAATTCTCCATCTCGCGGATGTTTTCCATGGGATAGTTGCGGTAGTTCTGGTCTATCTTCACGCCGTCATACACGTAGAGCCTTTGCGAAGGGATCCCGGCGGCGCGGACGAACTCCACTTGTTTGGTCTCGCGATCGTAGAGCGTGGTGGCGCGCTCCAGGGTGTAGAGATGGTATTCGTCAAAGCTGCGCTCGGTGACCGCGGGCGCGGCTGCTTCCATGCGCATCGCGCCGTTGACGCTGAAGGAATCAGCCGCCCCGACGCCCGGTTGCAATTTGTTCACGTCGCCGGCCATCAGCTTGATGCGCGCGTTGGGGAATGTTTTGCCGGTCTGGTTGTCCAGCGTCACCCAACCGACAATCTCCAGCAGGTTGCCGCTTACCGGCGCTACCACGTTGTAATCGGCGTGCCAGCTCATGCCGCCGGTCACGTAGCTGAACTCGGCGTTGGTGGCGCCCGCTTTGTCGCTTTGCAAGAGCCAGGAGAGCGTGGGTTTCAAAATGGTGTCACTGCTGAGCGCGGGAAACACCGGCATGCCGGGCAGTCCGAACTGCAATTTGCCGTCAATCTCAATGATCGGCTCGCCACTGCCGGAGGCGGCGTAGGCCTGCTGTGCCTGGTAGTACTGCTGGCCGTAAGCGTTGTAAGCCTGGTAGTGCGGAGTGTATCCGCTGCGGATGATCCTGCCCGGCATCAGCCGGCGGTTGCCGTCTTTGTCCGCCACCAGAAATTCGATGGTCTTGCCCTCATAGAGCGACAGCAGTCTTCCTTGCGACGCCACGTCACTGCGGTAGTTCTGCTCCAGGATGCGAAGGTCGCGGCCGCTCTTGAGGTCGCGCAGGATCACCGAGTCCGGCTCCAGGTGCGACGTGATGTCAGTGATTTCCAGTTGATTGGCGCCGCTCTTCAGTTCCAGCGGCAGCGTCTGCCGCACCACCGCGAAAGACTGGTTGTAGATGGTCAGCGCCGGAGCGTCATTGCCAGGCTTGCCGGATTTGTCCTGAGCTAGAGCCGCGTTCGCGAACAGAAGCCCCATCAGCAGAGACGCGGGCAGAAATCGAGTCCAAAGAGTTCGCCGCATGGTTGTCATCCTTTTCTTATTATGTGTTTGGCCGCAACGAGGGGGAGATAGTGCGGATTTTAAGCTAAACAGAGAACGCAGCGACTGGTCTCTCTTGCGAGGACCTGCAAACGGAACGTTCCGCAGGTAGCGGTTACATGGTATGCCTAGAGTAACTCCTCAGCTATTACTGCGTGTGCTAACCTTCTGATGGAGTTAGACTTGCGCCCATTTGAAAAAGCACCGCCGGATGTCCAGGAGCTCCTCAGCAAGCCGATTCGCGAGCTGGGGCTGAAGCTGGAAGGTTCTCCCCTGGAGCGCTACGTCCAGCAGCTTTATCGCGAACTGGAGCGCAAGGGCCTGAAGAAGTTTCGTCCCGCGTGCTACCTCACCGACGAATGGGGCTGCCCGTCCGGAGAGCCGGTGATCGGGATTCCTTTTTACCTGGCTGATCCCAAACTGGCGCGGCTGGAAAAAGAGATGAACGATCTGGAGGACTCGCGCCAGATCATGATGTACCTTCGCCACGAGGCGGGCCACGCCATCAACTACGCATACGCCCTCTACAAGACGCCGGAATGGAAACAGCTTTTTGGACCGTACCGCAAGCCGTATCGCGACGCGTACCGGCCCATCCCATTCTCGCGCAGCTTTGTGCGCCACATGGAAGGCTGGTACGCGCAGAAGCATCCGGACGAAGACTTTGCTGAAACCTTTGCCGTGTGGCTCACGCCGGGCTCGCGCTGGCGCAAGCGCTACCAGGGCTGGCCGGCCATGGAGAAAATCCGCTACGTGGACCAAATGGCCCGGCGGCTGGGCAAGACCGATCCGGTGCGTCCGCGCGGACGGACCGACATCACCGTGGAAGAAATGGACACCACGGTGGCCGCGTTTTATGAGATGGCCCAGTTGCAGGAGCCATCGCCCGGCGACTTGCCGCTGGACTCCGACTTGGAAGACATCTTCAAAGTCGGACGCCGCCGCAAGAACGGCGTGCGTCCGGCGGCGGAACTGCTGCGGGAAAACCGCAAATCATTGGTGGACAAACTGACCTACTGGACCGGCGTGCAACGTCCGCTGGTCAAGAAGCTGGTGGAATCCATTGAAGCCGGCGTCAGCGAGCTGAACCTGCGCGCTGACGTGAAACTGGAGAAAGACTATCTTACGGAAATTACCGTGTACGCCACCGCGCTGGCCATGAACTACGTGGCGCGCGGTAAATTTGTGCAAACATAAAACACGAGGGACCGTCGTGGTCACGGCTTGTTGGCCGCAAGCTGAACGGGAAATTCTATGGAGAAGAAACTAAAAGTCGCGATTCTTTACGAAAACTGGGGCGAGGAAGAAGAGTCCGCACCGGAACCGGAAAAGAAGAAGCGTGCGGGCAAGAGACGCAAGAAGCGCGAGAAACACGACCGCGAAGAGATTTTTGAAGCGCTGGAAAAACTCGGCCACGAGCCAAGCTACGTTGTGCTGGACGGAGAAGACAAGTCGCTGACCGCGCTGGCCCGCGTGGAAACCGACCTCTTCTTCAACCTGGTGGAGTCCTACGCCGGCGACGACAACAAAGAAATGCACGTGGCCGCCTACCTGGACCTGCTCGGCCGCCCCTACACCGGCGCCGGCCCGCAGGGGCTGTACATGGCGCAGGACAAGGGCCTGGCGAAAAAGTTGTTCGAGTTTCACGGCATCCGTACGCCTTACTTCGCCACCTGTTATCAGGGCAATCTGGAACATTCGCACGACATCAAGTTCCCGCTCATCGTAAAGCCCATCTCGGAAGACGGATCGCTGGGCATTGACAAGGACGCCGTGGTCACCAGCGTGAAGGAACTGATGCAGCGCATTCATTACGTCCAGGAGGAATTCGACTCGCCCGCGCTGATTGAAGAGTACATTGAAGGCCGCGAAATCTACGCCGGCATTCTCGGCAACCAGCGTCCGGAGGTGCTGCCCATGATTGAGCTGGACCTCTCGCGTCTTCCGGCCAGCATGCCCAAAGTCGCCGGCACGGAAGTGAAGTGGGAAAAAGACAGTGAGGCGTACAAAGTCACCAAGTCGGCGCCGATGGAAGACATGGATGAGGCCACCGCCAAGCTGCTGAGCAAGACCGCTCTGGTCACCTATCAGATCCTCAAGCTGCGCGACTACGGCCGGATTGATATGCGAATTTCCACCAAGGGTGAGGTCTACGTGATTGAAGCCAATCCCAATCCCTGGCTGTCCAGCGACTCAGAGTTCTTTATGTCAGCCAAGAAATCCGGGCGCTCGTACGCGGAGATGATCAGCGAGATCGTGGAGCTGGCCCGCGGTGATCGCCGCCGCCGCGATAAACTGCGGATTGGATGAGGCGGAACCTAACTTGGGCCATCAGCGCGCCCGGCGCATTTCAAACCGCTGGATTACCTCAATTCCGCTCCGCGCCGGGGCTGACCAGTCATGCTTGCCGAGCGACGCATGCGCCTCACACGCGCAGCGGCGGTTCTTTGGAGAATGACACAGCAGCATGGTTGTCAGCAATCGCTCCATGACCTCATCGCTGGTCACGTACCCATCGTGCTGCCACGATTCGGAATCCAGGCTGCCGTGCCGGCTTTCGCGATAGACAGCCAGCCCGCGGAAACTGCATTCCGCGCACTTCACGGTTTGAAGCGTGACTTCATCGTCATCACCGCTGGGCGGCAGTTCCAGAGAGAAAGTAATCTTCAATGAGCTCTGATCACAGACTGGGCAGACAAAGGACATTTACTCTCCGTGCAGGACTCGCCGTTCATTCCACGCGCACGCCTGGTTCTTTCTCTTCAATGTGGGTGGCCTGGAAAGCAACTTCCCGCCATTTTCCTTCGCGCTTGACCAGCACACGCGTGACCCAGTTGGGCCCGCTGCTCTTCTTGCCGTTCCTGGTCATCTGGAAGTCGTAAATCACGCTCACGACCGCCGTATCGCCATAGACCCGCACCAGCATTTCCCGGGGCTCGAGCATGTGGTATTTCACCGCGCCGGTTTTCATGGCAAGCAAGGCAACGTCCTTGGAGACCATCTGCCCGCGCGCTTCCACGCGGACAAGGTCATCGTCAAAGTATTGCTGGAAGAAGGCGGAGTCGCCTTTCAGGGCAGCTTGCTCGACTTTCTCCATCAGTTCGCGGACTTCGCGCTCGACCTTTTTCTCCGGCGCGGGTTCAATCTCTTTGGAGTCTTGCATGCGGGCCGAAGCCACCACCGCACAAACGGCGGCAAGGCAAATGATGAGTATCAGGGCGATGGGGGAGAATCGCAGGCTTCTCAATGGGGTTCTCCTTAAAAGGGGCGTTTGGTAGCGACGTAAACGGGCGCCAAGCGCACATGTTAAGAGTGAACGCTGACGGCGGTCAAATCTTGCGAAGCGCGGGCTGCCAGTTTTTAGGGATTACGTAACCATTTTGACCTTTCATGCTGAGCGCGGGTCGAGCTGAGCTGCGAGAGCAAGTCGAGGCATCTCGAAGATGTCAATTCCCAACACGCTTGGAGCGTCTCGCCAGGGACCTTCCTTTTGTCTTTGTTGTAGGACACCGTGCTTTGGGAGAACTCACTGTAGCGGCATCGTCAGGGAAAGATTCTCGGGGTCCTTCGACTGCGCGACGCCGTGCTGCGCAGCGTCGCTACGCTCAGGATGACACAGCAGAGGAGCAGCTGAAGTCCTGAAAACATACGGATTCCTCCTGATTGATCCGACATGCTGTTCGGGGTTCAGGCCTGCTTGCGTTCCTGCTTTTCCGCGCACTCCACCATGGCTTCCATGGCTTTGGCGATGCGGCGGGCCTGCGACTCCGGATTGCGGTAGCCAAAGATACCGAGCAGGTGGAAGCGGCGTTGTCCGGGTGGCATGAGCTCCCATCCGGCGCGCGCTTTGGGATTGCGCGCCAGAGCCACCTGAAGCACAGGAGGCAGTTCGCGTTCGCCTTCCATGGCCAGCATCAGGCGCTCGGCAAGTTGTTCCGCGCGGCGTTTGCGCGTCTCCGCTTGCTTGCCTTCATTGATCCATCGGGCGATGTCGCGGCGCATGGAGAAGCTCAATGAATCGTGGAACTTCTTCAGCGTCTTGGACTGCTTGAGAACGCGCTCGAGCTCGGGCGAGGGCGGCATCTCACGCTTCTCGGTGTCGGGCTCCAGCCGGAAACGGGCTTTCATCCCAGCGCGGACGCCGCTGCCTTTTTGCACCTGTTTGTTGACCATCATCATGTGGCCGCGCTCGCGCGTGGGGAACAGCGATGTGCGAAAGGCGAAGCCGTTGATCTCGCCTTTGACCCTGAGTTGCCCGCGCACACCCCATGCTTTCGACACTTCCGGCGGCACGCGGGCGATGGTCCAGTTCAAGCGGTTGCCGACGCGCTCCAGCACGGCCTCAAACTTTTTGATCACGAGTTTAGGGGTGGGCATGGCTCCAGAGCTTAACTCAAGACTTCCGTGGATGTCAGCGTTGTTCGCCGCACGACTTGCTGAGCGTGTCTCAATTGACACACTGTGATTCGCCTACCACGCCGTGCTAGAAATCGTTGGCTAATAACTAATGCAGAATCAATGACTTCTGGATTGGCTACGTCCGTGCCATTCACCAGGATGCTGCCGCAAGCCACAGACGCTCACACCGGCAGCAGAGGTGACAAACATGAAGGACATGAAATCATTCGACTCCAATGAAGCCAAAAGCCAACACGACTTTGGCCGCGCGTCGCAAGCCATGCGGCACACCCTGGGCGTGGGCGTATCGCTCACGCTGGTCTGCACCACGGTGCTGGCGGTGGCCTTCGCCATCGCGCTGGACGGATGCAGCAGCAAAGAAAAACAAACCACCGTTAGCGCGCCCAACACGACCATCGTTCCGGCGGCGCCGCTGCCCAGTCCAGCCACGCTGCCGGACGCACCCGCGGTGACGGCGAAGAAAAAGGCGCCGGTGTGGGTTTCAACCTTGACCTATAAGAACCCGGATGACGGCGTGACCTTCCGCTATCCGCGGACGTTCAAGCTGATGCCCGAGCCGGTGAGCGGGAATTCGCCGCTGCCGGATCCGGTGCCCACCAATTTTTCCCAGCCCGGCGGCGTGACCCTGGCGACCATCGGGCAAACTGGCGATTCTGCTTCTTCGTTCTTCAAGGTCAGCGTGCACCAAGGCCTGACACAGGAACAATGCTGGCAGTTTGCCAACCCGTCTCCTGAAGCGGTGAAGAGCAATCCGCCGGTGGACCCCACGGACGCGTCGCTGCCCATCATGGCCAGCGTGCGCGGCGTGCAGTACTCCCGAGTGGAGAACGCCACCGAACAGACTGACGTGAAGTACTTCCACCACTTTGTCCCCGGGCCGACGGGTGAGAAGTCCGGCGCCTGCTACGAGTTCGCGCTGGGCGTGGAAGAGTCAGCCAACAACACCAAACCCGTGGACTACATGGCGTTGTTCGACAAAATGGAACGGATTTTGACTACGGTGAAGATCCCTTCCGAACAACCGGCAGCGGTGACGGCGAGCGTGACCAAGTCGAAGTAGTGCGTAACAGTGGGTGACAAGCCAGGCCGGGTGTTCAAGCCCGGCCTGTTTTCTTTGGGATGTTGGTTGCTAGTCGCAAGGAGGCAAGAACCTTGCCGCTGATGACGCGGATTGAACGGATTTTCGCAGATAAGACAAGAAGGTAGGTGGGCACTCAAAGTCAAGAAAAGGCGCGCAGGCAGGAGTGCCCCCAGTTGTTCAGATGCTCACGCCGCTTCGAACACTAGCATTTGCTCCAAGCTTTATCAGCGCAATCAGCGTCATCAGCGGTAAGGTTTTGATTTCCTCCGTGTCTCAGTGTCTCCGTGTCTCCGTGGTGGAATTTTGTATTTGTTACGGCAAGCGTGCCTGCTTGCGCTTCCCCAAGCGCGTCATGCGGCCGGTCAGCAGGCTGGCCACGGCGGGCCAACCGCCGGCCACTTTCGCCAGCAGGGCGCGGCGGCGCGGGAGGGCGATTTCCACGGGACGCTTGACCAGCGCGCGTTCCACGATGGCCCGGACCACTTCGTCCACGCGCAAGAGGCGCGCTCCGGTGAAGACCAGTGCGGCCGCCGGTTTGTGCGCGAGCGGCGCGGTCATGGGCGAGGCCACCGCGTCGGGGCAGATCACGGTCAGCGAGATGCCGAGCTGCTTGAGTTCGCCGGCCACGGCGAGCGAGTAGCCGCGCACCGCAAACTTGGACGCGCAATACAGGGCCAGGCCGGGCAGAGGCGCCAAGCCTGCCAAGGACGCAATGTTGATGATGTGGCCGCGGCCCTGGCGGTCGTCGGGGGCCTGGTTGCGCATCACGCGAAAAGCCGCTTGCGTCCCGAAGATGGTGCCTTTGGTGTTGACGTCCAGATGCAGGTCCACGTCACTGTTCTGGATGTCGGCGAGGGCGTCCACGTGCATGACTCCTGCGACGTTCATGACGGTGTCAATCCGCGGCCACAGGCGTGAGGCCGTTAGCATGGCCGACTCCCACTGCGCGGGATCGCGGACGTCGAGTTGCGTGATTTGCAAGTGGCCCGGGGCGGCGGCGTGCGGACGAAGTTGGTCCATGGGCGCAGTGTTGACGTCGCAAGCCAGGACGGCGTCTCCGCGGGCGAGAAGTGTTCGCGCCAGCTCAAAGCCGATCCCGCTGGCGGCTCCGGTGATCAAGTGGTTCATGAGAGGTATTTCCTCACGAAGATGTTAGCCGCGAATGGGCGCGGAGTGCACACGAATCGAAGGAAACCTTACCGCTGATGACGCTGATTGGGCGGATTTCCGAGGATAAAGCTCGAAGAAGCGCGGGTTCTACGGAGAACGAATGCAATGCAGCCGGGAATCTTGAAGCCTGCGCCTGGAGAACCCGATATTTCTTCAATGATTCATGTTTCTTCGGGATTTGTCAGCGTGAATCCCTGCGCGAATCTGCGTCATCAGCGGTAAGATTTTATTTTTCTTTTGCAGTGCGAGGTTTCCGCTTCAACGGTTCGTTGGCTTGTACTTCCAGCAGTTCACCAGGTGGTCGTTCACCATCCCCACGGCTTGCATGAAGGCGTAGCAAACGGTCGGTCCAACGAAGTTGAAGCCGCGCTTCTTCAGATCTTTGCTCATGGCGCGGGATTCCGCGGTTTCGGCGGGAAGGCTTTTCATGCTGCGCCGGGAGTTCTTGATCGGCGTGCCGCCCACAAATTGCCAGATGTAGCGGTCAAAGCTGCCGAACTCCTTCTGCACTAGCAGAAAGGCTTTGGCGTTCTGTACGGCGGATTTGATCTTGAGCCGGTTGCGCACGATGCCCGGATTTTTGAGCAGCTTTGCGGTCCGCGCCGGCGTATAGCGCGCGACTTTTACGGGATCAAACGCGCTGAAGGCTTTGCGGTAAGCTTCGCGCTTGGCCAGGATGGTGGACCAGCTCAGGCCGGCCTGGGCGCCTTCAAGGATGAGGAATTCGAAGAGGACATGGTCGTTGTGCTGGGGAACACCCCACTCTTTGTCGTGGTAGGCGATCATGGCGGGCGTGGTGGCCCAGTGGCAGCGAAGTCGGGAGGACATGCAGAAGATAGTATACGGTCGGCAATGTGGTTAGGAGCACAACGCAGCCGAGGGCGGCTGCGGTCCACAATTCTTAGAAGCCCACGCTTCTTCAAGCTTTCCCAGCGTCAATCCGTTGAATCTGCGTCATCAGCGGTAAGGCTTTGAGTTTTCTCTTACAGTGCGAGGGCTTCGGTTAAGCGGAAGTCCCTGTAACCTGCATGTTCCCTGTGACTCTATCTTTTACGGAATCCTTCATCGCTTGCAATTCAATCCTGAGGGAGAGAGGTCATAAGATGAGACTCAAGAAATACGATGCTTTTCGCCGCACGCTGGCAACGTTCCTAGCTGGCGCAGTCCTGCTGGCGCTGTGGACAGCGCCGGCCTTCGCCGCTACCGCGCCCGCCGACTCCCAGCAGATGTCCCAGGCTGATTTCAGCAAGGCCATGCGCAAGCTCTGGGAAGACCACATTACCTGGACGCGTCTGTACATCATCAGCGCCGTAGCAAACCTGCCGGACAAAGACGCCACCACGCAGCGGTTGCTGCAAAACCAGACAGACATCGGCAACGCAGTAGCAGGGTTCTACGGAGATGCGGCCGGGGCCAAGCTGACGGCGCTGCTCAAGGACCATATTCTGGGCGCGGCCGCTCTGATCGAAGCCGCCAAGTCGGGCGACAAAGCGAAGATCGATGCCGCTGCCGCCAAATGGTACGCCAACGCGGATGAAATCGCGGCGTTTCTGAGCGGCGCCAATCCCAAGCACTGGCCGGCCGCCGACATGAAGGCCGGCATGAAAATGCACCTGGACCTGACGCTGGCTGAGGCCACGGACCGGCTGCAAGGCAATTATGCAGCGGACATCCAGGAGTATGACAAGATCCACGCGCATATTCTGGGCCTAGCGGACCTGCTCAGCAGCGGGATCATCGCGGAGTTTCCTGCGAAGTTCAAGAAGTAAGTCTTTCTCCTGAGTCCCGAGGATGGGCGCATTGCTAAAGCGGTGCGCCCTTTTTTCTTTTGGAGGGAAGAATCGCAGTACCTCAATAAACACTTAACTAAGAGTTGCGTTGATGGGCAGGTCGGAAAGACGCACAGGGAAGAGTGCCTGTGTTACACGATTCTCCAAGATGCTGGATTTCTCTCAGCCGAGGGCGGCTGCGGTCCACATATCTTCAACGGCCGCTTTTCGGTAGCCATCGCGAAGGCTTTCTCCGCCCCATCTCTCTTTATGCCTTATCTGCGTGAAGCCGTTCAAATCCGCGTCATCAGCGGTAAGGGTTTGGCTTTCCTCTGCGAACTCCGCGGCCTCTGCAGTAAGAGATGCGCTGCAAAAGGAAACGGCCCGACTCATTTCTGAATCGGGCCATTATTTTAATGCGGCGACGACCTACTCTCCCACACACTTTCGCGTGCAGTACAATCGGCCCTGCGGGGCTTAACTTCCGTGTTCGGGATGGGAACGGGTGGAACCCCCGCGGTAAGATCACCGCAAGATTGAGGCGTTTTGGCGGCGTCTGAGCCGCCAGCCGAAATCCTGAGCGCCCTGCGCGAAGGATCTGCTTTTACACCTCTTGAATTTGTCAATGCGCGGCGCGAGGTCAGGTTCTACTTCGTGTTATTCCGCGCAAGGGGTCCTCCTAGGAAGACCAAGCTTGTAAAAGAGCGCGAGGACGACGCCTCACAACTGAATAGATTGACTTCCACCGCTAGAGGCGCAGCAAGCTGCGTCTTTTTGCGTTTAAGGCGCCGACCATAAGTTTTGAACACCGCCGTGAGGCTAAGTGCCAATGACCCATTGTCAGGAGCGCGATTGTGCCTTGCGGCGCATGTTGCCCTGAGTAAATTTTATGGTCAAGCCGAACGGGCGATTAGTACTCGTAAACTGAAGCCATTACTGGCCTTACATTCCGAGCCTATCAAACAGGTGGTCTTCCTGTGCCCTTCATTACCCTTAAGGGTTGGGAGATCTCATCTTGGGGAGTGTTTCACGCTTATATGCCTTCAGCGTTTATCACAACCGAACTTCGCTACCCAGCCATGCCGTTGACACGACAGCTGGAACACAAGAGGTTCGTTCATCCCGGTCCTCTCGTACTAAGGACAAGCCCCCTCAAATCTCCTACGCCCACACCAGATAGGGACCGAACTGTCTCGCGACGTTCTGAACCCAGTTCACGTACCGCTTTAATAGGCGAACAGCCTAACCCTTGGAACCTTCTACAGCTCCAGGATGCGATGAACCGACATCGAGGTGCCAAACCGGAGCGTCGATATGAACTCTTGGCTCCGATCAGCCTGTTATCCCCGGCGTACCTTTTATCCGTTGAGCGATGGCCCTTCCATGCAGAACCACCGGATCACTAAAACCTACTTTCGTACCTGCTCGTCTTGTAGGACTCGCAGTCAACCACGCTTATGCTTTTGCACTCGACGGCTGATTTCCAAACAGCCTGAGCGTAGCTTCGTACGCCTCCGTTACAATTTAGGAGGCGACCGCCCCAGTCAAACTACCCGCCTTACTATGTCCCTTCCCCGGATTACGGGGATAGGTTAGAACCACAGAACTCGCAGGGTGGTATCTCACCGTTGGCTCCTCCAAGCCCAAAAGCCTGGATTCAAAGCCTCCCACCTATCCTGCGCAGCAAGTGCCATAGTTCATAGTAAAGGTATAGTAAAGGTGCACGGGGTCTTTCCGTCTAGATGCGGGAAACCGGCATCTTCACCGGTACTACAAATTCGCCGAGTCACTCGTTAAGACAGTCGTA